>CP144789.1:0-8747 GCA_036689305.1 Candidatus Stammera capleta | reverse complement strand
TTTTAATATTCATTATCTATTTTTTGTTTTGCTAAAATATATAAATTATATAATTCTTTTTGTTTTATTTTTTTTATTTCAGATTTGATACGTACTAATTCTAAACATTTATTTAATATTTTTTGTTCTGTTTTTATGCCATTTTTTTCTAGATAGTATTTTAATATATTTGTTCCGGAATGTTTTCCAATTGTTAATTTTCTTTTTTTTCCTAATATTTTAGGATTAAATGGTTCAAAAGTATTATGATTTTGTAGCATACCTTTGGTATGTATTCCAGATTCATGTTTAAATATATTTGTGCCTACTATTGGTTGCCATGGATATATATTTTGTTCAGTATATTTTGCTACTTTGTAAGAAAGATTAATTAATTTTTTTGTGTTTATCCCTAAATCTATATTGTAAATTTGATGTAATAATATTACCATTTGAGACAAATCTGCCATTCCTGCTCTTTCTCCAATACCATTAACACAGACATGAAAATATTTAGCTCCAGCTTTTAACCCAGATATAGTATTAGCTACTGCCAAACCAAAATCGTTATGGCAATGACATTGTAAATCTATATTGGATATATTCTTTATTTGTCTTATTTTTTCTCCGTACTTTTCATAATCTAATATTCCTATAGTATCTGACAAACGCAATCTATCTGCTCCTGCTTCCTGTACAGATATTGCATATTCTTGTAATAAATCAATATCAGTTCTTCCTATATCTTCAGCACTAATAGAGACAAATAAATCTTTATCTTTGCAAAATTTAATTAAGTCGGTTGCTGTCTTTATTAACCAATTTTTATTTTTATTAATACTATATTTTAAATGTATTTTTGATGTTGGTAATCCTATATGTATACATTTGAATCCTAATGAAATACTATATTTTATATCTTCTAAAACTCCTCTATTCCAAGCTACTATATTTAGTTCATTTTTTCTTTCTAACATAATTTTAATAGCTTTTACTTCTTCTCCTTTCATAATTGGAGTACCAGACTCTATCCATTTTATTCCTATATCGACTAACAAATTAAATATTTTTAGTTTTGTTTCTTTATTAAAAGCGATTCCAGGTGATTGTTCACCATCTCTTAATGTTGTATCTTCAATAATAATATTAGGATTGATATATGACATATTTTAAAAATCTTGAATTTATTTATGGTTTATATTTTTTGGTTTAGGTATATTTAATTTTTCTCTTAATGTACCAGTAGAATATTGTTTTTTAAATATTCCTATTTTTTGTAATCTTGGTATAATATTATTTATAAATTCTTCTAATGATTCTGGAAGAATAGGTGGCATAATATTAAAACCATCACATGCGTGATTTGTGAACCAATTGAATATTATTTCAGTTACTTGATCATAAGAACCAATAATATTTAAATGTCCTCTTGAGACTGCAATTTTTTTACTTATTTCTTTAATACTAATATTTTCTTTTTTAGTAATTTCTTCTATGATTTTTTTTCTGCTTTGATTGGCATTAGAATAAGGAATTTTAGGTAAAGATTTGTTTATATCATAATTGGAAATATTTATTTCTCCACCTAATAAATTTTCTAACATATTTAATTCTAATTCCAGTGGTGTTAAGTTTTGTAAATATTGAAATTTTTCATATGCTTGTTTTTTAGTTTTCCCAATGTAAAAACTTAATCCAGGCATAATTAATATATCTTTAAAAGTACGATTATATTTATGTATTTTACTTTTTACATCTTTATAAAAATTTTTTGCATTATTTATATTGTTTTGAGCAGTAAATACTATTTCAGCTGTTTTAGCTGCTAATTCTTTTCCTGGAAGAGACGATCCTGCTTGTACAATTATAGGATGTCCTTGTGGAGTTCGAGATATATTAAGTATAGAATTGAATATTTTTAAATATTTACCTTCAAAATTAACTGGATAACATTTTTCTTTTAGATAAAAAAGACCAGTTTTTTTATTTCTGATAAATGATTCATCTTCCCAACTATCCCATAATTTTTTAATTATTGAACATGATTCTTCTGCTTTAATATATCTTTCATCGTGTTCTAAATGTTTTACATATCCAAAATTTCCAGCTGTATTTTGTTTGGATGAAGTAACTAAATTCCATCCTGCTCTACCGTTACTAATATGATCTAATGATGCATATTCTCTTGCTATATTATATGGATGTTTATATGTTGTAGATGATGTTCCTATTAATCCTATATGTTTAGTTACACTAGATAATGATGATAGTAATGTTATTGGTTCAAATAATATTACTCTACTACCATATCCACTACCTTTATCGTCTTGAAAAATAGATGGTGTATCTGCTAAAAAGATAAAATCAATCAATCCATTTTCAGCTATTTTAGATAAATAAAAATATTTATTTATATCTTGTAATTTTTGATTTGGATTATTATATTTCCACGATGCAGGATGATGTCCTGTATCATAAGATATATATGCTCCTATTCTTAATTGACGCATTGGTTTTAATTTTTATTAAAAATTTTTTATTGAATTAATATTTGGTTAATAGAAATACATTCGTTTTCTATATCATACGTTCTTTTATTTTTTAAAATTAGTTTAGAAATTTTTTCCATTATTTTGTATGATGACCTGATCATATGATTAGCATATATTATGATATTAAAACCTATCTTTCCTAACTCTTGATAATTAATAGAGTTATAAGTAGTAGGTATGCATATTAATGGTATGTCAGGGTATTTTTTTTTATATAATTTACTAAAATTTATAATTTCTTTTGGTGTATTATGAATACTATGTATTAATATTCCATCTGCTCCTGCTTCTGTTGCACGAAAAGCTCTTTTTATAGTTTCTGAAATAGATTTACCAGCGATTAATCCTTCCATTCTAGCAATAATTAAAAAATCCTTTTTATAAATTTGTTTTTTACCTATGTAAATTTTATTACAAAATTTTTCTATATCTTCTAAATTTTGTTTTACTTTTAATCCTAAAAGAGAATTTTTTTTTATTCCTTTTTTATCTTCTATCACAACAGCGTTAATTCCTACTTGTTGCATAATTTTTACATAATATGAAAAATATTCTGTATTTCTTCCCGTATCAGCATCAATCATAATTGGTAATTTAGTTACTGATCTTATATCAAAAATATTTTGTATTCTTTCTTTTAAATTTAAGGTTTCATTATCTGGTATACCTTTAATTAATGAATCTGCTAATGAACTAGACCATATTCCATCGTATTTATGTATAACATTATTTTTTTTATAACAAGCATTATTAACGATTATTGCTGATAATGGATTATGTGATTCCATAAATATTAGTGTTTTTTTTGTTTTGATTAAATTACTAATCATATTTGTTTTTATAAAATTATGTAAAAAAAATATTTATTTATATGTTATTTTATAAATAAAATGTTTGTTAAATTGTATTTAAATTTAACATTTTTTTTCAATATTTATTATTACAATTTTAAAATAATGAATTTAAAAAATGATTTATGTTAAAAATATTTGTTTTTTAAAAAAAACTAATATTTTTATTTGATTCGTTTATAGAGGAATATATAATTAATATATATATATATATTTTGTTGAATTTTAATAAAAAGTCCCCGCAAATATATATATATATAATTGGCAGAAAAACATATGCGGGGAACATTTTATATATATCTAAAATAAGATTATATAGAATGTTATGAAAAATTGAAACCCCTTATTCTGCCATAAGTGCAGGAAAAATTGAATAATTTAAAAAATTTTTATATAAATAGAAAAAACGAAACATTATTTTCATCTTTAAGTAAAAAAAAGTCTTTTATTTTGAATAAAAAAAAGAAAATTCATAGAAGATATATTCCTAAATTATCTTGTCGTGTTCCTAGAGGAATAGCTTCTAAATTAGTTGCTCGAGTAAGTAGTCATGATTGGCATAGAAATTATGATCTTATTAAATTACGTCGTAGTTTAGGTATGAGAATTCATGCTCGATCAGAATTATGTGAAACATTAACTGTTTTATCATCTGTATTAATTTCTTATTGTAATTATAGTTTATATAGAGAATATTCTTTGGAAATATCTGTTCCATTTGAAATTGTTGCTTCTTCTATGAATATGTTACATATTTATGATAATGGACGTAAATCATATGACCCTCCTTTACATGCTTTACGTATTTTAGAACAATTAAAATATATAATTGTATTTCGTGATATAAATCATGATACTGGTCAATATAAACCATTACGTATATGGTTAACTAAAAAATTTTTCACATCTAGAGGAATCACAATACATGAACTTAGAATAGGTTTATTTAAATTTGAAGAATGGGTTGTACGTAATAATTTAACTCATTCATTAATTTGTTCAAAAAATAAACATTCCATGAAAATGAAAATTATAGGTATAGATTTATTAAAGTTTCCTTCTTTAAGGAATTTGCTATTAAAAAATAAAAGAAGTATTTTAGGATCTAAACTTATAGATAAAGCAAAAAATAATATTAAATTATTTAATTATAATAAAAATATTTACGGTTTTTTAAACAAAAATAAAGATTTTAATAGTTCTTCTAAAAAAAGTAATTTTAGTAAAAATAAAAATACATCAAAATTTTGGTATTGTAAGTTTATAAATTGGAGTATAACTAAAATGCCTTATCAAATATTTTTGTTAGAACAGTCTTTAAGAAGGGAAAAACCAGAATTAATCAAACAAGATTCAGAAAAATATTATAAATTACTTTTACAAAGAGGTGAAAATATTTAAGTATTAATTAATATTTAAATAATTTGTTTTATTCATAAGAGAGGTATTTTTTTTTTAAAAAATTTGTTAGTTTTTTTTATTTATACTCATATTTATCTTTATATTTTAAATATTTATTTTTATATTTTTATTATATATTTTCTAAATAGAAAATTTAGTTCAAAAAAATTATTGTTTAAAATTAAATTCGAATTTTATTTCTGAACTAAAGTATTTATAAATAAATAGGTATTTAAAAGATAAGAAAGATTAAATATTTAAATATTTTATATAAATAAAAAAAATATAAAAAAATAATAAATTAATAAAAGGAAAAAAATATACTAAAAACAAAGATAATTTTTTAATTAAAAAAGCTGCTATTAAAGAAAATATTATTTTTGATATACTAGCAATGGAGTTACGTAAAATAATAAATTTACCTAAATGAGTATATGGACATAATTTATTTATTTTTATTTGCATACAAATTATGTTACTAGATAGTAAGGATAAACATAAAGAATTTAAAATTAATAATATAAAAAAATTATAATTTATGCTTAATAATAATAATAATAATGAACATATAAAAAGACTATATTTTATAATAATTTTTTGAGAGAAAAAATTATTAAATAATAAAATACCTACTATGGAGGAAAAAAATGTAGATAAAAAATTTAATAAAAAAAAATATATAGTTTTTTTATAAAAAAACAATGATGTTAAAAAAGGTAAAACAGTATATATATATTGATATATCCCACTTGGTGGGATAGATAAAATTAATAGAGATAAGGATTTTTTATTATTTAATGTAGTTTTAACCCAAAAAAAAACTTTTTTTAGATTAATATATTTTTTTTTGTTATTTTTTTTATGATAACAATATTTATTTTTTAATAGTATATAGCTAAATAATAAATTTATTATATATAATACAAATATACATATAAATCCCAAGAGAATATAGTTATTTATTATGAATATATTTCCTATAAAATTTCCTATTGTTTGGAATATTTGTATTACCGAAAAAGAGATTTGTATTGTTTTTTCAATTTCATAAACTTGAAAAATTATTTTTAAAATTTTGTTTAAAATTATTTTATTTAATATTTTTGTACAAGAAAAAGTTATTTGTAAGATAAATAATATAAATATATAAATTGAGATATTTTTTTTAATTAACAATGAAAATAAAATAATTAATGAAGAATTAATTAACAAACAATAGTTGGTTATGTTAAATTGATATATTGGATTAATTAAATCAGCAATAAAAATATATGTTATAGCATAAATAAACATAGGAAAATAATTAACAAAAGTAATTAAACTTATTGCTAATGAATTATTTGTATATTTATATATTAACCAGGTTAAAAAAATATTTTGTATACTTTCTGACATAGAAAGTAACGAAATATTTATTTGATAATTAACTTGTTTATTAATTTTTATAAACATTAAATATATATTTTTATTTATTTATCATAATTTTTAACTAGAAATAATTCACTTTTGAAATCAATTTTTATTGCTTTATTTTTGTTAGAATATTGTGTAATTAAATTATTTATTTTTTTTTTAAATAAATAGTTATTAATATTTTTCACTTGTTGAACTTGAGTTGAAGAATAACTCATTCCTATAAATTCTTGTTTAGTTAAATAATCGGTCCATAAATAATTTAAATAAATATATATTCTATATTTGTTATTAAAGATTAATTTAATTTCTTTTTTATATTTAAATTTTCTGTATTTTCTAGAATATTGTGAATTAATTTTTTCTAATATATTTTCGTATTTATTTAGAAAATCATTTATTTTATAATTTCTATTATTTTGTAATATACAAAATATACCATTTAAATTTAATTTTTTTTTAATTAATTTAAGTAATTTTATTCTATTCATCCATTGAAAAGATTGTGCTGAAATTATTATATCCATTTTAGGTAAATATTTTATTTTATGTTCTGCTTTTCCTTTAATCCATTTAACATATGGATATTTTGTTTTACCTATATTTATCATATCTTGTGATAAATCTATGGCGAAAAAATTATTTTTTTTTCCTAAAATTTTAATTAATCCTTCTAAAGCTATTCCTGTTCCTGAACCTATATCTAAAATATTTAATTTTTTTTTGTCTATAATCCAATGATTTATTTCTTTAAAAAATATAATTGGATATCTAGGACGATATAGGTCATACTTTTTTGCTAAACCATCAAATTTATTTTTTTTTATATTAAAAATCATATTTATTTTCTCTTATATAATTAATAATTCCTTTATTTTTAATTATTTTCATCATGTATTTTGATGGCGGATTAAAATAAAAAATTTTTTGTTTAATTTTAAAATATCCTTTTTTAAGATTTATATTTATAAAATTATTTTTTTTTATTTTGTTTATTTTAGATTGCAATGCAATTAATCCTAAATTCCACGAATTTCTGAAAAATATTCTACCAAAGTAATTAGATATTATTATTTTTATTCCTTTATTGATTAAAGCATCTACTGCTTGTTCACGTGAACTACCTATACCAAATATTCCATTAGATATAATTACTTGGTAATTTTTTAATTTTTTGCTTAGTTTAGGATATTTATTGTAGAATAAATATTGAGATAATTTTTTTCCATCTGTGTACATATGTTTAAATTTAGCTGGTAAAATATCATCGGTTGATATTAGATCATCATTTATAAATTTAGCTTTTAAAAATAAATTTTTATTCATTATTTTAACTCATTAAGTTGTGGAATTTTACCTAAACATGCTGTATATATAGCTACAATAGGGGAACAAATGTAAATATCTGATTTAGAATTTCCCATTCTTCCAAGAAAATTTCTATTCATAGTAGTTAGAATTTTATCTTTATCTGCTGGAATAGATCCTTGAGTACCTACACATGGACCACATCCTGGTGGAGAAATTATTACTCCAGATTTAATCAGATTTTGTATATAACCATTTTTAATAGCTTTTAAGTATATTTTTTTGGAACCAGGAGTTAAAATGCAATGAATATTTTTATGAATTTTTTTATTTTTTACTATTTCTGATATTTCTTTTATATCTTCTAAACTACTATTAGAACAACTACCTATAAAGACATAATTAATTTTTGTACCAGATAATTCATCTATATTAGTAACATTATTAGGATAATGTGGTTTAGCTATTTGAGGAATTAATTTGTCTATTGAAATAAGTAAATTATAATTACTATTATTTTTTCTAACTTTTTTAGTTTTATTTTTTATTGAATTAACATAAGGTAAAAATATACATTTAGCTCCTAATTCTACTGACATATTAGCTATTGTTGTTGCTGAATCTATAGACAAATTATTAATCCATTCTCCATTTATTTCGATAGATTTATATAAAAATATTTTTTGTGGATATTTTTTTAGAATAAACAACATAATATCTTTACTTCTTACTGTTTTATGAGGAGTACCAACTATATTAATGTTAATTGTTTCAGGTATTTTTAACCATATTTTACCTGTTATCATAGCAGCTACTATATCAGAAGCTCCCATTCCTAATGATAAGCATTGAAATATACCTCCTGTACAAGTATGTGAATCTGATCCTAAAATTATTTTTCCTGGCTGGAAAAGATTTTTTTCCATAGCTATTATATGACTTATTCCTTCTCCTCTTTTGTAAATATTTGCTTTTATTTTGTTAGCAAAATTAAGTGCATTTTTTATTTGTAATGATATATATTTATTTGTTGATAGTACTGAATGATCAAAAAAAAAGCTTATTTTTCGTGGATTAAATGTTGTTTTTAAATTATATTTATTAAAAAAATTAGCAATAGTTGGTGAATTACCATCTTGTATATAAATATGATCTACATTAACTGTAACTATATTTCCAGTATATATTTTTTTATATTTACTATGTGATTTTATAATTTTATTTACTAATGGTTCATTTTGTT
>CP144788.1:0-6821 GCA_036689305.1 Candidatus Stammera capleta | reverse complement strand
ATGATATTTAAGATTAGAAATTATATAAAAAATTTTTTATTTATTTTTTTGAGTATTTTATTTAGTTCTAATATAGCTATGTCAGCTGGTGATACTAGAAAAGTAACACAACCCATTATTCCTAATAACTGTGACGTTTTAAAGGCTACCAATGAAAATATGACTTTAAAAATTCAAAAAGGAATGGATAAATGTGCTGCTTTAAAAAAAGTTTTAGCTTTAGATGTTAATGGAAAAAATTTTCATTTTTTTTCTGGTCCTTTATCTATTCCCAGTAATGGTGGTCTTTTAATTAAAAAGGGAGTTGTTCTTTCAGCTATATCTGATCCTAATTTATATGATAAAGGTCAAAATATATGTGGAAAATTAAGTGGTTCTGGAGGAGGATGTAAACCTTTTATTACAGTTAACTCTACTGAAAATAGTGGTATATATGGAGATGGAATCATTGACGGACAAGGTAATTCTGTTATGAAGGGATCTACTAAAACTTGGTGGGATTTAGCAAGTGAAGCAAAAGAAAAAAATAAATCTCAGAATATACCAAGATTAATAGAAATTAAAAATTCTAAAAATTTTGTTTTATTTAATATATCTTTAAAAAATTCACCAAATTTTCACGTTGCCACAAGTAATACAAATGGTTTAACAATATGGGGAATTAAAATTAATACTCCAGCTGATGCACGTAATACAGATGGAATAGATCCTGGATCTACAGAAAATGTAACTATTACTAAATCATATATTAGTACTGGTGATGATAATATAGCTATTAAAGCAGGTAGTGGTAAAACTCAACATATTTCTATAATTAATAATGTATTTGGTAAAGGACATGGTATGTCAATAGGTAGTGAAACTTCAGGAGGAGTAAGTGATATTTTAATAAATAATTTATCTATGAATGGAACTACAAGTGGTTTGAGAATTAAAAGTGATATATCTAATGGCGGATTAGTTAATCAAATTTATTATAAAAATGTTTGTATTAAAGATGTTCAATATCCTATTTATTTAGATATGCACTATAATAAAAATGCTGTAGGAAATAAAATTCCAAAATTTAAAGATATATATTTTGATAATGTTAAAGTTTTAACTGCAGGTAAATTTGTTATTAATGGTTTACCAGAAAGTAAAATACAAGTTTCTTTTAATAACGTAAAAATTAAGAAAGGTTCTACTTGGATTAAAGATAACTTTGTATTATCAGGTAAAATAACTGAAGATGCAAGCGGAACTACTTGTCCGGATTATAAAAAATAATAAATTATTTTTTGTTTTATGATTATGTTTTTAAAAATTGGTTTTTATATAATAAAAAATAATCCTTTAAAAAGTTTATTTTTTGTAAATGTTTTTAAATTAATTTAATATTTTTAAAATTGGATTTTTTAAGTATGTGTTTAAATAATTTTTCATTTTCGGATTTAAAATTAGATATTAATAAGTCAAAATTAACTGCATTAATATCTAATGGAGTTATCTCAGTAAAATTTGATAAGTCTTTAGTAACTTTTTTAAGTATTAATGGTAAAAATATTGTTGAAAATTTAAATGGTAAAAAAACATTTGTTTTAGATTGGGATGGTGGTAAAAAATATTTCATTCCTAATGATATTTTTGTTGTAAATTATTCTAGTTCTATAGCTCATATTTATTTTCAACAAATTTATGAAGATAGTTTAGAAATAGAATATCATTTTTTAATGAAAAAATTTATTTCTGGAATATATAGTTATGTAAAGATTAAAAATAGTAATAATACTAATTTTGTTTTTAGTGAATTAAGAACGGTTTATAGATTTGATAATTCTTTAATGAATAGATTAAATAATAGTATTGTTGATATTAAGTCTTATTTATATTCTTATTTAAATAAAAAACCTTTAATACAAGATGAAACTTGGCAATTAGATGATGGAAATTATTATTCTAAATATGATTTAGCTAGTTATGTAAGAGAGGTTGATTTTTATGGTGTTTATGGAGATAATTATGGTGCTTGGTTGATTAATTCTACTAATGAATATTATTCTGGTGGCCCATTAAAGCAAGACTTATTAGTACATCAGGATTCATTAATGTTAAATTATTTAACAAGTACACATTTTGGAACTCCTGTTATGAAAATACCAAAATATTGGTCTAAAATGTATGGTCCATGGTTAATTTATTTTAATTTTAATACTATTAATAAATTAAATTTATTAAATGATGTAAAATATTTTTCTAAAAAAGAAAAAGAAAATTATCCTTATTTATGGTTAAAAGATAAAGATTATCAATTAGATAGAAAATATTTAAAAGGTAAAATAAATAGCAATAATAATGGTAAATTTAATATAGTATTATCTTCTTCTTTAAAGGAAGAATTTGATATTCAAACATTAGGTTATATTTATTTTAGTAAAACTGATAGTAAGGGAAATTTTTGTATAAAAAATATACGTATTAATAAATATAATATGCATATATATCCTATTAATGGATATTATTATGATTTAAAATGGAAAAAAAGTATAGAAATAAATTCCAATATTAATATGGAAGATATTGATATTAATTATAATAAGAAAAAAATTATTTGGTCTATTGGGGAAACTAATCGTAAATCAGATAATTTTAAATTTAGTAATAAAAAAAGAAATTATGTATGGCATACTTTAGTTCCTAAAAATTTAAATTTTTATATAGGAAAAAGTAATTGTAAAAAAGATTGGTATTATGCACAAACATCTAGAGGTATTTGGAAAATATATTTTTTTGATATTCAGGATGATAAAAATAGATTTTTATATATTAGTATAGCAGGAGCTAGTAATAATTTATTAGAAAAAAAGAATTTTAAACCTCAATTAGAAATTTTTATAAATAATTGTAAGTTAAAAGAATGTTTTTATGAAAATGATAAATCTATATATAGAGGAGCATTGCAAAGTGGTAATTTTAGTCATGAAAAAATTTTAATATCATACAAAAAAATTATTAATGGATTAAATATTATTAGTTTAAATTTAATAGGAGGTTCTATAATGTATGACAATATTAATCTTGTATATCAATAAAAATTTCTGAAATGTTTGATAAATCTTATTCAAGGTGTTGGTTGCCTAATATTTTAAGTGATCATTGGACTAATAAAGTTTTGAAATGTAAAATATTTAGTAAAATTTATTTTACTAAATATTTAAAATTAATAATTCTAAAACAAGAAATTACTTTTTTTATTAAAAAAATTATTAGTATTGATTTTGTAAAAAATAAAAAAATTGCTACTTTATTATTTATTTATGATAAATTTTTATTTGAACAAGAATATTTATTTATTTATAAAAATAAATCTGTTTTTATTTATGCAAGTAAAGAGATAGGTTTAATTTATGGTTTTTATTATTTACTAAAAAATATTCAATTAGGTTTTTTAAGAAAAAAAAAATTTTTCATAATTAGAGAAAAACCTTTAATTAATATTAGAATGTTAACTCATTGGGATAATTTAGATGGTAGTATAGAAAAAGGTTATTCAGGAAATTCTATTTTTTTTTTTAAAAATAATATTCATTATGATTTAAAAAGAATTAAGGATTATTCTAGATTATTGGTTAGTATTGGTATAAATTATGTTTGTTTAAATAATCCTAATGTAAATTTAAATTCCACTTATTTAATAACAAAAAGATTTTTAATTCAATTAATAGAAATATATAATATTTTAAATAATTTTAATATTAAAATTGTAATTTCTGTAAATTATAAAAGTTTTTATATATTAAATAATATTTTTAATGATCATTCATCAGATAATATTAAATTATGGTGGTTTAATAAAATTAAAGAAATTTATGAATATATGCCTAACTTTGGAGGTTTCATAGTAAAAATTGATACTACAAGAAAATTAAATTTTTTAATTTATAGAAAAAAATATATTAAAATTCTAAAATTTATATCTAAACCATTGGATTATTTTGGGGGATTGTTGTTTTTATCATGTTTTGTATTAAATAAACAAAATTGGAGAAATAAGAAAATTGATATTTCATATTTAATTTATGAAAATTTTTATTATTTAAATAATTTACTACCTAAAAATATAATTTTACAAATTAAAAATGGTCCATTTGGTTATCAAGTTAGAGAACCAGTATCTCCATTATTAGGTATGATGGATAATACTTCTCAAATGTTAGAAATTCAAATTACACAAGAATATACTGGACAACAAATTGATATATGCTGGTTAGCTCCACAATGAAAAAATATATTGAATTTTAATATTTATAATCCTATAAAAAAAAAAAATATTATTAAATTACTTACAGGAAAATTAAATAATACTAAATATAATGGTATTAATGGTATTTCTAATGTAGGTAATAATTTTAATTGGACTGGTAATGATTTAGCACAAGCAAATTTATTTTGTTATGGAAAATTATCTTTTAATCCTAATTTAAATATTAAAAATTTATTAAATGAATGGATTATATTATCATTTAATAAAAATTATCATGTTGTTAATAATATAAAAACTATAATGAAAAATAGTTGGTATAATTATGAAAATTATACAAGTCCTTTAGGTTTGAATGGAATGTATGATAATAAGACTCATTATGGTCCAAATATAGATGATAGTGAATATAATTCTAATGGTTTATATCATAATTCTAATAACAAAAGTTTAGGGATAAATAGGTATAAACAAAAAAAAAGTTGTATACATCAATATAGTAAATATAATAGAAAAATTTTTAGTAATCATATTACTTGTCCTGAAAAGTTTTTGTTGTTTTTTCATAATTTACCATATAACTATATATTAAAATCAAAAAAAACTATTATTCAACATATATATGATGTTCATTTTAGTGGAGTAAAAACTATATTAATAAATATTTATTTATGGAATAAATTAAAAAAACATATTTCATTTAAAATATTTGATAATGTAAAAAAAAGGTTAAAGAAACAATATATAAATGCATGTGAGTGGAGAGATCAAATAAATAGTTATTTTTATAAAAAATCCGGAATAAAAGATAAATTTAATAGAAAAATTTATTAAAATTTTTAATATATTATTAAATTATACTTATTTATATATCAAATATTTATTTTAATACAATTAATATTCAAAATATTATAAGTATAATTTAATTATTTATTAATTTATTTATTTAACAATTTTAAAATATTTTTTTAAATAAAGTAATAAAAATTTTTATTAATTTTAAAAAATATTGTTTTTGTTAAAATAAATTAATTTAAATCTTTTAAATTTTTTATAAAATATATTTTCTCTAAATTATCTTTATAAATATTTCTTTAATGAATTAGTAGAATTACCATTCATATAGTAATAATTTTTTTTTATAAATTATTTCCCTTTAAACCCCCCCCCATTATTTATTATATACGAAATATTTACAAAAATATATTTTTTATTTTTTATTATAAAATTTATAAAAATTTTTACATAATATATAATTTATATGTTACTTTAATGGGTTAATATGCATTAAATTTACAATAACAATAAAATATGTTTTAATTTTTAAAATTTCTTTAATATTCACACTTTTAAAAAATTATGTTTTATAAAGAAAAAAAAATTATATTTAAAAAAAAAAATATAAATAATAAATCAGACATTAATAATTTAGATGCATTGAATAATAATTCTCTTGGATATATCGCAAGCTTCTTAGCTTGCGCATCTATCCCTCATTCAAAAATTAAAAAAAGTTTTTTTAAAAGGAGTAATGGATATTCATCTTTGAAAATTATTGCAGATCCGGAATACGGTTTGCCTTATGGATTAATTCCTAGAATTATTATGATCTGGTTATGTACTGAAGTGAAATTAAAAAAATCTTCTACAATTTATTTGGGAAAAACTCAAAATGAATTTATCAAAAAATTAGGTATGACTCCTACTGGAGGTATGAATGGCACTATAACGCGCGTAAAGCGTCAAATTAACAGATTATTTCATTCCTCCATATCATTGGTATACAACAAAAATAATACCTACAAATTTAGCAATTTAAGCATTATAGATAATGGAATATTTTTCAAAAAAAAAAATGATAAAAGTAAAGTAATTTGGGAAAGAAAAATTTTACTTTCAAAAAATTTTTTTGATGTCATAAAATCATCTTCTTTACCAATAGATCTTAGAGTTATTAAAGCAATGCGTTCTCCTTTAGCAATTGATATATACATATGGTTAACTTGGAGAAACAAAATAATAATCAACAAAGAAATAAATATTTCTTGGGAAAACTTAAAATCCCAATTTGGGGCGAACTATCATAATTCATCTAAAGGTTTATCTAATTTTAAAATTGAATTTATTAAAAAATTGAAAGATGTTTGTTTACTATATTCTGAAGTTTGTATAAAAATTTTTAAGTTTGGTTTGAAACTTAAATTAAGTCCAACTCATATCCCCTCTGTTAATAATAATAACTAATATTGTATATACATGTAAAAAATACATGTAATACATGTAAATAAAGGTTAATATTATTATACATAAGTTATATATATATATACTATACTAAAACCCCTTAAATTTGCTGGTGTTTATGCGTTGTTTGGCTGGTGTTTATGCGTGAAAAGTTGAAAAAATAAAGTAAAATTATTTTAAATATATTGCTTTTTTATAGCAAAAGTAACATATATAAAAATTTTATAATTTTTTATTTGTAAAATTCAAATTAATCACAATATAAGTAGTAATATTGGTCTTTTTTTAGGGTTTTTTTTGTAAAATCGTGGTTTTTTTAATAAAAGAGGGGGTATTTTTC
>CP144787.1:0-313940 GCA_036689305.1 Candidatus Stammera capleta | reverse complement strand
CTAAAAAAAAAAATATTTTTAATCATTAGATATAAAAAGTAATTTTATTTTATAAATTAATTTTTAATATTAACTTATAATTCTATCTTCCCCTTTTAAGTATTTTATAGTTTTTAAAATATTAATTTTATTTAATTTTTAATATTATTTCTTTCATGTGCAATATATAAGTTTAATTTTATATAATATACTTTATTAATTTTAATATTGCAATAAAAATATTTTTTTTAAAAAAAAAATATAAATTAGTTGACTTATTGTGAATATAATAATATTATCATTTTATTGAAGAATTTCGGTAAATATATAAGTTTATGTTTTGCAATAAAAGTTTTAATTTTGATATTATAGTAGTAGGTGGCGGTCATTCTGGTGTAGAAGCTGTTTATTCTTCTGCTAAGATGGGTAGAAAGGTTTTATTAATTACTCATAATATTAATAGCATAGGAGAATTATCTTGTAATCCTTCTATAGGGGGGATAGGTAAAAGCAATTTAGTTAAAGAAATTGATGCTTTGGGTGGTTTAATGGGTAAATTATCTGATTTATCAGCCATTCAATACAGAATATTGAATTCTAGTAAGGGATATGCAGTGAGAGCTACAAGGATGCAAATAGATAAAAATTTATATAAAATTAATTTATTAAGTTTTTTGAAATTTTACAAAAATATTTTTATATATGAAGGAGAGGTTATAGAATTAATTATAAAAAATAATGTTGTTTTAGGGGTATTATTGAATAAAGGTGAAAAATTTTATTCTTATACTACTATATTATGTAATGGAACTTTTTTAGATGCTAAAATTTTTATAGGAGATATTTATAAATATGGTGGCAGAATAAAAGATTTTTCTTCTATAAAGTTAGCTAATTTTCTAAAGAAATTTTTAGATTATAATTATTTAAAAACTGGGACTCCACCAAGAATTAAATATAAATCTATTAATTTTAGTAAATTAGTAAAACAAAAAAGTATGTTTTCTAAAACTGGATATTTTACGTTTTTTAATAGTTTATATAATAATAAATCATTACCTCAAATAAATTGTTATTTAACTAAAACTAATTCTATTACTCATAAAATAGCAAGAGATAATTTATATAAAAGTTCATTATTTAATGGTTTAGTTAAAGCTAAAGGACCTAGGTATTGTCCTTCTATAGAGGATAAAATTTTAAAATTCCCTAATAAGAAAAATCATCAAATTTTTTTAGAACCAGAAAATTTATCAAAAGATTCAATTTATCCTAATGGATTATCTATGAGTTTTCCTGTAAATATTCAAAAAAATATTTTAAATTCAATAAAAGGAATGGAGGACTGTATTTTAATTAAACCTGGTTATGCTGTGGAATATCTTTTTTTAGATCCTAATAATTTATATCCTACTTTAGAAAGTAAAATTATAAAAAATTTATTTTTTGCTGGCCAAGTTAATGGAACTACTGGTTATGAAGAAGCTGCTTCTCAAGGATTAATTGCTGGTATAAATGCTAGTTTAAAATTTAATTATCGTAAAAAGAATTTTTTTTTTCTATCAAGAAGTAATTCATATATAGGTGTTTTATTAGATGATTTATGTAATAAAAAGATTAAAGAACCATATAGAATTTTTTCTTCTAGTTCAGAATATAGATTATTTTTAAGAGAAGATAATGCTGATTATAGATTAACTCCTTTAGGTTATAAATTAGGTTTAATTAGTAATGATAAATGGTTTTTTTTTAAAAAAAAAATGCATGATATTAAATATGCATATGAATATTTTAAAAAAAAAAGAGTATTTTTTAATAAAATACCTTTGAATTGTGAAAAAAAAAATATATTTAAAAATTATAAAAATAAAAAATTAAGTATTAGAAAACTATTAAAGAATCCATTAATAAAAATAAAAAATATTAAAAATTATTTGATATTAAATAAAAAAATTAAAAATAATATTTTTTTAAAAGAAGTTGAGATTTTAATTAAATATGAAGGGTATATAAAAAAACAAAAAATAGATATTAAAAAATTTAATTTTTATAAAAATATTAAAATACCCGATAAATTAAATTTTAATAAAATTAATGGGTTATCTAAAGAAGCTAAAGAGATTTTGTTAAAATATAAAGTAATTTATTTAAAGGAAATATATAACATTTCAGGTATTACTCCTTCTGATATAATTATATTAATAATTTACATAAAAAAACATTGTTTTTAATTTTTAAAATATTATTTATAATTTATATTTATGTATTAATAGTATAAAATAAATTATATAAAAAGTTTTATATTATATTTAATAGATTTTATTTATTTTATATATTTTGAAAAATTAATTTTTTTAAATTATTAATGTTTTATTTATTTTTATAATTTTATATTTATGATAAAAGATTTTTTTTTAAAAAATAATTTACCTGATAACTATATAAGTCATCATTTAACATATTTAAAATTTAATATACTTAATTTTAAATTATTAAATAATTTTGCAAATTTTAAATATTCTTTTTGGTTAATAAATTTAGATTCAATAATATCTTCTTTTTTTTTAGCTATATTTTTTTTATTTTTTTTTAAGTATATTATAAATATTATAGAATATAATAAAATACTTAATAGAAAACAAATATTTTGTGAATTAATAATTAATTTTGTTTTAGATTATACTAAAAATATTTTTGGTAAAAAAAATAAATTTGTTTTTTCTTTAGCGTTCACTGTTTTTACATGGATTTTATTAATGAATTTAATTGGAATATTACCTATTGATTTTTTATTTTTATTTTTTAATAGATTTTTAAACTTTCAATATTTTCATAGCATTCCTACTTCAGATGTTAATATAACATTAGCTATGTCTTTGAGTGTTTTATTATCAGTTTTATTTTATAAATTTAAAAATAATAATTTTTTTTGTATTTTAAAAAATATTTTATTTCATCCGTTCAATTTATGGATATTTATACCAATAAATATTTTATTAGAATTAATAAACTTTTTATCTAAAATAATATCTTTATGTTTAAGATTATTTGGTAATATTTATTCTGGTGAAATATTATTTATTTTAATTTCCTTTTTTCTACCTTGGTGGATACAGTGGGTATTTTTAGTACCTTTAAGTATTTTGCATTTTTTAGTGTCCTTTTTACAATCTTTCATTTTTATGGTTTTAACGTTAGTTTATATTTCTTAATGTAGGGGGGGGGTTTATTTATGAACAATGGTATATTATATATTGCTGTTTCTTTAATGATAGGTTTAGCAGCAGTTGGTACTTCAATAGGTATAGGTATTTTGGGTAATAAATTTTTAGAAAGTACATCTAGACAACCAAGTTTGGTGTCTTTATTACGTAATCAATTTTTTATTGTTATAGGATTAATAGATGCTATACCTATGATTATTATTGGTTTAAGTTTATATATTATATTTTCTGTAGCTAAATAATATTTTTTTTAATAAGGAGTTTTTATGGAAATAAATATTACTTTTGTAATACAAATGATAGCATTTTTTTTTTACTTATTTTTTACAATGAATTATATATGGCCTTATGTAGAAAATATTATTGAAAAAAGAAAAAAAAAGATATCTTTTTTTATAAAAAAATTAAAAATTGTAAAAAATAAAATAAAATATATTAAAAAAAAGATTAGTAAAATTAAGAAAGAAAAGAAAAACACTGCTTTTGAAATAATATCTAAAGCTGAATTAAAGGGTAGTAATATATTAAAAAAATATAAAGACAAAGCATTTTTAGAATACAAAAAAATTATATTTAATTCTAATATACAAATAAATTTAGAGAAAGAGATAATGTATAAAAATTTTTATAAAGATATTTCTAAAATTATATGTTTTGTATTAACTAAAATTACTCAAAAAACTTTAGATAAAAAAATAGATAATAAATTAATTAATAAAATAATTAGAAAAATTAAATTATGTTAAATAATAATTTAAATTATTATATAAATAAATCACATGTATATTTTTTATTTATATTAAAGTTAATTAATATTGATGATTTTAAAGAAATAAAAAAATGTAATTATATTTTAAATTTATTGATATTTTTATCTAATGATAAAATTATTGTTAATTATTATATTAAATATAAAATTTTTTTTATAAAAAAAATTTTATATATTTTAAATAAATATATTAATTTAATGAATTTTAGGAAAATTATAAAGATAATTTTAGAAGATAATATGTTTTTTTATGTTAATTTTATTTTAACATCATTCGTTAATTTTATGTTTATAAATAAGAAATTTTTATTTATTAAGGTTATATCAAAAAATAAAATTAGTAAAGTTAATACAAAATTAATTAAGAAATTTTTTATTAAAAGATATTATAAATATAGGTTATGTTTTTTTTTTAAAAGATGTAAAAAATTAATCGCGGGTTTTAAAGTTTATATTAATGATCTTGTTTATGATTTTAGTATTTTGAATATTATAGATAAAATAAAATTATTTTATAAATAAAAGAGTATTAGTATGTCAGTAAAATTTAATGAAATTAGTAAATTAATAAAAAAAAGAATTTTAAATTTAGTAAATGAAACTGATATTTATTATGAGGGTTTAATAATTTCAATTATTGACAATATAATAAAAATTACAGGTTTATCTAATGTATTTATAAATGAATTAATTAAATTACCATATGATTTAGGTTATGCATTAGTTTTAAATTTAGATAGATATATTGTTAATGCAATATCTTTAAGTTATAGTTTTATTAATTTAAAAGTAGGTATGAAAGTTAAGAGTACTGGTTATATTTTAAATGTTCCTGTTGGTGAAAATTTTTTAGGTAGGGTTGTGGATTTTTTAGGTAATCCAATAGATGGTAAGGGAAAAATTTTTTCTGATAAATTTTATCCAATAGAACAAGATTCTCCTAATATTATTGATAGGAGATATATTAATAGACCATTATGTACAGGTTATAAATCTATAGATAGTATGATACCTATAGGTTTGGGTCAAAGAGAGTTATTAATAGGTGATAGAAAAACTGGAAAAACAAGTATAGCTATAGATATAATTATAAATCAACGTAATTTAGATGTCAAATGTGTTTATGTTTCTATAGGGCAAAAATTATCTACAATTTTTAATATAGTAAAAAAATTAGAATATCATAATTCAATGAGTTATACTGTAGTAATGGTAGCTTCAGCTTCAGAAAATGCAGTTATGCAATATATAGCTCCTTATTCTGGATGTTCAATAGCAGAATATTTTAGAAATAATGGTCAAGATGTTTTAATTATATATGATGATCTTACCAAACATGCTTTAGCATATAGACAAATTTCTTTATTATTACGTAGACCTCCTGGGAGAGAAGCTTATCCTGGTGATGTATTTTATTTACATTCTCGTTTATTAGAAAGAGCAGCATATGTAAATAATAATTTTATTAAAAAATATAATAAAAAATATAAAGATAATGAGTTATCTGGTTCATTAACAGCACTACCTATAGTAGAAACTTATGAGGGGGATATATCTTCTTATATACCTACTAATATTATTTCTATTACTGATGGACAGATATTTTTAGAATCTAATTTATTTAATATAGGTATAAAACCAGCAATTAATCCCGGTATATCAGTTTCTAGAGTAGGTTCAGCAGCACAAACAAAAATTATGAAAATATTATCTACTTCTTTAAGAACATATTTAGCTCAATATTATGAGTTATTAAGTTTCTCTAAGTTTTCTACAGACTTAGATAAACATTCCAAAGCGCAATTGGATTATGGAGGTAAATTAGTAGAAATATTAAAACAAAAACAATATAAACCTTTATCTTTATTTCAACAAGTTTTAATATTTTTTTCATTAAAATATAATTTTTTAGATGATATTAAATTTAAAAATATTAGTTTGTTTGAGAAATTAATATATAAATATGTTAGTGAAAAAATGAATTTTCTTGAAAAAGAAATTAATGCAACCGGTGATATGAATAAAATAATTATTAATAATTTAAAAAAAATAATTAGTTTATTTAAATCTCAAAATAGTGGTTTATTTAAAAAAAATAAAATTTAAATAGGAGTAATATATTTTTGTTCAGTAAAAAGGTGCTAAAAAATAAAAGTAATAGTTTGAAATATATTCATAAAATTACTAAATCTATGGAAATGATTTCTATATCTAAATATAAGATTTTATGTAAAAAATTAAAAATTAACAATATATATAATAATTTTATTATTAATTTAATTAAAGAAAAAATTGATTTAAGTTATATAGATCATTTTTATATTAATAAAATAAATAATTTTATTATTAATAATATTAATTTATTGTATATAGTAATTACAACAGATCAGGGTTTGTGTGGTAATATAAATTATTTATTATTTAATAAATTATTAATTAGGATTAATAAAAAAAATAATAGTAATTTATTTTTATTATTAATAGGTAAAAAAAGCATTTCTTTTGTAAATACTTTAAAGGAAAATAAAATAAAATTTATTTTGTTAGAAAAAATATGTTCTATACATTTTTTTTTAAAAGAAATACATTTTTATATTAAAATGATAAATTCTTTTTTAGAAAAGAATAACAAAACTAAAGTTTATATTGTAAGTAATGATATTAAAAAAAAAATTTTTTTTTCTCCTAAAATTAAAAAGATATTACCTTTAAATTCAATTAATAAGAGTAAAGAAAAGATATTAAATTATGAATTTGAATATGATTTATATAAATCTAATTTAGTAAACATTATATTTTATAAATATATACATTCTATTTTATTTAATCGTGTATTAACTAATATGGTAGTTGAGTATTTTACAAGGATATTAATAATGAAGAATGCTTCCATAAATACTGATAATTTATTTAAAAAATTGAATATATTATATAATAAATTACGTCAATTTAATATTACAAGAGAAATTACTGAGTTAGTTTCTAATTTATAAACATTAAAATTAATAAAATTATGAAATTTAAAAAAGGTATAATAATTAGAATATTAGGAGCAATAGTTGATGTAGAATATGATGATAATTATGTACCTAAATTATTAAATGCTTTAAAAGTAATTAAAAAAGATAAATCATTTTTAATATTGGAAGTTCAATCACAACTAGGTAATGGAATAGTTAGAGCTTTATCCATGGGATCTACTAATGGTTTATATAGGGGTATGAAAGTAATTGATTTAGGTACTCAAATATCCATACCTGTAGGTAAAAATCTTTTAGGTAGAATAGTTAATGTTTTAGGAGAACCATTAGATGGTGGAAAAAATATTGCATCACATGAATATAGAGTTATACATAGAAAACCCCCTTATTATACTGATTTATCTCCTTCTCAGGAAATTTTAGAAACAGGAATAAAAATAATAGATCTTATTTGTCCCTTTTTAAAAGGTGGCAAAATAGGTTTATTTGGTGGAGCTGGTGTTGGAAAAACAGTTAATATGATGGAATTAATTAGAAATATAGCAGTTAAACATTCAGGTTATTCTGTATTTACAGGTGTAGGGGAAAGGATAAGAGAGGGTTATGATTTTTATCATGAAATGTGTTCTTCTAAAGTAATAGATAAAGTATCTTTAGTTTATGGACAAATGAATGAAACGCCTGGTAGTAGATTTAGAGTGGCTTTAACTGGATTAACTATTGCAGAAAAATTTAGAGATAGCGGTCATGACGTGTTATTTTTTATAGATAATATATATAGGTATATTTTAGCTGGCACTGAAGTATCAGCTCTTTTAGGGCGTATTCCTTCTTCTGTAGGTTATCAACCTACTTTGTCTGAGGAAATGGGAGTATTACAGGAACGTATATCTTCAACTAAAAGTGGGTCTATTACATCTATACAGGCAGTTTATGTTCCCGCTGATGATTTCACTGATCCATCTGCTATTACTACTTTTGCTCATTTAGATGCTATTATTGTTTTAGATAGAAATATAGCTTCTTCTGGTATATATCCAGCTATTGATCCTTTATGTTCCAGTAGTGATCAATTAGATCCCTATTTAGTTGGCAAAGAACATTATAATGTTGCAGAATCAGTTAAAAATATATTACAGAAATATAAAGAATTAAAAGATATTATTTCTATTTTAGGTATAGATGAACTTTCAGAAAAAGATAAATTAATTGTTTCTAGAGCGAGAAAAATACAAAAATTTTTATCTCAACCTTTTTATGTAAGTGAAATATTTACCAATTTACCAGGTAAATATGTATCTTTAAAAGATAGCATTCAAGATTTTAAAGATATTTTAAATGGTAAATATGATGATGTTCATGAAAATAATTTTTATATGATAGGCTCTATAAAAGAATTATTTAAAAAAAAATAAATATTATCTATAAATGTTTAAATATTATTTGTTAATAGTAAATCAAGAAAATATATTTTTTAAAGATTATGTTAATTTTGTTAAATTAACTTATTTAAATAACATAATAGAAATTTATCCTAATCATACACCATTATTAGGTGTTGCGAAAAATTGCAATATTTTTATAAGTAGTAAAAAAAATATATTTTCTTATAATACAGATAGTTGTTTGTTTGAGTTTAGTGAAAATAAATTAAATATTTTAATATCTAATTTATTAAAAAATTAAAACTTTAAAATAATTTATTTTTTAAAAAAAATTTATAATTAAAACTTGAAAAAATTATAAATATATGTAAATAATATATATAATAATATATAAAAAATATGAATGATATAATTAATAATATAAAGGGGTTATAGCTTAATTGGTAGAGCATCTGTTTTGCAATCAGAAGGTTAGCGGTTCAAATCCGCTTAACTCCATATTACTTAAAAGCCGGCTTAGCTCATAAGGTAGAGCAACTGATTTGTAATCAGTAGGTAACCAGTTCAATTCCGGTAGCCGGCAATAGGTGGGATTCCTGAGTGGTTAAAAGGGACAGACTGTAAATTTGTTGTCATAGACTTCGAAGGTTCGAATCCTTCTCCCACCATTAAAATTTATTTTATATATTGGTAAATTTTATTTTATACTTTGAAGTTTTTTAAGATTATTGCGAGTATTGTATAATGGTTATTATTTTAGCCTTCCAAGTTAAAGATGCGGGTTCAAATCCCGCTACTCGCTTTCAAATAAGTCAAGAATTAAATATAATTTTTATTGTTTATTAAATTAGTTAGTTATGGTTTAATATATTTAATATATAAATTGAATGGAAGTTTTGTTTTTAAATTTAATAAGTTTAAATTAATGAAATTTTTATTTATAATTTTTATTTTATAAAAAAAATAAATTTTATTAAGAAAGTGTAATATTTTAAATAAATACCTATTTTGATATAATAATAATTTATCAACTAAAGATAGATTAGTTATATATAAATTGATAATATTTTTATTTTTTAATTTATATTTTATATTTCTTATATAAGTTATTATATCTATAATTTTATTTATTGTTTTATCTTTCTTATTAATATTGAAATTATATTTAGGGAATTTTTTTTCAATAATAAGTTTTTTTTTATTAAATGGGAAATTTTTAATTTTTTTAAATTTTAACCATATTAATTCTGTTGTGAATGGTATTATAGGGTGTATTAATTTTAATATATTTTCCATAATTAATAGTATATATTTACTAAGTTTTATTTTATTAAATTCTATATACCAATCACAGAACTTATATTTAATAAAAAAATATATTTTTTTGCATAATAAATCTATTCTACATTTAGATGTATATTTTTTGTATTGATGTGTTAATATATTTATATGATTTAATATCCATTTATTTATTAATGATAATTTTAAAAAATTTTTTATTTTTTTTTTTTGAATTAATATATTTTTTTTATTTATATTTATATATATATATCTACATGAATTCCAAATTTTATTACATAAATAATAACTATTATTTATTTTTTCAAAATCTAAGTTAATTTTTATGTTAGGCGTGCTAATATTAGCTAACATAAATCTAAGTGCATCAATTCCATATTCTTTTATACCTTGAGGAAATTTTTTTTTTGTATTTTTTATAATAATATTAATAGATTTTTTTTTTATTAAATTTTTAGTTCTTTTTTTGATTAATTTTTTTAATGTAATTCCTTTAATTAAATCTATTGGATCTATAACATTACCAATAGATTTAGACATTTTTATACCATTTTCATCTCTTATTAGTCCTGTGATAAATATTTTTTTAAATGGTATTTTTTTGGTAAAGTATAAACTCATTATAATCATACGTGTAATCCAAAAAAATATTATATCAAAGCCACTAACTACTAAATTTATTGGATAAAAGATTTTTAATTTTTTTTTAGGCCAACCGGAAGTTACAAGGGGCCATAGTGAAGATGAAAACCAAGTATCTAATATATTTTTATCTTGTGTAATTTTTTTAACGTTGTATTTTTTTTTAATGTATTTTTTATTTAAACCTAAATATATATTATGTTTTTCATCATACCATATTGGTATTTTATGTCCCCACCATATTTGTCTTGATATACACCAATCTTTCATATTTTTTATCCATGTTATACATATATTTTTATATTTCTTAGGATAAAAAATAATTTTATTTTTTTTTATTATTTTAATAGTTTTTAATGCTAAAATTGATGTTTTTAGATACCATTGAGTAGTTAGTAATGGTTCTACTTTATTGTTGTTTTTTATACTATATCTAATATTAGATTTATATGTTATTTTTTTTTTTAGTAATTTTTTTTTTTTTAAAATGTTAATTATTTTTTTTTTTGCTTCTTTAATATTTAAATTAATTATTTCTGGGGGGTTTTTTAAATTAAATGTAGATTTTATTTTTTCCCCTTTATAATTAAATATTTTTGATTTTAATTTAATTGTTCCGTTAGTATTTAAAATATTAATAATATTTAATTTGTTTTTTTGTGCTATTTCAAAATCTTTCACACTATGAGCTGGGGTAATTTTTATACATCCAGTTCCTTTAAATAGTTTTATAGAATCATCTGGAATAATTTTTAGAATATTATTATTAATAGGATTTAAAACATATTTATTGATATATTTTTTATATTTTTTATTTTTTGGATGTACAGCTAAAGCAACATCACCCGTTATTGTTTCAGGTTTAGTTGTTGCTATAGTAATATGTTTGTTTTTTTTGTTATTTATTAATGGATATTTAATATACCATAAATTTATTTTTTTTTTTTTTTTTTCTATTTCTAAATCTGATATAATTTTTTTTGTTTTTGGCTCCCAATATACTATTTTAAAAGATTTGTATATTAAGTTTTCTTTATATAATTTTATAAATGCTTTTTTCACAGCATATGAGAAATTTTTATCTAGAGAAAAAAATGTTTTATTCCAATCAACTAAACTTCCTAATATTTTAGTTTGGTAAAATATTTTTTTTTCATATTTTTCTTTCCATTTCCATGTTTTTTTAATTAATTTTTTAATATTTTTTGTCTTTGTATAATTTTCTATTATTATTTGTGTAGCTATCCCTGCATGATCTGTCCCCATAATCCATAAAGTATTTCTACCTTTCATTTTTTTATATCTATTAATTACATCCATAATAATTTGTTGAAAAGCATGTCCTATATGTAGTTTTCCGGTAATATTTGGGGGCGGCATAATTATTGAGAAATATTTTTTATTTTTTTTAAAAGGCAAGAATTTTTTTTTCTGCCATAAATTATATATTTTTTTGATATTTTTATTTATGTTATATTTTTTATCCATTTTGTTTGTTAATTTTTTTAGAATAATCTATTAAAAATTGTAATAATAAGTTTATTGGTTTACCAGTTGATCCCATTTCATTATAAGCTGTTCCCGCTATATCTAAATGTATCCATTTATATTTTCTTGTAAAGTTATTTAGAAAACAGGCTGCTACTATAGTTGCTGCTGTAGATTTATTAGAGCAATTTTTTATATCCGCTATGTTTGAATCTAGTAATTTGTTGTATTTTTCAAATAATGGTAATTCCCATATATAATCAGATGTTTTTTGGCTTGCTTTTTTTAGATATTTTGTTATTTTATTGTTGTTTGAAAAAAATCCTGTTATTTTATCACCTAATGCTATTGAACAAGCACCAGTTAATGTAGCTATATCTATAACTATTTCAGGATTATATTTTTCTACATATGTTAATATATCACATAATACTAATCTTCCTTCTGCATCTGTATTAATGATTTCAACTGTTTTTCCTGATAAAGTTTTTATGATATCACCTGGTCTATATGATTTACTATCTGGCATGTTTTCTGAACATGCTAAGATACCAATAATGTTAATTTTTATATTAAGTAAATATAAAGCATACATTATTCCATATATTATTCCAGCACCAGACATATCATATTTCATATGATGCATATTAATATTATTTTTTAAAGATATTCCTCCGGAATCAAATGTTAATCCTTTGCCTATTATTATTATTGGTTTTGAATTTTTATTATTATTAAATTTTATTATTGATGCTATTGGTTCATTATATGATCCTTGGGATACAGCTAAATAAGCATTCATGCCTATTTTGATCATTTTTTTTTTATTTATAGATGATATTTTTATATTTTTTTTATTTTTAAATTTTTGGTATATTTTTTTATTTATATATGTAGAATTGCAAATATTTGGTGGCATATTATTTATGTTTTTTGCTTTTGTAATTCCTATAGAGAAACATATACCATGATGTATAGCTAATTTTGATAATTTTATATTATTTTTATTTTTTATTAAAAAATTTATTTTGATATTTTTATGTTTTTTTTTTTTGTTTTTAAATTTTATAAATTTATAATTTAATTTTTCTAAATTTTGTATTATATTTCTAATATTCCAATATTGGTTTTTTTTTTTAAATATATTATTAATATTAGTTAGGATATATTTATAGTTACTTTTTATTATTAATTTATAGAATATTTTTATTATATTATTTAATTTTTTTATTTTATTTTTACATAATATAATAATATCTTTTTTATGTTTATTTATGTTTATTTTAAAATAATAAAAATTATTTATTTTTTTAATTAAATTATTTTGGTTTTTTTTGTATATTTTATATATATTATTTTTTAAAATATTGTTGGAAATTTTTTTTATTTGATTGTCAGTAAAAATTAAACAATCATATTTTATGTAATTATTTATATTTTTTTCTATATTATATTTCATATTTTTAAGGAATTTTTTTAATCAATATAAAATTTTAATTTTATTTAAAATTTATTATATTGTATAATATTTAACTGAATATTAATATATTTCAATAATAATTTATTTGTATATAAATTTATTTATTATAATTAAAGATAATTATTTATGTTATTTAAAAAGAATTTTTTTCATATTAATAAAAAAATTTTATATAAAAATAAAATTTATAATATTGAGTTTTTTGATTTTATTAAACCCGGTAAAGGAAGACCTTTTATACGTGCAAAATTACGTAATTTAATAAATAAAAAGTTAATAAATAAAACATTTAAATCATTTAAAGATATATCAAAAATTAATTTAGTATCTAAAGAATACATTTTTATTTTTGTGAAAAATAATAATTGGTGTTTTTTGAATGTTAATAATTTTAGTCAAATTTATTTAAATCAATATATTTTAAGAGATAATAGTAATTGGTTATTAATTAATCATAAATATGATATTCTTTTTTGGAATAAAAATCCAATAGATTTAGTGATACCAAATTTCATCAATTTAAAGGTATTAAATATTAATTTGGAAAATAAAATTAATACAGATAAAAATACAAAGTATGTTTTATTAAGCAATAAAATTGTAATTAAAGTTCCTCTATTTATACAAAGAAATGATTTAATTAAAGTAGATACTAGAATTAAAAAATATATATCTAAAGTTAATAATTAATTTTTCATAGTTTATTTAAATTATTTAAAAAAAATTTATAATGAAATTTAATATTTTTTTATAATTAATTTTAATTTAAATTAAAACAATAATTATTGTTATTAATATTAGTTTTTTTATATTTTTTATATTTTCATTATATATTTTGTATTTTAAGTTAATTTTAATTTTTTTAAAATATTATTTTGTTTTCTAAGTAATGTTTCTTAAAATTTAATGTAATTTTAATTGTTTATTATATTTTTTATTATTTATATATTTTAAAATTAATAATAGTTTATTAATCATATATCTGTATTAAAAAATAAATTTATTTACATAATAAAACATTTAAAAAATTATTTTTTTTTTATAATTAATATATATTAACATAATTTTTATAAATTTAATATTTTTATAAAAAATGATTATAGGATTTTATTTAATATGCAAGATAATTATAAGATTTTAGTTGTTGAGGATGATATACGATTAAGATCTCTTTTAGAGCGTTATTTAAATGAACAAAAATTTTATGTTAAAAGTGTTTCTAATGCTGAGCAAATGGAGAGATTATTATCAAGGGAATCTTTTAATTTAATAGTTTTAGATTTAATTCTTCCTGGAGAAGATGGATTGTCAGTATGTAGAAAACTAAGACATCAAAATAATTATATTCCAATCATTATAATAACAGCTAAAAGCGAAGAAGTGGATTGTATTGTTGGTTTAGAAATTGGAGCTGATGATTATATAATAAAACCATTTAATCCTAGAGAATTGTTAGCTAGAATTAGAGCTGTTTTAAGAAGACAATATAATGAATTGCCAGGTGCTCCTTCACAAGAAGAATTAATTATAAAATTTGGGAAATTTACATTAAATCTTGCTACTAGAGAGATGTTTAAAAAAAATAACTTAATATCTTTAACAAGCGGTGAATTTGCTGTTTTAAAAGTTTTAGTTAATCATGCCAAAGAACCTTTATCTAGAGATAAGTTAATGAATTTAGCTAGAGGTAGAGAATATAGTGCTATGGAACGTTCTATTGATGTACAAATATCTAGATTACGTCGTATAATTGAAAAGGATCCAACGCATCCTAGATATATACAAACAATTTGGGGTTTAGGATATGTTTTTGTTCCAGATGGAAATAAATAATGAAATGCAGTAATATATTTCCCTTTTGTTTTGTAAATCGTTATTTATTGTTATTTTTTATATTTTTTTATATAAATATATTATTATGTTATTTTTTAGTAACTAAAATTATTTTTTTAGTTTTTTTTAATAAAATTAATTATTTTTTTTTATATAAAGTTTATATTTTTTTTTTAAATAATTTTTTAAAATATAAATTTTATGTTGTTTATTATTTTATTTTGAAAAATTTCTTTTTGAGGGAAAAAATAAAAATTTATTTTAATATATTTAGAAATAATTTATATTTTAATTATGAAATTTTAAAATATAATAATTTTATATTATTTTGTTATTTTAAATATATAATATTTTTTCTTTTTTGTAAAATAAATATTTTATTTAATTTATTTATTATAAATTTTATTTTTAAATATAATAAATATATTATTATTTTAATTTTATATTGTATTATTATATTATGGTATTTTGTTTTTTTATTTAAATTTTTCTTTAATAAAGAAATGAGTTTTTTAAATTTTAAAGATTTTAAATATTTTAGTTTGGATTTTTTAGATAAATATGTATATAGAAAATATAATAATATGGAGTTTTTTATATTTCTTAAAATATTAAATAAAATAAAGTGTTATATAAAAAAATATTTAAATAAAAAAAGTATTTTAGTTGCTGGTATATGTCATGATTTACGCATTCCTTTAACACGAATATGTTTAACTTTAGAAATAATGAGGAATTCTAGTAATTTTAATAATGAGTTAATAGATTTTATAAATAGAGACATTATAGAGTGTAATTTATTAATAGAACAGTTTTTAAATTATATTAAAATTAATTTTAAAGAAAAAAAATATAAATTAGTTAACTTAAATAAAATATTAATGGAAATTATAAATTTAAGCAATTTTCATGGAAAAGATATTGAAGTTTTAGTATCTAAAGAAAATATTTTTTTTAAAGTTGATGAATTTTCTATAAAAAGAGTTATTTATAATATTATTAATAATGCTATTAATTATAGTAATAATTGGATAAAGATTAGCAGTGGATATAATTTTAATAAAGAATATACATGGTTTCAAGTAGAAGATGATGGAGCTGGAATGTCTAAAGGTAAAGTTAAATTTTTATTTAAACCATTTAATGTAGGTAGAAAAGCAAATATTAATAATACTAAATATTTTAATAAAGGATTAGGATTGTTTATTGTAAAAAATATTATTTTTAGTCATGGTGGTAGAATAAAAACAGGAGTTAGTTCCAGAAATGGATTTCTTATTAAAATTATCATTCCTAGTAATATAAGTAAATAATAATTTCAGGGATAGAAAGATTTGAACTTTCAACTTTGGTTTTGGAGACCAAAATTTTACCGTTAAACTATATCCCTTAATATATTAGGTCTAAGTGGATTTGAACCACTGACCTCACCCTTATCAGGGGTGTGCTCTAACCACTGAGCTATAGACCTATTAATTTTATAAAAATTTTTATATAATATAAATTATATACTTCTTTTATTAAAAAATAAAAGTTTTGTTGAATATATTTATATGTAAAATTAATTTTTATTATAAAAAATAAAGTTTTTAAGATATATTAAGAATTATTTTAAAAGTATATTATAATTTTAAGAAATTATCAGGTTAAATATAATGAATAAAAATAATATTTTTACTAAAATAATTAATCATGAATATAAAACCAAAATAGTTTATCAGGATAAAGATATAACTGTTTTTAATGATATTAATCCAAAAGCTCCAGTACATATTATTTTAGTTCCTAATACTTATATAAAAAGTATGAATAGAATAAGTAATAAACATATTTTAATTTTAGGTAAATTATTATATGTTGCTTCTAGGATAGCTAAAAAAAAAAATATACATAAAGATGGTTATAGAATAATTATAAATTGTAATAAATATGGTGGTCAGAAAATAGATTATTTGCATATTCATTTATTAGGCGGTTGTAATTTAGGTAATTTAGTAAGTATATAACATTAATTAATTTAACATTATGAAGACTACGTTATATAGTTTATTTACTTCTTATAATATTGTTTGTCATAAAAATATTATATTTAATTTTATGATAAAAGGTGGTTTAATACGTAGATTATCATCTGGTATATATATATGGTTACCTAATGGTTTGCGGGTAATAAATAATATTATTGATATTATTAAAAATAAACTTAATAGATTTGGTTTAATAGAATTATTTATGCCAGCTATACAACCTTTAAAAATATGGGAAATAAGTAATAGATTTTTTGAATATGGTGATGAATTATTTAAATTAAAAGATAGAAATAACAAGATATTAATTTTATCACCCACTCATGAAGAGTTAATTACTAAATTGGTATGTAATGAAAAACATATAAATTTCCCTAAGTGTTTTTATCAAATACAAAATAAATTTAGAGATGAATTAAGACCTAAATTAGGTATTTTAAGATCTAGGGAATTTATTATGAAGGATGCTTATTCTTTTCATTTAAATAAAAAATGTTTAAATGAATTTTATTTATCTTTTATAGAAATTTATAAAGAGTTTTTTAATGATATTAATTTAAATATATATATAAAGGAAGCGAGATGTGGAAATATTGGTGGTGATAAATCACATGAATTTTATGTTTTTTCTGATTATGGTGAAAACAAAATTTATATTTCTCCTCAAAAAATATTATATCCATATTCTTATTATGTAAAAAAAAAAGAAAAATTATGTTTTAAAATAAAGAAGATTAAAAAAATTTTTTATTTATATAAAAAAAATAAAAAAAATGTTGTAAAAATAAAAAAAGATATTGATATTAGTAAGTTTATTAAAACTTTTTTTATAAAAATATTTTATAAAAAAAAAATAAAAAAAATTTTTGTTTTAATACCTTTTAATAAAGATTTAGATATTATAAAATTATATAAGTTATATTTCATGTCTTTTAAAATAGAAATTTTAGATGAAGTTAAAATTTTAAAAGTTTTTAAGTGTTATTCTTTTTTTTTAGGTCCAAATGGAGATTACAAAATAATAGCAGATTATTCATTGAAAAATTACAGAAATTTTATACTAGGAACTAGTAAGAATAATTATTTATATTTTAATGTAAATTGGAATGTTGATTTTAGTGTTGATTATTTTACAGATTTATGTAAATGTCAATTTATTTACATTAAAAAAAAAAAGAAATGTTTTTATAAAAAAAGATCATTTATGGAAGTTGGTCATATATTTAAATTAATGGATAAGTATTCTAGTATTTTTTGTAATAAAAATAAAATATTAATGGGTTGTTATGGTTTAGGAATAACAAGAATAATATCAGCTTTAATAGAACATAATCATGATGACAGAGGTATTATATGGCCTGTATCTGTATCTAATTTTAAATTAGGAATTATACCTATAAATATGTATAATTGTTCTAATGTATATAAATTTTCTTTTTTTTTATATGAAAAATTATCAAATTTAATTGAAATATTATTTGATGATAGGAAATTACATATAGGTAAAATGTTAACAGATTTTGAATTAATAGGTATACCTTATTTAGTTGTAATTAGTGAAATTTTACTGTTAGAGAATAAAATAGAATTTAGAGATAGAAAGAATAAAAGAATATGTTTTGTACCTAAAAATGAAATTTTTATTTTTTTAAATAAATTATTAAAATTATCTTTATAATTTTTTCCAATAAATTGTCCAATAATATTTATTTTTTATTTTCCCATTTTTAGTAACAAATAAATTTGGGGACATAATAGGTTTATTATTATAATATATTATAGGATTTTCTTGTCTTTTCCAAGGTGGTATATTAAGTTTTTGCCAAAGATTTTTAATTTTTCTATATTTTTTATTTATTAATTTAGTTTTATTTTTTATAGTATATTTTATATATATTAATTCGTTTTTTTCAGGTTTTCTAATTGAATTACTTTTTATTTTTTTTGTTTTATCTATATATAAAAATCCTGATTTATTAGGTAATATAAATATATTTTTTTCTTTATTCCATATATAATATTTTTTTGTGTTGGGTTTTTTTTTAAATATAAACATATAATTTTTAAATTTACCTATATTAAATTTTTTAAAATTTAATTGAAATGTTTCTTTATTTTTATATTTATATATATATTTCCATATTATTTTGGTTGATTTATAAGATAATGTTTTTTTATTATTTATTTTTATCCATTTTCTGATAATGAAAAATATTTCTTCTTTATTTAATTTATATATTTTATTTAAATTTAAACTTTTATTATTTCCAATAATTTTTTGTATTTTATCTATTAATAAATTATTTATTAATTTGTTTTGTTGTTTGCAAATTTTAGCACTTCTAGTGGAAGTTTTTAAAAAAGAAGGCCATCTCTTTATAAGAAGAGGTATTATTTTTTTTCTTATAAAATTTCTATCATAATATATATTATTATTGCTTGTATCATTTATCCATTTTAAATTGAATTTTTTTGCATAATTTATAATATTTTTTTTAGGTACATTTAAAAATGGTCTTAAAATTTTTTTTTCTCCTTTATTTATGTATTTTTGTATACCTGATAATCCTTGAATACCGCTACCCCTTTTTAATGATAAAATAATTGTTTCACATTGGTCATTTTGATGGTGAGCTGTTAATAAAATTTCTTTATTTAGTAATATTTTTTTAAATATAGTATATCTTTTTTTTCTTAATTTATATTCTAAGTTTTTTTTATTTTTTATAAATATATTTTTTATAATTAATTGAACTTTTAATTCATTACATATATTTACTCAATGTTTTACCCATAAAGATGATAATTTGTGTATATTGTGGTTTATATGTATTACACGTATGTTAATATTTTTAATATTTTTAATTGCATAAAGTAGAACTGTGGAATCTATACCACCACTAAAACAAACTAAAAAATTGTTATATTTTTTAGTTATTTTTTTTATATTTTTAATTATTTTTTCAATCATTATATAATTATTTAATTAATATGTATTTAAAATTTTTTGTAAATTTTTAGTAATTTTGTAAAATTTTTATGCTAATTTAAATTTTATTTAAATATTATATAATAAATATTATTATAAATAATAATGTTTTTATTATTTATAATAATTTTATTTTATTTTTATTTAATAATTAGATTGTATTTTATTATTAATATTTAAAATTTATATAATTATTTTGTTTTTAATATTATATTAGTAATTTAAGTATTTATTATGTAAATAATTTTTATTAATTTATTTAAAGAATATTTTTTTTATTTATATATATTTTTAATTATAAACTTTTATTTAATTTAATATTTTTATTTTTTATTATAATTTAAATTATTTTTATGTTTTTTGTTTAAATTTTTTTTTAAAATAGTTGTTGTGTGTTTTTTTTATGTTACAATTTAATTATAAATGAATGGGGGTCGTTAGCTCAGTTGGTAGAGCAGTTGACTTTTAATCAATTGGTCACAGGTTCGAATCCTGTACGACCCAATTTATATTTTAATGAAATCAATATGTATTATTTGATTTTTATATGGATGCATCTGTATTTCTTTTATTTTTGTTTTAATTTTTTTTTTTTTAAGCTTTAAATATATTTTTATATTTTTTATATTTTTTAATTTTTGAATTTTATTAATAACATCTTTATGTTTTAATTTAATTATTTTATTTTTTTTTAATTTAAAAATAATATTTGCTGGTATAAAATTATTTTTTCTAATTTTTTTACAATAATTTGTTCCTATTTTTTTTCTTTTTTTTATTAATAAAATTATATTTTTCATTTTATTTTAAAATTAAATTAATTATAATAAATATTATAATATATAGTTATTTAAATATAATATGAATAATTTAAAAGTTAAAAAAAAATATATAGGGATTATTATTGATATTTTGCATAATTTTGAAAAAAATTTGATTTTTTTAAAATTAATTAAAGCTAGAGCATTTTCCTTTAACATGACTAGTTTATTAAAATTTTATAATTTTTTAAATAAAAATTTTTATGTTAATTTTAAAAAATTATGTAAAATATATAACTTAAATAGTTTATATATTCTGCCTCATAGTAGTTTTTATATTAATTTATGTCATTATTCTAAATATAAATTGTTTAAAAATATTAATCTTTTTATTAAAGAGATCTCAATATGTTATAAATTAGGATTAAATTTTATAAATTTTCATCCTGGTTTTTCTTTAAATATTTTAACATTTAAAAAATGTATAACTAATGTAGTAAATTCTATTAATTATATTATAAATAGAACAGAAAAGGTAATTTTATTAATTGAAAATTCCGCTGGACAGGGAACTTCTATATGTTATACTTTTGAGAGTATTGCACAAATAATAAATTTGATAAATGATAAATCACGTATTGGTGTGTGTTTAGATATTTGTCATATGTTTGCTTCAGGTTATAAAATATCAAATATTAAAAATTGTGTAAATACATTTAATTATTTTAATGAAATTATTGGTTTAAAATATTTAAAGGGAATTCATTTAAGTGGTAGTAAATATCCGTTTTCAAGTAAAAAAGATAGACATGCATCTTTATTTCATGGTTATTTAGATAAATTTTTTTTTCCTTGGTTTATGAATAATATTATATTTAATAATATACCTATAATTTTAGAAACTAATGATATTTTGCTGTGGGAAAAAGAAATATCTTGGCTTTATTCATTATAAATATTTATAAAAATTATTTAATTAAGTTTATTTAAAATTTATTTATATTTTTTATTTTTAAATAAATTATATTTTTTCTACTATTACTATAGCTTGGGCATATTTTTTTTCATCTGTTATAGAAATATGTATTTTTTTTTTGATGTTTTTGAATATTTTACTCGCTTTTTTGATTAGTTTAACTTTAGGTTTACCTATTTTATTATGGTAGATAATAAAATTATTAAAATTTACACCCCTTCTCATACCAATACCTAATGCTTTAGAAGTTGCTTCTTTAGCTACAAGAATTTTAGCTAAAAAAAAATTTTTATTTTTTTCTGTTTTATATTTTTTATATTCATATTTTGTTAAAATTTTCTTTGATATTTTTTTTTTAATTCTTGATTTAATTTTTTTTATTCTTTTAATTTCAATAATATCTATTCCTATACCAATAATATTCATAATTAATTATCTGTTTTGTTATTTTTTATTTGTTTTTTAATAATTTTTGATAATTTATCAAGTGATGTTTTTTCAGAATATTCTTCTTTTATTTTCCAAGATAATTGAGTTTCCGATAGATATATATGCATTGGATATCCATTATGATCCTCTATAATAATATGATACCATGGTTTTTTTTTTAAAGATTTATTTATTTTTTTTGCATTACTAGAATTATTTAGTGAATATTTAGGATCTATATCTATTATTACACCAGTTAAACCTAATAATTTATGTTCTACTTGTTCGCCTATATTAAATTTACTTGAAATAATAATTTTATTATTTTGTTTTTTGTGCATATAAAAATTTAGTTTTTAAAATTTTTAGTTAATATTAATTTACATCCATTTTTTAAATTTAAAATATATATATGGAAGAAAACTTAAAATTAACATATTAAATATAGTAATAGTATAACCATAATGCCATTGTAATTCAGGAATATATTGAAAGTTCATTCCATATATTGATGCAATTAGCGTTGGTGGTAAAAATATAATAGATATTATTGTTAATATTTTGGTTATTTTATTTTGTTCAATATTTAAAAATTCCATAACTGATTGTATTAGAAAATTTACTTTTTGAAATAATGATTCATTATGTGGTAATAAAGATTCAATATCTCTTATAATAATTTTAGTTATTTTTTTTTGTTTTGAATTAAAAAATTTTTTTCTTATTAATAATTTTATTGTTCTTTGTGTATCTAATAAACATATTCTAATTTTAGATATACAATCTTCTTCTGTAGATAATTTAAAAATAAATTTATTAAATTTTTTATCTTTATTATTTAATATTTTTTTCGCCAAATATTCTAAATAATTATAATTAATTTCTATTTCATTAGCTAATTGTTCTACTTTAATTTCCAATATATTTAATAATACTTCATATGGATTCTTTTTAAAAAATTTTTTTTTAGATTTTAATATAAATAATCTAAAAATAGATATTTCTTTTTCTCGAAAAGAAAATATTGTATTATTTTTAATTATAAATATAATTGTAAAGATTTCTGAATATTTCTTTCTTTTTTTTTGTAAAAAAAATGATCTTATATATAAACATTTGTTACTTTTAAATACTCTCGCAGATGTTTCTATATTTAGAAAATTTTTTTGAAATATTATTTTTTGACCAAATATATTTTTTATATATTTTTGTTCTTTTTTATTTGGTTGTATAATATCTATCCATATATATTTTTTAAAATTTTTAATTCTTTTTATATTATTTATTTTAACTTGAATTAATTTTTTATTTTTAAATTTAAATATATTAAACATATAGTTTAGAATAATATGTATGTTAAATCTTTTTATATGTATTTATTTCTTTATTTATAATTTATAAGGTTATTTTATTATAACTTTTTATTTTTGTTTTTTAAAAAAAATATTTTATTTTATTTTAAATAAAATTATTATATAATGTATGATTACTAATGAGGCTTGTATGCAAAAAATTTTAGATATTAATGATGATTCTTTTTATAAGGAAGTTTCTATGTACAAAGGATTAGTTTTGATGGATTTTTGGGCTAAATGGTGTGGTCCATGTCAATTATTTTTAAAAGTTTTAAATAATCTATGTAAAATTTATTTTAATAAAATGAAATTTACAAAAGTTAATATAGATAATGTTGTTAAGTTAACTAAAAAATTTAACATTAAAAGTGTACCTACTTTAATTTTATTTCGTAATGGTATTGTATTAGACAAACAAATAGGCGCTTTGAGCGAAGATGATGTTATTAGTTTTTTTAAAAAAAATGGTATATAAGTTATATTTTTATATTTAAAAAATTTATTTTGTATTATTTTTAAAAAATCATTTTTAATAATTTAATATTATGAATCTTACCAAGTTAAAAAGAATGTCGGTTTCTAAATTAGTTATTCTCGGTAGAAAAATAGGTTTAGAAAATTTATCTAGAATGCGTAAGCAAGATATAATTTTTTCTATATTAAAACAACATTCTAAAAGTGGTGAAGATATTTTTGGAAATGGTGTACTAGAAATTTTACAAGATGGTTTTGGGTTTTTAAGATCTTCAGATAGTTCTTATTTAGCAGGTCCAGATGATATATATGTTTCGCCTAGTCAAATAAGAAGGTTTAATTTAAGAACAGGTGATACAATTTCAGGTAAAATAAGACCACCAAAAGAAACAGAACGTTATTTTGCTTTATTAAAAGTAAATAAAATAAATTACGATAAACCTGAAAATTCTAGAGTTAAAATATTGTTTGAAAATTTAACTCCTTTACATACTAATTCTCGTTTATATATGGAAAAAGGTAATGGGACGAGAGAGGATATTACAGCTCGTGTTTTAGATTTAGCAGCTCCTATAGGTAGAGGGCAAAGAGGATTAATTGTTGCTCCTCCAAAAGCAGGTAAAACTATTTTATTACAAAATATAGCGCAAAATATAAGTAATAATTATTCTGATTGTTTTTTAATAGTATTGTTGATAGATGAAAGACCAGAGGAAGTTACAGAGATGTCCCGTTTAGTTAAAGGAGAAGTAATAGCTTCAACTTTTGATGAACCTGCTATTAGACATATACAAGTAGCAGAAATAGTTATAGAAAAAGCAAAAAAATTAGTAGAACATAAAAAAGATGTTATGATATTACTAGATTCTATTACTAGATTAGCTAGAGCTTATAATACTGTTGTTCCTACTTCTGGTAAAATTTTAACAGGTGGAATAGATGCGAATGCTTTACACAGACCTAAGAGATTTTTTGGTGCTGCTAGGAATATCGAGGAAGGTGGTAGTTTAACTATTATAGCTACTGCTTTAATAGATACTGGTTCTAAAATGGATGAAGTGATTTATGAGGAATTTAAAGGTACCGGTAATATGGAATTACATTTATCTCGTAAAATTGCTGAAAAAAGAGTTTTTCCTGCTATTGATTATAATAGATCAGGAACTAGAAAGGAGGAGTTATTAACTTCTTTAAAAGAATTAAGAAAAATATGGATTTTACGTAGAATTATACAACCAATGGATGAAGTAGAAGCTATGGAATTTTTAATTAAAAAATTATCTATGACTAAAACAAATAATGATTTTTTTAATATGATGAAAGGTAGTTAATATATAAAGAATTATTTATTTATTATGTTATAATAATAAAATAAATTAAATTATATTAATTTTTTAATTTATCATATTATTTTAATTTTTGGTGGTTATAGCTTAGTAGGTAGAGCACTGGATTGTGGTTCCGGTTGTCATGGGTTCGATTCCCATTAACCACCTTGCGGTGAGTAGCGCAGTTTGGTAGCGCAACTGGTTTGGGACCAGTAGGTCGGAGGTTCAAATCCTCCCTTGCCGATTATTTTATGATTTTGTTTTTATGAAAAAAATTTTAGTTACATGTGCTTTACCTTATGCTAATGGACCTATTCATATAGGTCATATGTTAGAGCAAATACAAGCTGATATATGGGTTAGATATAATAAATTATTAGGTAATGTTGTTTATTTTATTTGCGCTGATGATTCACACGGTACTGCTATTTTACTTAAATCTAGAGAATTAAATATTTCTTGTGAAAATATTATTAATATTATGTATAAAAAACATAAAAGGGATTTTAAAGCATTTAATATATCACATGATTTATATTTTACTACTCATAATGAATTAAATTATTTTTTTTCTTTATATATTTTAAAGAAATTTCAAGAAAAAAAATTAATTATAAAGAAAAAAATTTATCAATTATATGATAAAAAAGCAAATATATTTTTACCTGATAGATTTGTACAAGGTGAATGCCCTAGATGTAATACAAAAAAACAATATGGTGATAATTGTTCTTTTTGTGGAAATGTTTATTATGCTTATCAATTAAAAAATCCAGTATCTTTAGTTACTAAAACTATACCGGTTAAATATTATACGAAGCATTTATTTTTAAGTATTAAATTTTTAAAAAATATTTTATATAAATGGATTAAAAATTCATTAATGCACAGGGGTATTAAAAAACAATTATTTTTATGGTTAAATGATAATTTAAATGATTGGAATATAACTCGTGATAAACCTTATTTTGGTTTTAAAATTCCTTCAAAATATATAAGAGATAAATATTTTTATGTTTGGATGGATGCAACTATATGTTATATTAGTAGTTTTAAATATTTATGTAAATTAAGGAAGTATAATTTTAATGATTTTTGGTCTAAAAATAGTAAATATGATTTATATCATTTTATAGGTAAAGATATATTATATTTTCATGGATTATATTGGCCTTCTTTATTATATATTTCTAATTTTAGATTACCAACAAGCTTAGTAGTTCACGGGCATGTTAAAATTAATAATTATAAAATGTCTAAATCTGCAAATAATTTTATTAGTGCTAAGAAATGGTTACAATATTTTGATTCAGATAGTTTAAGATATTATTATGCTAGTAAGTTATCATTTAAATCTAATGATGTAAATTTTAATTTAAGTGAATTTTTAAATAAAGTTAATAATGATTTGATTAATAAATTTATAAATATTCCTTTTCGTGTAAATAAATATCTTGAAAAATATTTTAATAATTATTTATCTGAAAATTTATATAATGTTAGTTTTTATAACTTTTTCGTTAAAAAATCAACTTTAGTAAGTAAATATTTTTTAAAATTTAATTATTCTAAATCATTACATTTGATTAATAAATTATTAGATATGGTTAATTGTTTTATAAATAATGAAAAACCATGGTTAATGTTTTTAAATGGTAAAATGATTTATTTACATCAAATATGTACTACAATTATAAATATTTTTCGTGTTATTGCTATTTATTTATCCCCTGTAATACCAGAGTTATTTATTAAAATTGAAAAATATTTTAACATTAATTTAACATGGGATAGTATTCAGAAACCACTTATTAAACATAAAATGTTAAATTGTAATATTATTTTTTTAAAAAGGAAAGAGGTTCCTAGTGGTTTTTTATAAATTTAATTTATAAAAAATTATTTTTTTATATTTTATATTTTTTATAAACTTACATTATTTTAAATATGTCTAATTTAATAAAACAGAAAGTAATTGATAAAATAGGAAATAGATTTGATTTAGTTTTAGTGGTTGCATGTCGTGCAAGACAAATACAAATTTTTTCTAAAGAATTATCATATGATGAGAAAGATAATAATGATAAACCAACCATTATAGCTTTAAAAGAAATAGAGAATAATTTAGATAAAATTGATTTATCTAGTTTTTTATTTTAATTTTTAAATATTTTTAATTAAAATATGAAAATTTACCTTGTAGGTGGCGCGGTAAGAGATAAAATTTTAGGTTTAAAGATAAAAGATAAGGATTGGGTTGTAGTAGGATCTAGTTATAAAGATATGATAAGAAGGGGATTTAAACCTGTAGGTAATAATTTTCCTGTTTTTTTACACCCTGAAACTAAAGAAGAATATGCTTTAGCACGTACTGAAAAAAAAAATGGAATAGGTTATAATGCTTTTATTTGTTATTTTTCTTCTAAAGTTTCTTTAAAAGATGATCTTTCTAGAAGAGATTTGACTATTAATGCCATTGCTATAGATAAAAATGATTTTTTTTATGATCCTTTTAATGGATTAATAGATATTAAAAAAAGAATTTTAAGAAATGTATCTAATTCTTTTGTAGAGGATCCTTTGAGGGTTTTGAGGGTAGCTCGTTTTTATGCTTTTTTAAATAAATTTAGATTTAAAATTAATAAATATACTTTAAGTCTAATGATTAAAATATCTAATTCTGGTGAGTTATTGTCTATAAATAGCGAAAGAATATATAAAGAAACTGAAAAAGTATTTAGATATTTTAATTTACATTATTATTTTTTTATTTTATATAAATGTAAAGCTTTAAATTTATTGTATCCAGAAATTTTTTATGTTTTTGAAAATAAAATTTTTAGAAATTATTTTTTTTGTATTTTTTCTAAAATTTCATTTTTATATGAAATTAATTGTTTAATGAGATATAATTGTAGGAATTTAATAAAAATTAATTTTGTTTTATTTTTTATTTTCTTTGATAATATTTTTTTTATAAAATGGGTTTTTGATGATTTGAAATTTTTATTAAAAAAAATTTTTATTTTTTGTAATAAATTAAATATTCCTAAAAAAATTTATTTCTTAACTAAAAGATTTTTGAAATTTTTTAATTTATTTTTAAATTTTAAATATAAATATAAATTATCTATTTTAATTTTAGATGCTTTTTATTATTTAGATATTTGGAGAAGAACAGAAGATATAAAATTATTTTTTATTTTAATAAAAGTAGTTTGTATTTTTCCTATAAAAAATTATTTTTTATTTTTAAAGATTCAAAAATATTTTTTTAAAATTATAAATATAATGTCAAATTTTGATAAAAAATTACTTTTAAATTCATCTAATGGTGTTCAAATAAAAAATAATATATATATATTCAGATTAAAGAAAATAGAAAAATTTTTATTTAAGCATAATTTTTAAATTAATTTATCACCTATTTTCCATTTTGGATTAATATTAATTTCAAGATTTTGATGTTTATTTAAATATTTTTTATTATTTTTTTTTATTAATCCAGCATAGGCTATCATTAAAGCATTATCTGTACATAAAGATTTGTGTGGAAAAAATATATTAATTTTTTTTTTTAATAGTAACTTTATTTTAGAACGTAATTTATTATTTGCACTTACACCACCACCAAAAGTTACTTGTTTTAAATTAAAGATTTTTAATGCTCTTTTGACTTTTAAATATAAAATATCTGTAATACTATCTTCTAAAGCATAAGCTATATTATATTTTGTATGGTTATCTAATTTTCCTATTTTTTTTATTAGATTAACAGTATGAGTGTATATTCCTGAAAAACTAAAATTTAGATTATTTTTCATTAATAATGGTTTTGGAAAAATAAAGTGTTTTTCACCTAATTTTGCTAGTTTAGATAATTTATATCCTCCGGGATATTTTAATCCTATTAGATTAGCAATTTTATCAAATATTTCTCCAGCAGAATTATCTAGTGATTTACCAATTATTTTATATTTATTAAAATCTGAAACTTTAATTAATAATGTATTTGCACCTGAAGTTACTAATGATAAATAAGGGAAAATAGGTTTATTTTCCAAAGACATTATAGACATAATATGTCCTTCAATATGATTTATAGGGATAGATGGTATTTTATATAGATATGATAAAGTTTTACCAATAGTAGCCCCTATTAAGAGGGAATTAGGTAATCCCGGTCCTGCGGTATAAGCTATTAAATTTATTAAATTTATTTTTTTTTTATTTTTTTTAATTATTTTAATAATTTTCTTAGCATGAATTTTAGAGGCTAATTCAGGTATTATACCTCCATATAAAGAATGAACTTTATTTTGGTTTATAGTTTTATTTACTATTATCCCCCTTTTTTCATCGTATATACAGATAGATGTTTCATCACAGGAAGTTTCTATACCTAATATAATCATTTTTTTTGAATTGTATATATAATATAATAATTGACAAATAGGAAATTTATTTTATCATTTTAGTATTTAAATTGTCAATATTTGTTAAAATAATAATAAATTATTAATGAATGGTGTATTGTATGCCTAATATAAAAATTAGAGAAAATGAATCTTTTGATATTGCATTACGTAGATTTAAAAGGTTATGCGAGAAATCAGGTGTTCTTTCAGAAATACGAAAGAGAGAATTTTATGAAAAACCAACTATTCTTAGAAAAAAGGCTAAAGCTTCAGCTATTAAGAGGTATATTAAAAAATTATCTAGAGAATGTATAAAAAAAAGAAATTATTAAAATAAAAAATTTTTTTCATGTATAATTATATATCTAATGATTTTATTTTAACTTTAATTTCTACAAGTAATATGGTGGAAATTATTTCTTCAATTATTTCTCTTAAAAGAATAGGTAATTATTACAAAGCTTGCTGTCCCTTTCATGAAGAGAAAAACCCTTCTTTTACTATTAATATAGATAAAGATTTTTATTTTTGTTTCGGTTGTAAATCACATGGAAATATAGTTGATTTTTTAATGAAATTTTATAAATTTAATTTTATAGAAAGTATAAAAAGATTAGCCGAGATAAATGGTGTTAAATTAATTTATAAAAGTAAATCTAAAAAAATATTTACTTTGAATAGTAAAAAAAAAAAATTTTATTATTTAATGAATAAAATGAATAAATTTTATCATTTATCGTTATTAAATAGTAAAGATTTAGAATTTGTAAGAGTGTTTTTGTTTAATAGAGGATTAACAATAAAAATTATAAAAAAATTTTTTATTGGTTATTCTTCTGTTGTTTTATTTAATAATTTTATAAGTACTTTAAAATATAAAGATATTGTATTTTTATTAAAATTAGATGTATTATCTAAAAAAAAATGTTTATATGATAAATTGTGTAATAGAATTATTTTTCCTATTATGGATGTAAATGAAAATATAGTAGCTTTTGGTGGTAGATCAATTAATGATAGATCTTTCTGTAAATATTTAAATTCATCATCTAATATTTTTTTTTCAAAAATAGATGTTTTATATGGATTAAATTATGTAATAAAAAATAATTTTATTATAAAAAAAATATTAGTTGTAGAGGGATATACAGATGTAATTATGTTAAACCAATATGGTTTTAATTATGTTGTTGGTTTATTAGGTTCTAATATTCATGAAAAACAAATAAGAATGTTATTTTACCATACTAATAAGATAATTTTTTGTTTTGATGGAGATACAACTGGTTTAAATTCTTCTAAAAGAATTTTAAAGAAATTATTTAAATATATAGATGAAAATAAAAGTGTTTATTTTGTAATTCTTCCTTTAGGGGAAGATCCGGATTCTTTAATTAGAAAAGAAGGTAAATATATATTTAAGAAAAGAATTAAAAATTCACAATCTATTTTTGATTTTTTATTTGAATCTGTATCTGAAAAATTAGATATGTTTTCTCTACAAGATAAGTCTTATTTTGTTAATTGTATTATAAAATTTATTTCTATAATTAATTCTAAAATAATGAAAATTTTTTTATATCAAAAATTGATGAGTTTTGTAGGTGTAAATAATTTAAGTTTTTTTATTAATTCATATTTAAATTTTTCTTTAAGTAATAAATTAAAATATAATAGTATGATATTTTTACGTTATCTTATAACTATTCTTTTAAAAAAACCAAAATTTTCTAATTTAATAAATGTTAAGGATATTTTATTTAAAAATATAAATATTCCTCTTTTAAATATATTTTTTAATATTGTTGTTTTATGTTTAAATAATAAGAATATTTCTTTAGAAGAAATAATAGGTTTTTATGAAAATAAAAAAATTTCTGTATATCTTAGAATTTTAATTTCTAGATATTTTTTTTTTTTAGATAATAAAAATATTAAGTTTATTTTTATAAATTTATTAAATAAATTTAAGATTTTTATTATTGATAGGAAACTTAATAATATGTTAGTTAAAGAGAAATATTATGGTTTAACAAGAAAAGAAAAAGAGAAAGTGTGGTTTTTATTAAAATTAAAAACTTTAAATTAAAATTTATTTAAAGTATTAAAAATAATTTATATTAAAAATCTATATTAATATGGACAACAACCCTAAATTACAATTTAAAATATTAATTAATAAAGGAAAAAAACAAGGTTATATAACTTATTCACAGATGCACGATTATTTATCTTTAGGTAAGTTAAAATTATCTCAAATAAAAGAAGTTATTAAAATCGTTAATAATTTAGGTATACCTGTATTAGAGGATATTTCTGAGGTTGATAATTTCCTAGTAAATGAAAATAATATTGATTCAATTGAAGATGAAATTACTGATATTACTTCTAATGTATTTTCTAAAGTAGATTCTAATATCGGCAAAACTAATGATCCAGTAAGAATGTATATGAGAGAAATGGGTAGTGTGGAATTATTAACTAGAAAAGGTGAAATAAATATAGCAAAATGTATTGAATTAAATTTAACTGAAATTCAATTTTTTATTGGCAAGTATTTTAAATCGATAGAATATTTTTTAGGTCAATATAATCTTGTTAAAAGAGGTGATTTACGTTTATGTGATTTAATAGTTGGTTATATAGATGGAAAAACATTTAATTTTAGTTTAACATTTTCTAATAATTTATTAGATAAAAATTATCATTATAGTGATAATAAAGATGTAAGTTATAATAATTATATTTTTATAGATCGTAAATTTAATAATCTATATTGTCAGTATAATATTGTAAAAAAGTGTATATATGTATATACTTTAAAACATCCATACACACAATATGAATTAAATAAATTAATTAGTATTTTTATGAAATTTAAATTGTTTCAAAAACAATTTAATTTTTTAATTTTAAATATTAAAGAATTAGTTTCAAGTATTTTATTAAAAGAAAAAAATATAATGAATTTATGTGTTAATAAATGTTTAATGCCTAAAGAAATATTTTTAAATTTTTTTTTAAAATATAGTGTTAATGTAAAATGGCTTGTTAATGCTATTAATATGAAAGTTTATCCTTGGTCATTTAATTTAAAAAAATATTTTAATATTATTAATTCTATGTTAGTTAATTTATCTATTATAGAAAATAAGTCTAATTTAAGTATTTCTGATATTAAAAAAATTAATAAGAGTATTATTTCAAGGGAATTAAAAGTTAAGCAAGCTAAAAAAGAAATGGTAGAGGCTAATTTAAGATTAGTTATATCTATAGCTAAAAAATATACTAATAGAGGTTTACAGTTTTTAGATTTAATACAAGAAGGTAATATAGGTTTAATGAAAGCTGTTGATAAATTTGAATATAGAAGAGGATATAAATTTTCTACTTATGCAACATGGTGGATTAGACAAGCTATTACTAGATCTATAGCTGACCAAGCAAGAACTATCCGAATTCCCGTACATATGATAGAGACTATTAATAAATTAAATAGAGTTTCAAGGCAAATTTTACAAGAAATAGGTAGAGGACCTACTCCAGAAGAATTATCTTGTCGTATGTTAATTCCTGAAGATAAAATAAGAAAAGTTTTAAAAATAGCAAAAGAACCAATATCTATGGAAACACCTATAGGTGAAGATGAGGATTTACATTTAAGTGATTTTATTGAGGATTCTAATTTAGAATTACCTTTAGAATCAGCTACAACAGAAAGTTTAAAAAATGTTACTAATAATATTTTATCAAGTTTAACTTCAAGAGAGGCAAAAGTATTGAGAATGCGTTTCGGTATTAACATGAATAGTGATCATACTTTAGAGGAGGTTGGTAAGCAATTTGATGTTACAAGGGAACGTATTAGACAAATAGAGGCAAAAGCTTTAAGAAAATTACGTCATCCTAGTAGATCCGGAATATTGCGTTGTTTTTTAGATGATTAGATTAATTTAATATTAAATTTTAACTTTATTTTAATATTATATTATTTATTATATTTATGTTTTTATTAATTATTTTGGGGTTTAATTATGTTTAAAAATATTTATGATAATTTCGTTTCTAAGGAGATGTTTAAATATATTGATGATTTTAAGAAAAAGATAAATAAATTTTCTGTTAATAAATTTAATATAAAATTAATATCTGATTTAAATATTTTTTGTTATGGGAGAAATATTAAACTAATTAATCTTTGCAAGATTAATTTAAAAGATAATATTTTGATAATATCATTATTTGATAAAAATATTGTAAATTTAGTTGAAAAATCTATTTTGTTAACTAAATTAGATTTTAATTTTTCAAGAAAAGGTAATGATATTATATTAAATATACCACCATTAACTAATGATCGTCGCAATAATATTTTAAAATTATTAAAAAAAGAGTTAGAATTTTATAAAATATTTATTAGGAATAAAAGGAAAGATTTTAAAAAAAAAATTTTGTATTTTTTGAAAAATAAAGAATTAAGTTTAAATGAAAAATTTTTTTATGATAAAAAAATTCAATATGATACAGATAAATGCATTAATGAATTAAATAATTTATATTTATTAAAGAAAAAAGAAATTGATTGTAATTATTAATTTTTTTAGTATTTATTTTTAAAAAATTTTTATTAAAGTTTTTAATTAATTTTTTAATTTTATATGTTTAATAAATTTTTAAAAATTATAGTTCCAAAACATATTGCTATTATAATGGATGGAAATGGAAGGTGGGCTCTTAATAGGAATAAACCACGTTTTTATGGACATAAAGAAGGTTTAAAATCTTTGAAAGATATTATTTATTTTTCTATAAAAATTAAATTAAATATTTTAACATTATATGTATTTAGTAATGAAAATTGGTATAGACCTCAGGGTGAGGTTTATTATTTAATGAGATTAATTTATTTTTCTTTAAAAAATCAAATTTTTTTTTTACATAAAAATAAAGTTTGTGTTAAAATAGTCGGAGATAAAAAAAGATTACCTTCATATTTATTGCAATATGTTAAAAAAATAGAAATTTTAACAAAAAGTAATTTAGGTTTAAGATTAAATATTGCTATTAGTTATAGTGGCCAATGGGATATTATGAATTGTATTAAAAAAATTGTAAGTAAGATTAAGAAAAAATATTTTTTATTAAATCAAATAAATCATGAAATTATTTCACAAAATATGTGTTTAAATGATTTACCTCCAATAGATTTAGTTATAAGGACTGGTGGTAGAAAGAGAATTAGTAATTTTTTTTTATGGCAATTAGCATATGCTGAATTATTTTTCACAGATATTCTGTGGCCTGATTTTAAAATTAAGGATTTTAAAATTTCTTTGAAATATTTTTCTAAAGTAAAAAGAAATTTTGGTAAAATTAATAATTAATATATATCGCATATTAGTTTTAAAAAAAATAATAAATTTATGTTAATTTATTTAAATAATTTTTTTTTCCTAATAAAGAGAGTTTTTTTTATATTTATTTTATTTTTTTTTATAAATTTATATTGTTTTAGTAAAAATTCTTATAGATTAAATGATATAGTTTTTAAAGGAATTAATAATAATACTATATTAGTATGTAAAAAAAAGATATTTAATAACATTGGGAATGTTATTTATAAAAATGATTTTAGTAAAATAATTCAAATATTATTTAAAACAAATAAATTTAATTTTATCAATGTATATAATAATAATAATAAATTATATATTTATTTAAAAAAAAAAAGAGAAATATGGGATATTTTGGTTAAGGGTAATAAATTATTTTCTAATATATATATATTTAATGAATTAAAAAGGTTTGGTATTTTTAAAAAAAATGAATTTAATTTTTATAATTTTTTAAAATTTAAAAAATTTTTGTTAAATAAATATAAAAATTATGGTAAATATTTTACAAAAATATATTTTAATAAAATTAAATTTAAAAATAATTTCATTACATTAATAGTTAATATTAAAGAAAGTGATTTTATTAATATTAAAAATATTTTATATTCAGGATTTAATTTTATTAAAAAAGAAGATATATATAATTTTTTAAATTTTAATTATTATTTTAATAATTTATTTGTTGAAAAATTTAAATTAAATAATTTTATTATGAATTTAATAAATTTAAAATTATATTATATAAATCATGGATATATAAATTTTAATTTTAATAAATTAGTTGTTAAGATATTAAATAATAAAAATGTTTTTATATATATAAAAGTTAAAGAAGGTCCTAGATATAAAATATCTAATTTAATTATTAATTCTGATATTAAGAAATATAATTTTATAATAGATAAAATAAAAAAAAAATATTTTTTTATTAATAACTATTATAATATTAAATTTTTAGAAAAAATTATTTTTGAAATAAAAAATTTTTATAAAAATAAAGGTTATTATGATGTTAAAATTAATATTTTAAATGTTATTAAAAAAAATACTATAGATGTAATACTAAAAGTAGATAGTGGTAAAATATTTTTTATTAGAAAAATAAAATTTTTAATTAACAAAGATAATATTAATTTAAATAATATTTTACCTAAAGATATTATTAATTTAAAGGGTAATAAATATCAAAAATTCTTTATAGAAAAATATAAAAAAAAATTATATGATACAGGTTTTTTTGAAAATATTTTTGTAAATTTTAAAAAAATAGGATCTAATAAATTAGATGTATTTTATAATCTCAATATTAATAATGATAAAATTATTAAATTTGGTGTAGATTTTAAAAATAAAAATATTAATTTGAATTTAATTTTATCTAAATCTCATTTTTTAAGATTAGGTGATAATTTTTTATTCAAAATTAATAAAAATTATTTAAATAGTTTATATTATTTTTCCCTTTTTTATCCAATAGATTATAAGAATAAAATATTTTATAAATATAAATTTTCTTATTTAAAAAATAATAATAAAAATAATTTAGATAATTTAAATATCATTAAAAATACTTTTAATATCAAAAATAGTTTAATTTATTTATTAAATAACTATTTTAAATGCATATTAGGTATAAATTACTTATATAATGATGTATTTATTAAAAATAACCATTTTATTTTAAAATATTTAAATAATATAGATAAAAATAATTTATTTGTTTTAAAAAATAATTTTACATTACAAGACTTTTTCTTATTTAATAATTTAACATTTAATAATTTAAATAATAAATATTTACCATTATATGGTACTTATATAAATTTTAATAATAAAATTACTATTTTAAAATCATTTAACAATTATTATAAAAGTACTTTGATATTTAACAAATATTTACCTTTAGATAAAAATAAAAATTGGATTTTGTTTTTTAATTTTTATTTAAATTATGGAAAAAGTTTTAATAATAAACAATATCCATTTTATGAATATTTCATTTTAAATAAAAATAATATTTTACATAATTATAATTTTTTAAATTTTAAAAATAAAGAATGGTCTTCTTTAAATAAAGAATTTATTTTGTTTTTAGGTACTGAGTTAATTGTACCTAATAAGGTATTTTTTTTAAAAAATTATTATAAGTATTTTAGAATTTCTTTATTTTTAGATAATTTTTATATTAATTATAATAAAAATGTTATATTTAAAAATTATTCTCAACATAGAGATAATTTATGGTTAAATTTAAACAAAGATATATTTAAAGATGTTAGGATATCTTGTGGTTTGTCATTTAAATTATTTACACCTTTTGGACCTATAAATATATCTTATGGATATCCATTAAAAAAAAATTTTAAAGATAAATTTAGTTATTTTCAATTTAGTTTAAGTAATTATTAGTTAATCAAAATATAAGGTGAGGAAATTTATGAAATTTTTAATTAAAATTATTTGTTTTGTTATTTATTTTTTTTGCGTTACTACTTATGCAACTAAAATAGGTGTTTTGGATTTTAATGTAGTTTTACAAAAATCCATACAATATCAAGATTTTATAAATAAATTAAATATAAAAGCTAATGATAGTTATAAAAAATTCAATAATAATATAACTGATATATTTGAGGAAGAAAAAATTTTACAAGATAAGAAAGAATTAATAAATACTAATAAATTTACTTTATTAAAAGATAATTTAAACAATAAGAAAAATAAACTTTTAAATGATATTAAGAATATTGAAATGAATTTAAATAATGAAAATCTTAATATGTATAATATAATTTTTTCTAAAATGACTAATATAGTTAAAAATATTTCAAAAAGAAAAAAATATGATTTTGTTTTAGATAAAAATAATATTATTTATTATAATAATACTATATATGATTTAACTAATGATGTTGTTAAAAAAATAAATTTAAATAAATAGGTTTATTATAAGTTTTTAAAAATTATATAAAATTATAATGTTAGAAAATAATTTTGTGCATCTTAATATACATAGTGATTTTTCAATTAAAGATGGTTTATGTAAAATAAATAGTCTTTTGTCTAAAATAAAAGATTTAAGGATGTCTGCCGTGGCTTTAACTGATTTTTTTAGTTTATCAGGAGTTATTAAATTTGTAAGGACATCTTATAATTTTAATATTAAACCAATTGTAGGTGTAGATGTATATATTTATTATAAAAATGCAAATATTGCATATCCTTTAACTATATTAGTATTAAATAATAATGGATATAAAAATTTAATGCAATTAATTTCTCAATCTTACAGAGCTAATATTATATATCTTATTGAGTTTAATTTTTTATTAAAGCATCACAAAGGTTTGTTATTTATATTTTCTTTATATTATATATATAATAATAGAAATTATATTTTAAAATTATCACATTTTAAAGATAAAATTTTTGATTTTTGGGGTAAAATTTTATTTAATAGAATATATTTAAATATATTTAGAATTAATAATATAAATCAAGAAAAATATATTAATGTTTCATTAAAAATTTCATATTTTTTTAAATTACCTTTAGTAGCTACTAATAAAGTTTTATTTTTAAATCATAAAGATTATTATGCGCATAAAATTCGCACAGCTATTTATCATGGGTGCCATATTGATAAAGTTAATAAAATAGTTGATCATACAGATCAACAGTTTTTAAAAAATAGCTCAGAAATGTGTTCATTATTCAGTGATATACCTGAATCTATAATAAATTCTATAGAAATATCTAAAAGATGTAATTTTTTTTTAAAAAAAAATAATTATATTTTACCTAAATATCCATTTAATAAAGGTATTACTTCAGCTAAATATTTAGAAAAAATTTCTTATATAAAATTAAAGAAAAAAAAATGTTATTTGAAAAATAAAAAAAAGTATTTAAATAGATTAAAAAAAGAACTTTATGTTATAAATAAAATAGGTTTTCCTGATTATTTTTTAATAGTTATGGAATTTGTAAATTGGGCAAAAAAAAATAATATTTTTGTAGGACCTGGGAGAGGGTCTGGTGCTGGTTCGTTAGTTTCTTTTGTTTTAAATATAACTGATATTGATCCTTTAAAATTTGGTCTTATTTTTGAAAGATTTTTAAATTTAGAAAGACTATCTATGCCTGATTTAGATATAGATTTTTGCATGAATAGAAGAGATGAGGTTATAGATCATATTGAGAATTTATATGGAAAGAATTTTGTTTCACAAATAGTTACTTTTAATACCATGACTGCTAAGTCAGTTGTTAGGGATGTTGGTAGAACTTTAGGTTATTCATATAGTTTTGTTGATTATATAGCTAGATTAATTCCTTATGGTTTTAGTATAACTTTAAAGAAAGCTATTAAAGAAGAAAAAAAATTGTTTGATTTATATAAAAATGATTTTGAAGTTAAATCATTATTAAATTTTTCAATTAATTTAGAGGGTATAATAAAAGGTGTAAGTAAGCATGCAGGTGGGGTTGTTATTACATCTAAAACTATTGATAATTATTGCCCTACTTTTTTTGATAAAATAACAGATAAATTAGTAACTCAATATGATAAAGATGATGTAGAATATATTGGTCTTATTAAATTTGATTTATTAGGTTTAAAAACTTTAACTACTATTAGTAATAGTATAGATATTATTAATTATAGAAATAAAAAATATTTTAATAAAAAAAAAATATCTATTAATAAAATATCTTTATTTGATGAAAAAAGTTTTGATTTATTAAGAAAGAGTAAAACTACTGGGGTTTTTCAGTTGGAATCCAAAGGTATGAGGGATTTAATATTTAGATTAAAACCTAATTCTTTTAAAGATATAGTGGATTTATTAGCTTTATTTCGCCCCGGACCTTTGCAATCAGGAATGGTAGATAATTTTATTAATCGTAAAAATAGAAGAGAAAAAATATATTACCCTACTCGTGATTGGCAACATGAATTATTAATTCCTATATTAAAACCAACATATGGTGTTATATTATATCAAGAACAGGTTATGAAAATTGCTAGAGTTTTAGCGAATTATAGTTTTAGTTCCGCTGATATGCTAAGAATAGCTATGGGTAAAAAAAAACATGATGAAATGAAATTGCATAGGGAAATTTTTAAAAATGGAGCTATTTATTTAAAAATTAATGTTAATATTGCATTAAATATTTTTTCTTTGATGGAAAAATTTTCTAGTTATGGATTTAATAAATCACATTCTGTTTCATATGCTTATTTAGCATATCAAACTTTATGGTTAAAAGCTAATTATCCAGCGGAATTTATGTCTTCTTTTATTAATTCTGATATTGATAATAATAACAAGGTGGTATTAATACTTAATGAAATAAAAAATATGAATATTAAAATTATACCACCGGATATTAATAATAGTTTTTATTTTTTCAAAGTTAATAAATATGGGCATATAATTTATGGTTTAGGTGCTATTAAAGGTTTGGGTAAAAATTCTATAAATCATATAGTAAATATACGTAATAGGTATGGCAATTTTAGTAGTTTTATAAATTTTTGTGTTTTAACATTTTCAACATTAATAAATAAATTAGTTTTGGAAAAATTAATATTTGCAGGTTGTTTTGATATTTTTAATATAGATCGTTCTGTGTTATTTTATTTTTTAAAGAAAATAATAGATTTATCTAGATATAAAAATAATTTATTTGATTCTAAACAATTAAGTTTACTGAATTCCTATGATTATTTTTATAATATTTTATCAAATAAAATGGTTAATACAAAAATTAAGTGTTCTATGGAAGATAAATTACATAAAGAAAGAGAGGTATTGGGTTTATATATTACAGATCATCCGGTAAATTTGTATTTTAAATATTATAATTTTTTAATTAAAAAAAAGAAATTTACAAATATAAAAGATTTATGTTTTTTAAGAAATAATAGTTATGTTTTTTTATTAGGGTTAATAGTGTATTTAAAAGTTTTAAATACCAAAAATAATTATTTTATATCTATTTTAAAAATAGATGATAATACAGGTGTAGTAGAAGTTATTTTATTTAAGGATATATATAAAAAATATATTGATATAATTGAATTATATACTATAGTATATATTTATGGTTTTTTAAAAAATTCAAATAATATATATAATATATCTTTAATAGCAAAAAAAATTAAATCTTGTAAAAATAATAGTGTATTTAAATAATTTTTTAAAAGTGTTTATGTCTAAAATATGTTTTATTACTAAAAAGAAAAATTTATTTGGTCAAAATAGATCTCATTCTATGAAATCAGTAAAAAAAAAATTTTCTCCAAATTTACAAAAACACCGTTTTTGGTGTTTTTCCAGTAAACGATTTATTTCTTTAAGAATAAGCGTTAAAGGAATGAGGTTGATAGAAAAATATGGTGATGTAGAAAGATTCTTAAATAAAAATAAATAATAAATATTATAAAATAATTTATGGCTAAAAGTAATAGAATAAAAATTAAATTAATATCTTCAGCTAAAACTAGTTATTTTTATACTACAACTAAAAATAAAACTAATAATAGTAAAATTTTAAAATTAAAAAAATATGACCCTATTTTAAGGAAACATATTTTGTATTATGAAAGTAAAATAAAATAACTCTTATTCTCAAGAATAAGAGTTATTTTTTTTATTTAAGATTTTTGTTATATATTTTTTTTTTACTAGTATTTTGCAATTAGTATTCAGCAAAACTTTAATATAATTTTTATCTATAATTTCAATTACTGTTCCTATTATTCCATTAATAAGTATTTTATCATTTACATTTAATGAGTTAATCATTAATTGATGTTTTTGATTTTTTTTTTTTTGAGGATATATTATAGTTATATAAAACATAACCATAAAAAAAATTAATAGTACAATCGTAGAATATGATTTATTTTTTAACATAAATTTCTAATATTAAAGATCATTAATATTTTCTTTAAAGTATTTTTTTATTCCTTTGAAGCTAGGATTTATTGCTTTTTTACCAATATTCCATTGTGCTGGGCATACTTGTTTGTATTTTTCATGGTGTTTAAAAGCATCTATTATTCTTATTATTTCATCTATATTTCTACCTAAAGGTAAGTCATTAACACATTGATATCTTATTATTCCCCTTTTGTCTATTAAAAAAGTCGCTCTTAAAGCTACTTTCATTGTTTTGTGTTCTATTTTATATAATCTTTGTATTTTTTTATTTATATCTGATATCATAGTAAATTTTATTTTTCCTATACCACCATTTTTAATTGGGGTATTTTTCCAGGCTATATGTGTGTATACTGAATCTATAGATACACCAATTAAATTTATATTTCTTTTGCAAAATTCATCATATCTATTATTAAATGCAATTAATTCTGATGGACATACAAATGTGAAATCTAAAGGCCAAAAAAATAATATAGTATTTTTTTTGTTAATATTTTCTTCTAAATTAAAGTTTGTTATTATTTCATTTGAAGGTAAAACAGCATTTGCAATAAAATTAGGAGCTTTTTTATTTACTAGCATATTATTCTCTGTAATGTTTATATTTTTTTATATTAAAATTAATTATAATTTTATATATTTTTATAAATTTAATAGTTATTGATTATAAGTTAATTAAAGTTAATTAATTTATATTATTATAATATTATTAAATAATTTTTGTTTATTTTTTGTTTGAATGTAATGAAATTATTTAAAATATAAATTACATTAATAAATATACTGTTATTATCATTAATAAAATATATTTTTATAGATTTAGTTATATATGCTAAATAATAGTATATATTAATAATTAACTAATTTTATCTTAATAATATTTTAAAAAATAAAATTATATTATATATTGGTTTAATTTAAAATTAAATGGTATTTTCATAATTTTTATGGTCTATAATAATATGTATCCTTGGTTATATTCTTTATATAGAAAAATTATATCTTTTAATTTTAGAATAAAAAATTTGTATTTTAATTTAATAATTAATTTTTCTGTAGAATTAGGTGTAGATAATTTAATTTTTTATATATCAAAATGGCTTTTTTGTGAAAATTTAAAAGATAATTGTTTTTGTGATGTTTGCATGAATTGTAATCTGTTAAATGATAATAATCACCCTGATTTTTATTTTATTAGATGTAAAAATAAAAATATATGTATAAATAAATTGGAATATTTTAAAAAAAAATTTTTTTGTAATTCTTATATTAGTAAATTTAAAATAGTGTATTTTTCTAATACTAATTTTTTAACTAGCACTAGTTTTAATTCTTTATTAAAATTAATTGAGGAGCCTCCATATAAAATTATTTTTATTTTTACTTGTTTAGATAGTATTAATATTCCCCCTACTATATATAGTAGATGTTTTTATTATAAACTTTATGTTCCTAAAGAAAAAAATATAATATCTTGGGTTAAAAAACATAATATACTTTCCTTAAAAGATATCAGTATTATTACAGCTGTAAGATTATGTAATTATTCTCCTATAATATCTTTGGATTTTATAAAACACTCTTGGGAGAGGAGGTTATATTTTATAAATAATATATATGATGTTATATTTGATAGTTTTGAAAAAATTAATATTTTTTTTTGTGATAATGATTTTTTAGAAAAAATAAATTGGTTATGTATTTTATTAATGGATATTATAAGATATAATATTAATAATGTAGATGATATTTGTAATGTTGATAAATTAAATTTGATACATTCTTTAAATAAAAAAATATTTCTTGATAATATTTTTTTAATTATTAATAAAATATTTTTTTTCAGAAAAAATATATTAAGTGTTTACAATTTTAATAAAAATATTTTAATAAGTAATTTATCTTTTTATATATATAAATATATAAATATATAAATATATAATTTTAATTTTTATTAGTTTTGATTTTTTTTGATTTGTAATTATTATGTTTTTAATAGATATTCATTGTCATTTAGATAAATTATTTTTAAATAAATATTTTAAGAATATTAAAGATTTAATTTTTTTTTGTAGAAAAAAAAAAATTAAATATATTGTGTCCGTTTCAGTTAGTATAAATAATTTTTTATATAATTTTAAAAAGTTTCATAATATAAATATTGTAGGATTATCTTGTGGTATACATCCTTTGTATTGTTTAAATGTAAAAAAAAAAAATTATTTAAAGTTACATAAATATTCTTTATATAAAGAAGTTATTGCTATAGGGGAAACTGGATTAGATTTTAATATTGGCATTGATAATTTATTTAAGAAAAAACAAATATATAATTTTATTCAACATTTAAATATTTCTAAAAAAAATAATAAACCAATTATCATACATTCTAGAAATGCTTTTTTTGAAACTTTAAGTGTTCTTAGAAATTTTGAAATATATAAATTCGGAGGTGTAATACATTGTTATAGTTATAATGATAAATATAAGTTAAAAAAATTTTTAGATATTGGTTGTTATATATCTTTATCTGGTTTGATAACATTTAAAAGTAATTTTTTGTTGTGTAAAATTATTAAATATATACCTTTGGATAGGTTATTAGTAGAAACCGATTCTCCATATTTATCTCCAGAACCTTATAGAGGTGAAATTAATAATCCAAGTAAAATTTTATATATATTTAAAAAAATTTCTGAAATTAAAAATATAAATATTTTGAATATTATTGATTATAATAAAAAAAATTTTTCTTTTTTATTTAAAATTATTTTTTAAATCATTAGCTTTTATGAAAAAAACACCTTTTCCTCCATTTTTTAAATATATCCACTTAAATTTTATATTTTTAAAATATTTTATAATTTTTGTTTTTTGGTGACCTACTTCACATATAAAATATCCATTTTTATATAAGTATTTATTTATATTTTTTATTATTTTTATAATTAAATATATACCTTTTTGGGGTGAATATAAAGATATATTAGGTTCATAGTGATATTCTTTTGGTAAGTATTTTTTATCTCTTTTATCTATATATGGTGGATTACATATTATTAAATCATATTTTTTATTTTTTAATTTTTGAAAAAGGTTAGATTTAATAATATTTATATTTTTTTTTTTATGTAATAAAATATTTTTTCTAGCTACATTTAAGGCTTTTTGTGATATATCTGAAGCATCTATTATAGAATTAGGGTATACATATGAACATAATATAGACAAACAACCATTACCAGTACATAAATCTAATATTTTTTGGGGGTTAAAATTATTTATTATATTAAATTTGTTATTTATTATTTCACCTATAGGTGATCTAGGAATAATTGTATTTTTATTTATATAAAATATTTTATTATAAAATATTATTTTTTTCATAAGATATGCTGTAGGTATTTTGTTAATAGTTCTTTTTTTAATAATTTTGTATATTTTTTTTTTTTTTCTTTTTTTAATTTTTATTTTGTAATTAATTTTCTTATTTATTTTAAAATTTAAAGTTTTTTTTACAATATATATTATTTCTTCAAAATAGTTTTTAAAATTATGTCCACAATATATTTTGTGTTTTTTAAACATGTAAATGCAATAATTTATAATTTTTGATAATTTTATCATTTTTATTTCAATAAAATTTATTTTTTTATTGACTCTTTTGTTTTTTAAAAGCATAATTTATTTATAATATAACGGAAGTGGCGAAATTGGTAGACGCACTAGATTTAGGGTCTAGTACTTTAAGTATGCGAGTTCAAATCTCGCCTTCCGTATTTATTGGGGTATAGCCAAGTGGTAAGGCATCGGGTTTTGATCCCGACATCTCAGGTTCAAATCCTGATACCCCTGTTGGCTACGTAGCTTAGTTGGTTATAGCACAGCATTCATAACGCTGAGGACACAGGTTCGAATCCTGTCGTAGCTATTTTTTTAAAAAAAATAATATAAAAATTTTATTTAATTTTGAATAGAATATGATTAAAAAATTATATATTAAGACATGGGGTTGTCAAATGAATCAATATGATTCTAATAAAATAGCTTTTCATTTAAAGGATAAATATTCTATTACATCTGTATTAAATAAAGCTCATTTAATTATATTAAATACTTGTTCTATAAGACAAAAAACGCAAGAAAAATTATATAATAAATTGGGAGTTATTAAAAAAGTAAAAGAAAAAAATTGTAATTTAATTGTAATTGTAAGCGGATGTGTTTCTGTTCAAGAAAAAGAAAAAATATTTTATCGTAATAGTGTTGTTGATATTATATTAGGTCCTAAAAATATACATAAAATTAGTTATTTGATAGATAAGTTTAAAAAAAACAAAAAAAAAATATCATATTTTAAAAATATTTCTATTGAAAATAATTTTACTTTTTTAGGAAATAAATATTCTAAATATAAAAAAACATTTACTTATGTTCCTATTATGGATGGTTGTAATAAATTTTGTTCTTATTGTATAGTACCTTTTACTAGGGGTAGGGAAAGTAGTAGGTCTCCTGAGAATATTTTATATGAAGTATGTAAATTATCATCAATTGGGATAAAAGAGGTTAAGTTAATAGGTCAAAATGTTAATGCATATAATGGTATTTTTAATAATGGTAAAAAATGTAATTTTTATGATTTATTAAGTTTAATTTCTGAAGTAAAGAAAATTAAAAGAATTAGTTTTACTACTAGTCATCCAAATAATTTTACCAAAGATATAATAAAGTTATATCAAAATATACCTAAAGTTGTTGATTTTTTACATTTGCCTATTCAAAGTGGGTCGAATAAAATATTAAAATTAATGAGAAGAAGGTATTCTGTAGAAAAATATAAGGAAATAATAAATGAAATATTATATTTTAGACCAAATATGTTGTTTAGTTCTGATTTTATAGTTGGTTTTCCTGGTGAAACTATTAATGATTTTAATTTAACTTTAAAATTAATTAATGAAATTAAATTTGATAATAGTTTTGTTTTTATTTATTCTCCTAGACCTAAAACGGAGTCTTTTTATATGAAAGATAATATTAGTTTAGTGGAAAAAAAAAATCGTTTATATCAGATACAAGATTTGATTAATAGAAATTCTATTTTTTGGAGTAAAACGATGTTAAATTCTACACAAAAGATTTTAGTTGAAGGAAAGTCAAAAAAAAATAATAATTATTTTTTTGGTAGTTCTTTTAATAATAAAATAATTTATTTTAAAAGTAATTTAAATTTATTAGGTAAAATTATTAATATTAAAGTTAATAAAATTAAAAAAAATTACTTATATGGTTTGTTATAACAGTAATTTTTAAAAATATGAAAAAAAAAAATTACAATATTTCTTTCTCTTTAAAAACTAAATATGGTTTATTAAAACCTAAAACTATAAATCAAGTTTTATATTTAAATAATATTTTTAATAAAATTATTACTTTTGGTGTAGGTGTATCTGGAACTGGTAAAACATATTTAGCAGCAGCTGCTGCAGTAGATTTGTTAAAAAAAAGAAGAATATATAGAATAATCTTAGCTAGACCAGTAGTAGAGGCTGGTGAAAAATTGGGTTTTTTACCTGGTAGTTTTAGTCAAAAAATAGATCCTTATTTATGCCCTATTTATGATGTTTTATTTGAAATATTAGGTTCTGATTATAACAAAAAATATATTTTAAATAATATTATAGAAATAGTTCCATTGGCTTATATGAGAGGGAGAACGTTTAATGATTCTTTGGTAATTTTAGATGAAGCACAAAATACTACGATAAACCAAATGAAGATGTTTTTAACTAGATTAGGCTTTAATTCTCGCGCGGTTATTAATGGAGATATTTCACAAATAGATTTACCTAATACAGTATGTTCTGGTTTAAAACATGCTTTATATATTTTTAAAAAAAATAATAAAGTAGGGTTTACTTATTTTAATATTAATGATATTGTACGTTCTTCTATAGTTGCTGATATTGTACAAGCTTATGATCAAAATTCAAATAAATGTTAAATAAATGTTTGTTATGTATACAATTTAATTGTAGCGATTGTAATTATTTACCCAAAAAATCTAATTTTTATAATTGGTTATGCAGGTTATATATATATTTTAATTTAAAAAATAAAATTAATATTATATTGGTAAATAAAAAATACATTTTTTATTTAAATTCTAAATTTAAAAAAAAATTTAGTTATACTAATACATTAAGTTTTTATTATTCTTTTTATAAAAAAGTTAAATATTTTCCTTTGGGGGATATATTTTTATCTCCTAATATTATTTTAAAAGAATCTAAAATTAATAAAATTAATTATTTTTATTATTTTTCTAGAATTGCAATACATAGCATTTTACATATTGTTGGATTTAATCATAAAAATAACAAAAATCTTAAAAAGATGATATTAATGGAAAATTATTTTTTATCTAAAATTAATTTTAATAATATTTGAAATGTATAATTATTATAATTGTTTGAAAAAATACAATTCTTTACATTTAAATGTTTCTTCTGATTTTTTATTTAAATTGAATAAAAAAAAATATATTAAAATAATATTTTCATATTTTCATAAAAAAAGGATTCCTGTTTTATTAATAGGTGGAGGGAGTAATATATTTTTTTTAAATGATTTTTATGGTTCTGTAATAATAAATAATTTACAAGGTATAAAAATTACGGAAAATATTAATTTTTGGTTTTTACATATTAATTCTGGAGTTAAATGGTCTTATGTTGTTAATTATGCCTTACGAAATGGCATTTATGGTTTAGAAAATTTAGCTTTTATTCCTGGATTAACGGGATCAGCTATTGTAAATAATATTGGTTCTTATGGGGTGGAAATATCTAGTTTTGTTTTTTATTTAAAAGTATTGAATGTTTTTACTGGAGAAATTTTTTTCTTGAAAAACCAAAATTGTTTTTTTAACTATAGATATTCTGTTTTTAAATATTATTACTATAATATTTATTTTATTTTAAAAATTGGATTAAAATTAAGTAAAAATTGGAAACCTTTAGTTTTTTATAAAAGTTTATTTAAGGTCTTAAATTTTCCTTATGGGAATGTTAGAATTGAAGATATATATAATTCTATTTTATTTTTAAGGAATAAAAATATTCCTAACCCAAATAAATTAGGTAATGTTGGTAGTTTTTTTAAAAATTTTATTTTAAAATTAAATAATTTTAATAGTTTTTTAATTTATAAAAAAATAATAGATTATAAAGTTAATTATAAAAAAATCAACAAATTAGAATATAAAATATTTTCAGCATCTTTAATAGAAAGATGTAATTTAAAAGGATTTTGTATAGGTAATGCATGTATATTTCACAAACATTCTTTAATTATAATAAATAAAGGAAATGCATCCTCAAAAGATATTATGGATTTAATAAAATATATTATTTGTAAGGTTTACAAAAAATTTAAAATTTTTTTAAAGTTAGAGGTAAAAATTATAGATTTTTTTTATTTTTATGATAATTTTATTTTTTTGCATAAATTTTATAATTATTAGTTTTGTATTTTTTATATTATATTAAATATATTTAATATATATATATATTAAAAATATTGCATATTAGTTTTATTTTAATTATGAATTTTTTTTCTACAGATAGAATCTATAAGTATAGATATATATTAGTGTTTTTTTTATTATTTTTAATATTTTTAATTAATTTTATATTTAGTAAATATTTATTTTTTTTAAAAATTTTATTAAATATTATTATTTCATTTTTAATTTTTTATTTTATTAAACATAATTTATTATGTAGAAAGATATTGTTATTATTTAATAATTCTAAATTAGAATTATCAAATATTTCTTGGCCTTCGATAAATAAAGTTATTACAATAACGTTTTTTGTTGTTTTTTTAGGTTTTTTGTATTCATTTATTGTATGTTTTTTAGATAAAATTATATTAATATTTATATCTAATTTAATTAGGTGGAGATTATAATAATGTTTAATTTTAAAAAAGAAAAACGTTGGTATATAGTACAAGTTTTTTCTAATTTTGAATACAAAGCAGTAAAATTTTTAAGAAATCATATTAAATTACATAATTTATTTGATGATTTTGGGGATATATTAATACCAACAGAAAAGGTAGTTGAAATTAAAGGTGGAATGAAACGAAAAAGTAATAGAAGATTTTTTCCTGGTTATTTTTTAATTCACATGATCATGAATGAAAAAAATTGGTATTTAGTGCGTAGTATACCTAAAATTATGGGTTTTTTAGGCGATAATATGGAAAATCCATCTCCAATTGATGATAGAGAAGTTAAAATAATAAAAAATAAATTACACCAAATAGATGGTAAATTAAAACCTAAGGTATTATTTGAACCTGGTGAACTAATAAGGGTTAATAGTGGTCCATTTTCTGATTTTAATGGGGTTGTAGAAGAGGTAGATTATGATAAAAATCGTTTAAAGGTTTCAGTATCTATATTTGGTCGTTCAGCACCAGTAGAATTAGATTTTTCTCAGGTAGAAAAAGGTTAATAAGAAATAAAAAAAAATATAAAAAATATTGACTATGTTATCTAAAAAAGTACAATCTTATATAAAATTACAAGTTTTATCTGGTATGGCAAATCCTAGTCCACCCGTTGGTCCTGCTTTGGGGCAAAGAGGTTTAAACATAATGAAATTTTGTAATGAATTTAATGAAAGAACTAGAAGTTTAGAAAAGGGAATTCCTACCCCTGTATTAATAACAGTTTTTTTTGATAAGACTTTTATTTTTGTTATTAAAACTCCTCCAGTATCTGTTCTTTTGAAGAGAAAATTATTATTAAAAAGAGGTTCTGATAAACCTAAACATAATGTAGTGGGTTATATAACGAAAACTCAGTTAATTGAAATTGCTAAAATTAAATTAGTTGATGTATTTTGTGATTTAAAATCCACAATTTCTTGTGTAGAAGGTACTGCTCGTTCTATGGGTATATTAATAAAAAAATAATTTTAAAATAAATTTTTTGAATATGGTTATAAAAGATATTTCTTCTTTTAATAAGGATAAAATATTAAATATATTTTTATCTATTAAAAAAAAAAAAAATAAATTTATTGAATCTATTGATGTGGCTATAAATTTATCTTTAAATATGGATAATAAAATTAATAATAATGTCAGGGGGTGTGTATTATTTCCAAATATTTTAAAAAAAAAATATAAAATAGCAGTTTTTACTTATAAAAAATATTATGATGTTGCTTATAAAGCAGGCGCTTATGTAGTTGGCTCTGAAGATTTAATTAAAAAAGTAAAAAATGGTTTTATTAATTTTAATTTAGTTATAGTTACTGTAGATTTTGTAAAAATATTAAGTAAAATAGGTCATATTTTAGGTCCTAAAGATTTAATGCCGGATTTAAAGTTAGGTACTATTACTAATTCTTTAAAAGAAAGTGTAGAAAGTTTTAATAATGGTAAAGTTATATATAAAAGCGATAAGTTTGGTATTATACATTCATCTATTGGTGATATTAATTTTACTATTTATCAATTATTTGATAATTTTCTAGCTTTATTAAATTCGATAAAATTAAATAAATTTATAGATATTAAAAAAATTAGTTTTTCCAGCACTATGGGTAAAAGTTATATAATTAATTTATAGTAAAAATTTAATAGAGTAAATTTATGAATTTAAAGTTTAAGAATAAAAAAAAAATTATATTTAATGTAATAAATAAAATAAAAAAAGCTTTTATATTATTTTTATTAAAGTTTAATAATATTAATGCTAATGATATGAATTTATTGCGTAGGAAAATTTTTAATGATGGTTTGTATATAATATCGATTAAAAATAGTTTATTAAAAATTGTTTTAAAAAAAACAAAATTTAATATTTTAAAGGAATTTTTATATAGTTCTGTATTTTTAATTTATTCATTGGAAAATTTTTTATCTTTTAAATATGTAAATAATTATTTAAATAATTTCAAGAATAAATTAAAATTAAAAGCTATTTGTATGAAAAATAAATTAATTAACCTTGATATAAATAAAAAAATAATTTTTTTATATAATATTAATAAATCTATTACTTACTTAGTTTTTTTAATAAAAAATTTATCTATTATAAAAATTTTAAATATATTAAATATAGTAAAAAGAATAAAGAATAAAATATAAATTTATAGGATTAATATGAAAGTTAATAAAGAAGAGATTTTGGATGCAATATGTTCTATGTCTTTAATAGAAATAATAGAATTAATAGATGCAATAGAAAAAAAATTTGGTATAACTTCTGCAAATTATAAAACTTTAGATACTAATAATAATTTAAATGAAAAGGTAAAAGAAAAAACGGAATTTAATTTATATCTGAAATCTATTGGTTCTAATAAAATAGCAGTTATTAAAATTATTCGTAGTTATCTTAATTTAGGTTTAAAAGAATCCAAGGATTTAGTTGAATCTTGTCCTATATTAATTAAAGAAAAAGTTAGCAAAAAAGAATTGGATGTTATTAGTAAATCTTTAAAAGATATTGGTGCGCAAATAGAAATAAAATAATATATTTATTTTAAAAATTTTATAATTTTATTGGTTAAAAACTCTATGGTTTATACTGATATAAAAAAAAAATATATACGTAAAAGTTTTAGTAGAATATCTCAAATTTTAGATGTTCCGTATTTACTATCTATACAAATAGATTCTTATAATAGTTTTTTGTATGGAGAATTGAATAGTGAGTCTGGCTTGGAATTGTCTTTAAAATCTATTTTTCCTATTCGTAATTATAATAGTAATATAGAGTTAAAGTATTTATCATATAAATTAAAGAATTGTCTTTTTAATAGCTTTGAATGTCATACTAAAGGATTAACATATTCTGCTTGTTTAAAAGTTAAATTATGTTTAATATTTTATGAAGAAAAAGATGGTCATAAAAGAATTAAGTATTTTAAAGAACAAGAAGTTTATATGGGTGATATTCCTATAATGACTAAGAAAGGAACTTTTATAGTTAATGGAACTGAAAGGGTGGTAGTTTCTCAATTACATAGAAGTCCAGGTGTATTTTTCGATAGTGATAAAGGAAAATCTTGTTCTTTGAGTAAAATTTTATATAATGCAAGAATAATTCCTTATAGAGGATCTTGGTTGGACTTTGAATTTGATTCTAAAGATTATATCTATATGCGTATAGATAGAAAGCGTAAGTTACCAGCTACTGTTATTTTAAAAGCTTTAAATTTTACTATAGAAAGTATATTATTTTTATTTTTTGATTTTATTGTTTTTGAATATATAAATCAATATTTATATATGAATTTAATTCCTAGAAGATTAAGAGGGGAGATTTTAAATTTTGATATTAAATATAATAATAAAATTTATTTAAAAAAAGGTCAAAGGGTTACAGAAAAATGTATTAAGAATCTTGTAAGAGATAATATTACTTTAATTGAAGTACCTTTAGATTATATAAATGGAAAAATTTTAGCTAAGAATTATATTGATTTTTCAAATAATAAAGTTGTTTATTTTGCTAATTCTATATTAAGTGTTGATCTATTTAAAAATATTGTTAAGTTAGGGTATAATAAAGTAGAAGTTTTATATATTAACGAATTAGATAATGGTCCATATATTTCTAATACTTTAAGAATAGATAGCACTAAAGATCGTAATACTGCTCTTATAGAAATATATAGAATGATTAGACCTGGTGAGCCGCCAACAGTAGAAACAGCAAAGAATTTATTTAATAATTTATTTTTTATGGGAAATAAATATGATTTTTCTGTTGTTGGTCGTATGAAATTTAATAAATCTATGTGTCGTAAGGATATTAAAGGTTCTATGTATTTAGAAAGTGAAGATATTATAGATACTTTAAGGAAATTAATAGATATTAGGAATGGAAAAGGGGGGGTTGATGATATTGATCATTTAGGTAATAGAAGAGTAAGATGTGTAGGGGAAATGATAGATAATCAGTTTCGTATTGGATTAGTTAGAATAGAAAAGACTATAAAGGAACGTTTTTCTTTAAATAATATAGAAAATTTATCTCCTCAAGATTTTATAAATGCTAAGCCTTTATCTGCTATAATAAAGGATTTTTTTTGTTCTAGTCAATTATCTCAATTTATGGATCAGAATAATCCTTTATCAGAAATTACACATAAAAGAAGAATATCAGCATTAGGTCCTGGTGGGTTAACTCGTGAAAGGGCAGGTTTTGAAGTAAGAGATGTACATCCTACTCATTATGGTAAAGTATGTCCTATTGAAACACCAGAAGGTCCTAATATAGGTTTAATAAATTCTTTAGCTATTTATGCTCGTATTAATATTTATGGTTTTTTAGAAACTCCTTATCGTTTTGTAAAAAATAACAAAGTTACTGATAAAATTCATTATCTATCATCTATAGATGAAGGGGATTATGTAATAGCTCAATCTAATGTAAGATTAGATAATTTAGGTTATTTTAAGGATGATTTTATAATTTGTCGTTATAAGGAGGAGTTTAGTTTATTTAGCGCTGATAAAATAAATTATATAGATATTTCACCGCAACAGATAGTATCTATTGGGGCGTCCTTAATACCTTTCTTAGAACATGATGATGCTAATAGAGCATTAATGGGTGCAAATATGCAAAGACAAGCTGTTCCTGTATTAATTACTGAAAAGCCATTAGTGGGAACAGGTATGGAATTTATAGCCGCTAAAGATTCAGGAGTTACTATTGTATCTAAAAATAATGGTATAGTAAAATATGTAGATTCTACAAAAATTATAATAGAAAAATTTAGTAAATATAATAATTCTTTGAAAGATAAATTAGATATTTATGATCTTTTAAAATATTTTAAATCTAATCAAAATACATGTATTAGTCAAAAACCATGTGTTGTTTTAAATGAAATTATTTCTAAAGGAGATATTATAGCGGATAGTTCTTCTACTGATTCAGGAGAGTTAGCATTAGGTCGTAATGTACGTGTAGCTTTTATGTCGTGGTATGGTTATAATTTTGAAGATTCTATTTTAGTATCTGAAAGAATTGTCAATAATGATACATTTACTAGTATAAATATACAGGAATTATTGTGTATAGCTAGAGATACTAAGTTGGGCCCAGAAGATATTACATCTGATATACCTAATGTAAATGAGAATGCATTATCTAAATTAGATGAAAGTGGTATTATTTATATTGGTGCTGAAGTAACTAGTGGTGATATTTTAGTAGGAAAAGTAACTCCTAAAGGAGAAACTCAATTAACACCTGAAGAGAAATTATTGAGGGCTATTTTTGGTGAAAAAGCTTCAGAAGTTAAAGATACTTCTTTAAGGGTTCCTAATGGTATTTCAGGAACAGTTATAGATGTTCAAGTTTTTAATCGTGAAGGATTATCCAAAGATAAAAGAACTTTAAAAATAGAAGAAAATAAGTTGAATTTATTTGAAAAAAAAATTAATAAAGAATTGGATTTTTTTGGAAATTGTTTTATCTCCTTAGTTAAGCATTTTTTTTTAAAAAATAAGATAGATTTTTTAAAAAATTTTAGTTTAAGAAAAATTTTAAAATATAAATTTAAAGATAAATATTTAGATAGAAAATTTAATATTTTATTAAATAATTATAATAAAGTTCAGCATATTTTAAAAAAAAAATTTGATTTATTTAAATATAAATTAATTCATAGTGATGAATTAGCCCCAGGTATTTTTAAAATAGTTAAGGTTTATTTAGCTGTAAAACGTCAATTACAGGTTGGAGATAAAATGGCTGGCAGGCATGGAAATAAAGGAGTTGTATCTAAGATATGTCCTATTGAAGATATGCCTTATGATAGTAATGGTGTTCCTATAGATGTCATTTTAAATCCTTTAGGGGTGCCATCTAGAATGAATATTGGGCAAATTCTAGAATCTCATCTAGGTATGGCTTCAAAATGTATAGGTAATATTATTAAAGGTTTATTGAATAAAAAAGTTAAATTAATTAAATTAAGAAAATTTTTGCAAAAAATTTATAGTTTAGGTAAATTTAAACAAAATATTAATAATTTAAATGATAGCGAATTAATTTATATAGCTAAAAAATTATCTAAGGGATTTCCTATTGCCACTCCTGTTTTTGATGGTGTAAAAGAGAAAGATATTGAAAAATTATTTAAAATAGCTAAAATTCCTTTATCAGGTCAGATTAATTTATATGATGGTTTGACGGGTAATAAATTCGAAAGATGTATTACGGTAGGTTATATGTATTTAATGAAATTAAATCATTTAGCGGATGATAAAATACATGCTAGATCTACAGGATCTTATAGTTTAGTAACTCAACAACCTTTAGGTGGTAAATCTCAGTTTGGAGGGCAAAGATTTGGGGAAATGGAGGTGTGGGCTTTAGAAGCTTATGGAGCTGCTTATACATTACAAGAAATGTTAACTGTTAAATCAGATGATGTTAATGGTCGTGTAAAAATGTATAAAAATATTATTAATGGTAATTATAAGATAGAAGCAGGAATGCCGGAATCTTTTAATGTTTTAATAAAAGAAATTTGTTCTCTTGGTATAAATATTGATTTAGAGGATTAATTTATATTTTTTTAATATATTTTGGGATTATATTTGTGAATAATTTTAGTAATTTTTTAGATATAAAAACTAATAAAAATGAATTTAATGCTATTAAAATTTCTCTAGCATCTCCAGATATTATTAGATCTTGGTCTTTTGGGGAAATTAAGAAACCAGAAACTATTAATTATCGTACTTTTAAACCAGAAAGAGATGGACTATTTTGTTCTCGTATATTTGGTCCTATTAAAGATTATGAATGTTTATGTGGTAAATATAAGCGTTTGAAACATAAAGGTATTATATGTGAAAAATGTGGGGTAGAAGTAACTAAGACGAAAGTAAGGCGTGAAAGGATGGGTCATATAGAATTAGCTTGTCCTGTAGCGCATATTTGGTTTTTAAAATCTTTACCTTCAAGAATAAGTTTATTGTTAGATTTATCTTTAAAAGATATAGAAAAAATATTATATTTTGAATCATATATAGTAGTTGATCCGGGATTAACTGAATTAAAATTTTGTCAAATTTTAAATGAAGATCAATATTTAGAATCTTTAAGAGAATTTGGTGATATTTTTATTGCCAAAATGGGAGCTGAAGCAATACAAGATTTATTAAAAAATTTAAATTTAAAAAAAGAATATAATAAATTATTTGTTATTCTTAAAAAATGTAATTCAGATGCTAAAAAGAAAAAAATTTCTAAAAGATTAAAATTAATAGAATCTTTTATATATTCTAATAATAAACCAGAATGGATGATTTTGAATGTTTTACCAGTATTACCTCCAGATTTAAGACCTTTAGTACCTTTAGATGGTGGTAGGTTTGCTACATCAGATTTAAATGATTTATATCGTAGAGTAATAAATCGAAATAATCGTTTAAAAAGACTTTTGGATTTGTTAGCTCCAGATATTATTATTAGAAATGAAAAGAGAATGTTACAAGAATCTATAGATGCATTATTAGATAATGGACGTAGAGGTTTTGCGATTGTTGGTTCTAATAAAAGACCTTTAAAATCTCTTTCAGATATGATTAAAGGGAAACAAGGTAGATTTCGACAAAATCTTTTAGGTAAAAGAGTGGATTATTCAGGTAGATCAGTTATTACAGTTGGGCCTTATTTATCTTTACATCAATGTGGATTACCTAAAAAAATGGCTTTAGAGTTATTTAAACCATTTGTTTATGGAAGATTAGAAAATAGCGGTATTTCTAATACTATAAAATCAGCTAAAAAAATAGTAGAAAAAGAAGATCCTATAATATGGGATATATTAGATGATGTAATTAAACAACATCCTATTTTGTTAAATAGAGCACCCACTTTACATCGTTTAGGAATACAAGCTTTTGAACCTTTATTAGTTGAAGGAAAAGCTATTCAATTACATCCATTAGTATGTTCTGCTTATAATGCTGATTTTGATGGAGATCAAATGGCTGTACATATTCCTCTTACTTTAGAGGCGCAATTAGAATCAAGAATATTAATGATGTCTACTAATAATATTTTATCTCCAGCTAGTGGTGACCCCATAATAGTTCCATCACAAGATATAGTATTAGGATTGTATTACATGACTCGTTCTAAAAAAAATTCTTTAGGAGAGGGTATGTTAATATCTGATAGTGATGAAGCTAAATATGTATATGAAAATAATTTAGTTACTTTACATACTAAAATAAAATTAAGAGTAACAGAATATGTAAAGAATTTTAAAAAAAAATGTTTTTCTAAGAAAATAGGTATAATTGATACTACGATAGGGAGGGCTATATTATGGAAAATTTTTCCTAAAGGTTTATCTTATTCATTAGTAAATAGAGTTTTGGATAAAAAAAATATTACTGAAATAATTAGTATTTGTTATGAATTGTTAGGTTTAAAAGAAACAATAATTTTAGCAGATAATATGATGTATAATGGATTTAATTATGCCACAGTATCAGGTTTATCGGTAAGTATTAAGGATATGATAATACCTAAAGATAAGGAAAATATTATTAAAGAAGCTGAAAGTGAAGTAAATGAAATACAAGAGCAATATCAATCGGGATTGGTTACTTTAGGCGAGAAATATAATAAAGTTATTGACATATGGGTTAATTCTAACGAACATATAGTTCGTTCTATGATGGAAAATTTATCTATTGAATTTGTTAAGGATGCACAAGGTAATTTATATAAACAACGTTCTTTTAATAGTATTTTCATGATGTCTGATTCTGGTGCTAGAGGATCTACAGCTCAAATGAGGCAACTTTCTGGTATGAGAGGTTTAATGACTAAACCAGATGGTTCTATTGTGGAAACACCTATAACTGCTAATTTTAGAGAAGGTTTAAATGTATTACAATATTTCATTTCTACTCACGGGGCTAGGAAAGGGTTAGCTGATACTGCATTAAAAACTGCTAATTCAGGTTATTTAACTCGTCGTTTAGTAGATGTAGCTCAAGATTTAGTTGTTATTGAATATAATTGTGGTACTAAAAATGGAATTGTAATATCTTCTATAATAGAAGGTAGTGATATTAAAGATTCTTTAAAAGATCGTATTTTAGGTAGAGTTATAGTAGAAAATATATATAATCCTAAAAATATTAGTGAAATTTTAATTAAAAAAAATACTTTATTAAATAATATTCATTGTAATCTCATTGAGAAGCATAATATTTATTTTGTTAAAGTTAGGTCTGTAGTTACTTGTGAAACTAATTTTGGTGTTTGTTCGTATTGTTATGGTAGAGATTTAGCTAGAGGACATCTTATTAATCAAGGGGAAGCTATTGGAGTAATTGCAGCTCAATCTATAGGAGAACCTGGAACTCAATTAACTATGAGAACTTTTCATATAGGTGGGGCAGCTTCTAGATTAGCAGCTGAATCTAATGTAAAAGTTAAAAGTAATGGTTATATAAAATTATATAATTTGAAATATGTTATTAATAGTTTAAAAAAGATAGTAATAATATCAAGAAATGTTGTATTAGAAGTTCTTAATAAGTATGGTTTAATTAAAGAAAGTTATAAATTACCTTATGGTGCTATAATAGAAAAAAATAATGGATCTTATGTTAAAAAAAATGAAGTTATTGCTAATTGGGATCCTCATGTAATTCCAATAATTACAGAAGTAGATGGTTATATTAAGTTTTATGATATGTATGAAGGAAAAAATATTATTAAACAAAAAGATGATTCTACAGAATTAACTTCTATAGTTATTTTAGATCAAATAGATAGAGGAAAAAATAATTTGCGCAAAAATTTAAGACCTACTATAAAAATAGTTGATAAAAATGGGCTTGGTGTTTTTTTACCAGGCACTAATATTTGTGCTCAATATTTTTTACCTGTAAATACTATTATTAATTTGGAAAATAACTCTTTTGTTAAATCTGGGGATGTTTTAGCGAAAATTCCACAAGAATATGGAGGAACTAAAGATATTACGGGTGGTTTACCAAGAGTAGCTGATATTTTTGAGGCTAGAAAACCTAAAGATGTAGCTATTTTAGCTAAAATTACTGGTATAGTAAGTTTTGGTAAAGAAACTAAAGGTAAGAGACGTTTAATTATCACTGATATTGAAAATAATATTTATCATGAAGAAATGGTTCCTAAATGGAAGCGTTTAAATATTTTTGAAGGCGAAATGGTAAATAAGGGGGATATTATTTCTGATGGTATAGAATCAGCTCATGATATTTTAAAATTACGAGGGGTAAGAGAAGTTACTAAATATATTACTAATGAAGTACAAAGTGTATATAAATTACAGGGTGTAAAAATTAATGATAAACATATTGAGGTTATAATAAGACAAATGTTAAGAAGAGTTACTATAATTAATTCTGGTGATTCTAAATTTTTAGAAGGTGAACAAATAGATCTTTCTAGAGCTAGGATAGTTAATAAAAAATTAAGTTTAAATAATAAAAAAAAAATTATTTTTAGTCGTAATTTATTAGGTATAACTAAAGCTTCTTTAGCAACAGAATCTTTTATATCGGCAGCTTCATTTCAAGAAACTACTCGAGTTTTAACTGAGGCAGCTGTATCAGGTAAAAAAGATAAATTACTTGGATTAAAAGAAAATGTTATAGTAGGAAGATTAATACCTTCAGGTACTGGATATTCATATCATAAAAAGAAAAAGAGATGTATATTGAATAACAAAAAAATTAGTAAAAATTCATTTTTAAATTCTAAAGATTTAGCTAGTGTAAATTTAAAAAAATTATTAAATTTAGATGATTTTTAAAAATATTTTAATTAATTTAAATTTTTTGTTATGAAAAAAAAAATTGTTTTTAGTGGTATACAACCTACAGGAGAGCTTACTATAGGGCACTATTTAGGGGTAATAAGTAAATGGGTTGTTTTACAAAATAAATTTAAATGTTTTTATTGTATTGCAGATTTACATTCTTTAACGAAGAATGTTTTTTTTTCTAAAAAAAAAATTTTTGATTTGGTAGCTAGTTTTTTAGCTTTAGGATTAAATTTTAAAAAATGCGTTATTTTTTTACAGTCTGAGGTTTATGAACATACTTATTTGTATTGGATGTTAAATTGTTTATCATATACAGGTGAATTAAATAGAATGACTCAATATAAAAGTAAAATACTTGATTTATTATATAAAAATAATATTGGTTTATATACTTATCCAGTATTAATGGCAGCTGATATTTTATTATATCAATCTAACTATGTTTCTGTAGGTTTGGATCAAATTCAACATATTGAGTATACTAAAGTTATAGCTAGAAGATTTAATAAATTATTTAAAGACAATATTTTTGTGATACCAAATTATTTATTATCTTTAAATAGCAAAATTATGTCTTTATTGGATCCACAAAAAAAAATGTCAAAATCTGATTTAAATATTAATAATTATATTTCATTATTTGATTCTCCTGATTTAGTTTATTTAAAAATTAAAAATTCTTTAACTGATTCTGATAATCCTTGTAAAATTATATATGATGTAGTAAATAAACCAGGTATTTCAAATTTATTAAATATAGTATCTGGTTTATTGAATATTTCTAGGGAATTATTAGTTAATAAATTCATTGGGTTTAATTATACAAATTTTAAATATTTTGTTTCTGAAAAAATAAATAATTTTTTATTAATTTTTAAAAAGAAATTTCTAATTTTTAGAAGTAATAAAAAATTATTAGTTAATATTCTAAAAACCGGAAGAAAAATTGCTAAAGAAAAAGCTCAAAAAACATTAAATTTAATAAAAAATAATATTATTTAATTTACCAAGATATTGGTTTTTTTTTTTTATGTTTTAAAAATTCATTTATTTTCTTAAAATGGTTACAACCAATGAAGTTTTTTACTGATAATGGTGATGGGTGTGAAGAAGATAGTATTAAGTGTTTTTGGGGATTAATAAATTTTTTTTTTTTATTTGCTAAGAAACCCCATAAAACAAAAATAATATTTTTTAAATATAGATTAATATATTTTATTATGTTATTTGTGAATATTTCCCATCCTATATTTTTATGTGATCCTGGCTTTTTATTTTCTACAGTTAAAATACTATTTAATAATAAAACCCCTTGTTTAGCCCATTTCATTAAATATCCGTGTTTAGGAATAATAAAATTTTTAAATTCTCTTTTTATTTCTTTATAAATATTTTTAACTGATGGAGGTATATAATTATTTTTTTTAGGTACTGAAAAAGCCAATCCATGTGCTTGATATTTATTAGGGTATGGGTCTTGACCTAAAATAACTACTTTGGTATCATGAAAATTAGTAATTTTGAAAGCTTGTAAAATATTTTTTTTTTTAGGATAGATAATTTTTTTATTTTTTTTTTCTTTCTTTAAAAATAAAATTATATTTGAAAAATATTTTTTTTTTTTTTCTTTTTTTATAATTTTTTTCCATGTAATTTTCATATTAATTGATTTTTTTAAATTTAAATGTGGTATAATTTTTTTTTTATTTTTGATTTTTATTTTACATTAAGGCATATAATATCATTTTTTATTCCTATTTTGATTTTTTATTTTATTAATAAATTATATTGTAGTTTATTTTTTTTATTTATACCTATGTGTAATTATATAATTATTTTAGATATAAATCATATTTCTTTCTTTAAAAGAATTATAAATGAAACTATATTATTTTTTATAAGTTTATTTTTTATAGAAATATTTTTATATTTTTGTATTTCTTTTAAAATAATAATTATGTTAATAATTTTTTTTTTTATTATTTTAAATTCATTATTTTATAATTATAATAAATTGTTTTTAAGTTTTCTAATATCTTCTATATTTATTATTAATACTCTTAATAAACTTAAATTACAAAATATTATAATATTGTATTTATTAAATGTTTTGTGGTATATTTTAATTAATAGAATATTATTTTATTTTTATAGTAATAGGTTTATTAAGTATAATTTAAGTTTCCTTTATAAAGAATTATATAATCTTTATATAGTTAAATTTAATTCAGTTTTACATTATAAAAATTCTAAAAATTATATTTTTTCTTTTTTATTTGTCAACAGAAAAGTCGTTGATTTGTTTATTAAATGTTATGATCAGGTTTTAATGTTGTTACATACAAACAAAGAAGATAAATATTTAATAGAGTTATTTAAAATAGCTATAAATTTATATGAAAATATTTTCTCTAATTTTATTTTCTTAAATAATATAAATATTAATAATGATGTATTAAAAGAAAAAATAAATATTAAACAAAAAATTTTTTCATCTAATATAAATTTTATTTTTAAAAAAATTTTAGATTTGAATTTAAATAAATATAATGTTTGTTTTAAGAGAAATAAAATTAGTAAAAATAAAAATGATAAATTGTATTTTTTATTTTTTTATTATATAGATAATATTATATATGTTTTGAATAAACAAAAATCTTTATATAAAGAACCTTTGTCTTTTGATATGAGTTTAAATATTAATAAATTATTTATTAATAATAAATTTTCTATATTTAAAAATTTTAATTTATTTATTTTATGGAGATATTTAAATTTATTTTTATTAATTTTTTTGTTTATTTTTTTTTTAGGATTAAAAAATAGATTTTATTGTATTTTTGTTACTTGTATTTTAACTTATCAGAATAATATTACTAATACTAAATTACGCATTACAAATAGATTGTATGGTACAATTTTAGGTTTAATAATTTCTTTAGTAATTACTAAATTTTTGATATTTAAAAAGTATATTTTATTATTTTTATTTTTTTTTATGTTTTTTAGTTATTTTTTTTTAAGATTATTTTATAATATTTCTGTGTTGAATTTTATTTTAGTAAATATTTGTAATTTAAAATTAATTTATTTAGATATTAAAAGATTTTTATTTTTACGTTTTATAGATATAATAATAGTATTTTTAGTTGTTTATATTGAAATATTTTTTTTATATCCTCAGTGGAATATTATTATATTTACTAAAAAAGTTTTACAAATTTTAGGTTTTTATAATAAAATTTTAGAAAAAACATTATTAGAAAATGTTTTTGATTTAAAAAAAATATGTTATATGCAATTAATTTTACTTAAGGAATTTAATGATTTATTTAATTTTTATATAAATTTTAAACAAGAGATAAATATAAATAAAATTTTCATTAAAGATTTTAAGTTATTAATTTATTATAATACTATTATTGTAAGTCATATAAATTCTATTTTAGTATTAGTTAAAGAAAAAAATATAAAGAGTATTTTATTAAATAAATATATTATAGATATTTATATTAAAATTATTAATATTATTGTGAAAATTTGTAAAAAAAATATAAGAGAAAGAAAAAATTATTCTTTAAATATAAATTATTTACTTAAAGAAATAAATTATTTTAAAAAAACAAATAAAATTTTTATTTTTAATGTAGAATATCATCTTGATAAAATAGTTGTTAGTTTATTAAAAATTAAATCTATTTCTATAGTAATATGGGAAAAAAAACTTTATTTACATCATTGGTTATTTAAAATATTTAATTTTTTTTCTAAGAATTTTTTATTTTTATTTTAAAATTAGTTTTTTTATTAAAATATTTAAATGAACTAATTTGGGAGAGTTTTATTATTTTTTTGATTTTTTTTCCTTTACTTCCAATTAATATTGGTATATGTTGTTTTTTTTTTACAATTATTGATGCAATTATGTTTTGTGATTTATTATTTTTTATAATAGAATTTATTATTATTTTAGTAGTATAGGGTATTTCATCTCCTGTTAATCTTATTATTTTTTCTCTTATTATTTCTTTTAATACAAATTTTGTATCACAATCTGTTTTAATATGTTTTTTGTAAATGAATTTTTTTTTTTTTAAAAATTTTTTAAAATATTTTTTAATTATATTAATGTTTAATTTTTCTTTTTTTGAAGTAAAAAAAATTGCATATATATTTTTATTTTTTTGTATTTTTTTTATAAAAGGTAAAAGTAATATTTTTTTTTTTATCTTGTCTATTTTATTTATGAATACTAATATTTTTATTTTTTTGAGATTTTTAATTAATTGTATTTCATAAAAATCTATATTTATTTCTATTACTAATATAATAATTTTTATTTTATTAAAATTAAAATATTTAATAGGTATATTAATATAATAATTAATATATTTTTTAAAGTTTATAATTTTGTTAAATCCAGGAGTATCAATATATATATATTGAATATTATTTTTTTTATCTGTATCTATTCCAAATATATTATTTTTGGTAGTATTTTTTTTTTTTGATGTTATAGAAATTTTTTTCTTAATTAATTTATTAAATAAAGTAGATTTACCTACATTTGTTTTACCTAAAATTGGTAAAAAAATACATTTTTCTTTATTAGTCATTTATGTTTTAATTTTTAGTTGTAAAAGTATTTTTTTAGCTGCTATTTGTTCGGCTTTTTTTTTATTGTTACCTATTCCTTTAGCTATTTTTTTTTTATTATTTATATTAATTTTGCATTGTACTGTAAATATTTTTTCATGATCTTTACCTTCTTTTTTAATAATTAAATATTTAGGTAATTCTAACTTATATTTTTGTAAATATTCTTGTAATAAAGTTTTGAAATCTTTTTTATTTTTATTTAAATAAAAATTTTTTTTTTTTTTAAAAAAAAGTTTATTAATAATATTTTCTATTATTTTTGTATTTTTACAATCTAAAAAAATTGCGCCAATAATTGCTTCTACAGTATTAGATAAAATAGATTTTTTATATTGTCCTTTCATTTTTATTTCCCCTTGTCCTAAAAGGATATACTTATTTAATTGAAGTTTTTTAGCAATTTTAAGTAAATTTTTTCCATTAACTAAATTGGATCTTATTCTAGTCATATATCCTTCAGATTCAGGAGAGAATTTTTCATATATTTTTTTTGTTACTAAAAAATTTAGCACTGAATCACCTAAAAATTCTAATCTTTCATTATGAATATTACTGTAACTTCTATGAGTAAGTGATAATAATAATATTTTTTGATTTTTAAATTTATATTTTATTCTATATTGCAAATTCTTTAAATTATACATGAATCTATTTTTTAACAAATTTTCTTTAATTTTTTAAATTTAAAATTTATATAGTATATTTTTTTATTTAAGTTTAAAATTAAATATTTAGCTTTACCTATTAAAAGTTTTTTACTTAAAAAACCCCAATGTCTACTATCTTCACTATTATCTCTATAATCTCCCATAACAAAATACATATTTTTAGGAACTATCCATTCTTTTATGTAATTTGATTTTTTTGTATTTACTTGAGGAATAATTAAAATAGGATATTTAATATTATTTATTATTTCTAATTTTTCCGATAATTTAATGAAATTTATTGGTATTTTATTTTTAAAACATTTATAATGCCAAAATCTTTCTGTAAATTTGTTTTTTTTATATTTTATTTCTTCAATAAATCTACTATTTTTTTTTTTTATATAATATATTTTATTCATTTTTTTATCTGCATTATATATTTTAATTTCTTTTTTTTTGTAATTATATGTAACTTTATCTCCAGGTAATCCAATAATTCTTTTAATATAATTTATTTTGTTATTATGTGGGTATTGAAATACTATTATATCTCCATAACAAGGTTTTTTAGTATAAAATATTATATTATTAGTGAGGGGATTTCTTATGTTATAAGAAAATTTTTCTACTAGAATATAATCTCCTATTAATAAATTAGGCATCATTGATGTTGATGGTATTTTAAATGGTTCATATAAAAAGAATCTAAATATAAAAATAAAAATTAATATTGGTAATAATTCCTTAATTATTTTAAATAAAAAATTTTTTTTCTTATAATAATTAAATATAAATAATTTTTTATTGTATTTCTTGAAATTTATTATAAATAATAATAAAAATATTATTGCTAATAATGAAAAATTAAAATTATTTAACATAATTATATATTTAATTTAATTATTTTGAAAAATGTTTCTTGTGTTAAAATTATATTACCTATTTTTTTCATTTTTTTTTTTCCACTTTTTTGTTTTTGTAGTAATTTTTTTTTTCTAGTTATATCACCACCATAACATTTAGAAGTAACATTTTTTCTTAGTGCTTTAATATTTTCTCTTGAAATAATTTTATTATTACATGTTGATTGTATAATAATATTGAACTGTTGTTTTTTAATTGTTTTTTTTAGAATTTTAGTTATTTTATTTCCAAATTTTTTTATACTTTTTCTATGTAATAACATAGATAAACCTTCAATTTTTTTTCCATTTATTAATATATTTAGAAGAGATATATTAGTTTTTTTATATTTTTTAAAATAATAATTAAAAGAAGCATATCCATTTGATATAGATTTTAATTTATTACTAAAATTAGTAATAATTTCAATTAATGGTATATTATAATTAATTTTTATATGTTTGTTGTGGAATAAGATATTTTTTTGTATACCTCTTTTACTTGTACATAATTTTATAATTTTTCCTAAATATTTTTCAGGTGAAATTATAGTTATATTTACAATAGGTTCTTTAATATTTTTAATATTATATTTACTAGATAATTCATCAGGATTATTAATGTATAAAGTTTTATTATTTTTTTCTTTTAATTGATATTTAACAGTTGGATAGGTAATTATTATATCTAAATTATATTCTCTTTTTAGTCTTTCTTTTGTTATTTCCATATGTAAATATCCTAAAAATCCACATCTAAATCCAAAACCAAGTAAAAATGAATTTTCTTTTTTTATATCTATAGATGGATCATTTAAAATTAATTTTTTAAATGATTTTTCAAAATAAATAAAATTTTTATTATTTAAAGGATATATACCAGCATATATTTGTGGTTTATTTTTTTTCAAAAAGGGAATGTTCTTGCAATTTTTATTATCAAAATCAGTTATTGTTTTCCCAATATGTAAAAAATTTATTTTTTTAATATTACAAGATATCCACCCAACTTCACCACAAAAAAGAATATCACTTTCTTTTTTTTGTGGAGTATATAAAAATATATTTTTTACTTTATAAATTTTTTTTTCCCCTAATATTATTATTTTATTATTTTTTTTTAAAAAACCATTTTTAATTTTAACAAATAAAATAGTACCCAAATAATTATTAAAATATGAATCTATTATTAATGCTTGCAATGGTAATTTTATATTACCTTTAGGTGGTTTTATTCTTTTAATTATATTTGTAAATATTTTGTTTATACCATGTTCTTTTTTAGCTGAACATAATAATATATTTTTATTATTGAATTTAAGTAAATTTGTAATTTGTTTTTTAATATTTTTTATATTAATATATGATACATCTATTTTATTTATAATAGGTATTATATTAATGTTTAATTTTTTAGCTATATTATAATTTGCCAATGTTTGTGCTTCAACTCCCTGGGTTGCGTCTATAATTAATAAAGCACCTTCACTAGCATATAATGATCTTGATACTTCATATGAGAAATCTGTATGACCTGGTGTATCTATTAAGTTAAATTTGTAATTTTTATTTTTATATTTATATTTTAAATTAACATTATGTGATTTTATAGTTATACCTTTTTCTTTTTCTAAATCCATAGAATCTATTATCTTTTCGTTGTATTTTAAGTTATTATTTTTATTGCATAATTTTATAATTTTTTTTGATAATGTTGATTTACCGTGATCTATATGAGCTATAATAGAAAAGTTTCTTATATATTTTTGCATTATTTATTTAAATTTTTTATTAAATTTTATAAATATATTATATATTTTTTTAAAATAATTTTTTAAAAATAATTTTTAAATTAAATTAATTTTTTGCTATTTATGATTATAAAAACAAGATTTGCACCTAGTCCTACTGGGTTTTTACATATTGGTAGTATTCGCACTGCTTTATATTCTTGGTTATATGCTAGACAAAATAATGGTAAATTTATATTACGTATAGAAGATACAGATATAAATAGAACAAATAGTAAATATATTAATCATATATTTTATATATTAGAATGGCTAGGTTTAACTTGGGATGAAGGGCCTTATTATCAATCCTCAAGGTATGATTTTTATAAAGATATTATAAATTTAATGTTAAAAAATGATTTAGCTTATAAATGTTTTTGTTCTATAAAAAGATTAAGTAATTTACGTAAAAATTATTATAAAAATAGTGAAAAAAATATTTATGATGGTTTTTGTAGAAATAAACAATTTAATTATAATAAACCTTATGTTATAAGATTTAAAAATACTTCTTATAGAGATAGCGTTATTTTTAATGATATAGTTTATAAAAAAATAAAAATATCTAATATGATTTTAGGGGATTTTATAATACAACGTTCTAATGGAAAACCAACATATAATCTTTGTGTTGTTTTAGATGATAATAATATGAATATAACACATGTTATACGTGGTAATGATCATATAAATAATACACCTAAACAAATAAAAATTTTTGAAAGTTTACAATATAATATACCTATATATTGTCATTTACCTATGATTTTGGATAATAACAAACAAAAGATGTCTAAAAGAAGTGGTTTATGTAATATGGAATATTATATTAATAATGGTTTTTTACCTGAAGCTATCTTGAATTATGTAATTCGTTTAGGATGGTCTTATTTTAATGAAGAAATTTTTTCTATTTCTAAAATGAAATATTTATTTAATTTAAATAAAATTAATAAATCACCTTGTAGGTTGGATAATAAAAAAATGCTTTGGATAAATAAATATTATTTATCTTCTTTAAAATATAAGAAATTATTAATTTATTTGAAACCTATTTTTGAAAAAAAAAAAATTTCTATTAATGCTATTGATAATATTTCTGAAATTATATCTTATTTTTGTTCTAAAACTTTTTTACTATCAGAAATAGTAGATTATTGTAATTTGTTTGTAGATAAAAAAATTAATTTTAATTATAAAAAAGTTAAATTTTATGTTTCTATAGATATTTATGATTTATTAGTTTTTTTTTTAAAAAAAATTTCAAGTAATATAGTGTGGAATTTAATAAATATTAATAATTTAATAAAATTATCTTTATTAAAATTTAATTTTTTAAATAAGAAAATTATATTTAAATCTTTAAGGTTTTTTATAACTGGAAAAGAAGAAACTCCAAATTTAAGTATTGTTATATATTTTTTAAAAAAAAAAAAAACTATTTTGAGAATTAAAAATTCTATTAAATATATTTTAAAATATTTTAGTAATATAATTATTTCTTGAAATTTATTAGATTACTAATTTTTAGTATTGATTTAATATTTTTTTTATTATTTAAATAATTTAATATTACATAACATTTTTTTTTACCTATTCCATTTATTTCTTGTATAGATTTGGAATTACAATATAAAAATTTTTTTAATTTTTTAAATTTTTTACTAATTTCTTTAGAAATTAATTTACCTATGTGAGGTATGGATAATGAGTAAATAAATTTATTTAATTTAACATTTTTTAAGGAATTTTTTATAGATTTAATAATTTTTTTACTAAGTTTTATATTAATTCCTTTAACTTTTTGTATTTTTTTTTCAGATAATTGAAAAATATCATGTATTGTATTTATATATTTATTTTTAAATAATTTTTTAATTAGTTTTGGACCTAAATATTTAATATTTAATCCATTTTTAGATGTAAAATTTATAATAATTTGTTCTAATTGTTTAATACATTTTTTTTTATTTAAACATTTAGGGTATTTTATTTTTATATTTATTTTTTTTTTACAAAAAGGACATTTATTTATTTTTATAATATTTTTTTTATTTTTAATAATTTTTTTAATTTTAGGTATTATATCTCCTCTTTTTTCTACAATTAAATTATCTCCTATAGATAATTGTAATTTATTTAAATAATTAATATTATAAATATTTATTTTTTTAATTTTACTACCACCCATATTTATGGGTTTAATTATTGCTATAGGAATAATAATTCCTGTTCTACCTATTTTATATTTAATTTTTTTAAATTTTGTTTTAGCATTTAGTGGATTGAATTTATATGCTATTGCCCATTTTATATAGGTTTTATTGATGAATTTATTTTGTATTTTTCTGTTATTTATTTTAATTACTATGCCATCAATTTCAAAATTTATTATTTTTCTTTTTTTTTTTATATTATTATAAAATTTTTTTATTTTTTTTATTGAGTAACATTTCTTAAAATATTTTGATACAGAAAAATTTAGTTTTTTAATTTTCTTTAAACATTTAATTTGGCTTTTATATAACAACCTATTATATTTATTAATAATTAAATCGTATGCTATAAATGACAAATTTCTTTTTTTTATGTTTTCTTTGTTTATAGTTCTTATTGTTCCAGCTGTTAAGTTTCTTTGATTGGAAAATATTTTTTTTTTGTTTTTTTTGTTTGTTTTATTTATTTTAATAAAATTTTTTTTAGAAATAAAAACTTCTCCTCTTATTTCTAAGTATTTAAATATTTTTTTATTTTTTATTTTTAATGGAATATTTTTTATATTTTTAATATTATTAATAATATTTTCTCCTTGTATTCCATCCCCTCTTGTTAATGCTTTAATTAATAAATTATTTTTATATATTAAACTTAATGCTATTCCATCTATTTTAAGTTCACAGCAAAAATTAACTTTTTTATATTTATTTTTAATTTTTTTAATATATTTACTTATATCACCTATATTATAAGTATTTTTGATTGATAACATTGGAATATTATGTTTTTTTAATTCTAATGTTTTAGATAAGTATTTATGTAAATTAATTTTTTTTTTATATTGTGGATACTTTGTTTCTAATTTTTTTAGTTTTTTAACTAATAAATCATATTTATAATCGTTAATTATGCTTTTATTTAAATTAAAATAAGAAAAAGCGAATTTTTTTATTTTTTTTCTTATTTTTTCTATTTTTTTTTTCATTATTTTAATAGTTATATTTTATTTATTATTTATTTTTTATAAAAAAAAACTTTATAATATAAAGTAATGTTTAAAAATTTTTTTTGCAAAAATAAACTGTATTTATTAAATTTATTGAGGTAATATTTTTAATATTTTTATTATAAGATATTAGTATTAAAAAGTAATTAAATGTTATATTACATGTTTTTTATTCAAATAATTATTATGTTTTTAATATTAATTTTATTTTACTATAAAAATAGTATTTTATATAAAAAAAAAAATATATTAATAAAAAATATTAAAAAATTAAAATTTTTAAAAGGAAAGGTAAAAAATAAAACTAGTTTATTAAAAATATTATTTAACATATATAATAAAAAATTTTATTTTCCTATAGTAAATTTTCAGAATTTTACTTTATTTACAAATAATAAAAAATTTATTTATTCTTTTATTAAAGATATTAATAATGCTATAAAAAATATTTATATTATATTTTATATTTGGAAACCAAGTTATTTAATTGATAAAATTTCTTTATCTTTAATAGATGCTGCTCGTAGAGGTGTTAGTTGTAAAATAATTTTGGATTCTTTAGGAAGTTTTTTGTTTTTTAGAACTTATTGGCCTAATTTAATGAATCAAGAGGGTATAGAGATTGTCGAATATTTAAATATTAAAAAATTTTTCATTAATAGAATAGATTTAAGACAACACAAAAAATTAATTTTAATAGATGATTCAATAATTTATTTAGGTAGTATGAATTTAGTTTGTAATAATTTTTATAAAAATATTTTTAATAAATATATAGACTTAATGGTAAAAATTAAAAGTTTAATGTTAATGGAAATTATGAAAAATATTTTCTTTCATGACTGGGAGTTAGAAACAGGGGTGGATTATAATATTAATAATTATTTATTAAAGATGGGAAATAATTACAACTATAATAGTTGTATTAGCACCATTCAAGTTATTAATTCAAGTCCAGGTATTCCTAAAAATATAATTTATAATTATTTATGTAATTTAATTTTGTTAACTAAAAAACGTTTAATAATCATTACTCCTTATTTTATACCTGATTCAAAATTATTAAATATATTATGTGATTTATCTTGTAAAGGTATAAAAATTATTATTTTATTACCTAAAATTAATGATTCTTTTTTAGTTTTTTGGGCTAATCGTTTTTTTTTTGAAACCTTACTTTCATTTAAAATTAAAATATATTTATATCAAAAAGAATTTTTGCATACTAAAATGATTTTAATTGATGAAAATATTAGTTTAATAGGTTCTATGAATTTTGATTTTAGAAGTATATGGTTAAATTTTGAAATTGCTTTAATTATAGAAGATAAGTTATTAAATAAAAAACTTTTTAAAGTTTATAAAAAATATATATCTGAATCTAAGTTAATTAATTTAGATGTTTGGAAAAAAAGAACTCTTTATAAAAAAATTATAGAAAATTTTATTATTTTAGGGAAAGTATTTTTATAATTTATTAGTATGGGTTGTTAATTTTAATAAATTTTGTTTTTATATAATTTTTTTTTTTAATAAATTTACCTAAATTATTTATTCCATTTATTTCTGATTTATAATGTCCTAATGCAAAAAAATTTATATTATATGATTTTATTATATAAAATATATTTTCAGATATTTCGCCACTTATATAGGTATCTATGTTATAGAGTAAAATTGCTTTTTCTAAAAATTTTTGTCCTGATCCACTACATATTCCTATAATATGAATTTTTTTATTTTTACTTTTAATATAATGAATGTTTTGGGATAATTTTAATATTTTTTTGTATATTTTATCATTATTAGTTTTACATATTAATACGGGAAATTTTTTTTTTGAATGAGAAATAATTTTTTTTATATTTATTTTTCTTGCTATACTTATATTATTTCCTATTTTAGGGTGTATATCTATAGGTAAGTGCCAAGCATATAAATTAATATTATTTAATAAAATTTTCTTAATTATTTTACGTTTAATTCCATATATTTTATGGTTATCATTATGCCATAGAATACCATGGTGAACTATTATAGTGTTTGCTTTATTTTTAATGGTTTTATTTATTAATTTTATATTTATACTTACACTTGTTATAATATTTTTTATTTTTTTTTCACCTTCTATTTGTAATCCATTAATTGCGTTATCTTTTATTTTGTTGGAATTAAGATATTTATTTATAATATTTTCTAATTTTATATTATTCATTTTATTTATATATATATTTCGGAGGTAGAGAGATTTGAACTCCCGAACGAATTTACGTTGACGGTTTTCAAGACCGTTGCCTTAAACCACTCGACCATACCTCCTATATTTATTTTAATTTATATATTTATAAATGTAAATTATTTTATTTTTTATATATTTATATATATATTAAATTTCTAATCTATAAAATTTTTTTATATAAAATTTGTTTTTTTTCAAATATTTTTTAATTTTCATTTTGTCATTAAAAATAAATTTTTGTTCCATTAAAGTAATTTCTTTAATTTTTTTATTTATTTTATTATTTAATATTTTTTTATTTATTAAATTATTGTTTTTTTTTAAATTTGTAGATATATAAATTTTTTGTTTGATTTTTCTTTTTATTTTATTATCAATATCATTTTTGTTTATAAATTTAGGATTTAATGCTGTAATATGCATTGATATTTTTTTTATTTTGTTTGATATATTTTTATTAGTTTTTTTTTTTATTTTTAATATTGTTCCTATTTTATTATTATGGGTATAGTTTGTTGTATATTTTCCAGTTAAATATAAGAAATCACTTATATGAATATTTTCACCTAATTTTATTGATAAATATTTTTCTTGTGAAGAGAATTTTTTTTTTAATTTTTCTAAAGATATAATATTTTTTTTGTAAATATAAAGAATAATATTTTTAGCAAATTTTGTGATATTTTTATTTTTAGATACAAAATCACTTTCACATTTAATTTTAATTATAATAGATTTATTATTATAAGTTTCAGTTAATATAAATCCATTATTACATTTATTTTTAAAATTAGGTGTTTTATTAATTAAATATTTTAATGATTTTTTATAATTATTATTATTATATAATAATGCTTCTTTACATTTACTTATACTTATTTTAGTTTTAATTCTTAATTTTTTTACTAATTTTATATTGAGATTTTTCATTATTTATTTTTTTTATTATTTATTTTATTAATTTGATGTAAATACCATTTTATAGATCTTTTAGAGTCATCATTTCCTGGTATTATATAATCTATACCTTCAGGATTAGAGTTACTATCTATTATTGCAAATATTTTAATTTTTAGTTGCCTTGCTTCTTTTATAGCTATTTTTTCATGTTTAGCATCTATAATAAAAATAGCATCAGGAATATTATTCATGTTTTTTATACCTTCTAAATTTTTTTTTAATTTGTTAAATTTTCTTTTTTTTAATATAAATTCCTTTTTAGTTAATTTATTAAATTTTTTGTTTTTGAATTTTTTTTCTGTATTTTTAAAGTGTTTTATGGATTTTTTTACTGTTTTCCAGTTGGTTAACATACCTCCTAGCCATCTATGGTTTACAAAATATTGATTGCATTTTAGGGCAGTTTTTTTAATTAATTTTCTTGCTACTCTTTTTGTTCCTACAAATAATATTTTTTTTTTTTTTTTTTGTAATTGTAATATTTCATATAAAGATTTATTTAATAATTCTATGGTTTTATTTAAATTAATTATATGTATTTTGTTATATTTCATATAAATATATGGTTTCATTTTTGGATTCCAATATTTTGATTGATGTCCAAAATGTATACTTGCATTTATCATTTCACTAATTGAAAATTTTATCATTTTATAAATTAATCTTTAAATTGTTTGTAATTTTATATATATTATATATAAGTTTATTATTATAAATATAAAAATATTTTTTTTACAATATTAATAATATTAGGTATATTAATGAATATTTATTTAAAATCTTTATCTGATATAAAAAAAATTAGATTATCTGCTAAAATAGCCTGTGATATATTAAAATATATTTCTCAATATATTAAACCAGGTATAAGTACTGATAGATTAGATTTTTTATGTTATAAACGTATAGTTGATTATCATAAAGCTTATCCTTCTTCTTTAGGTTATAATGGTTTTCCTAAATCTGTATGTATTTCCATTAATGATGTTGTATGTCATGGTATACCTAATAAAAAAGATATTTTAAGAGAAGGAGATATTTTGAATATAGATGTAGCAATATTAAAAAATAATTATCATGCAGATATGTCTAGAATGTTTTTTGTTGGTAAACCTTCAAAACAAGCTAGAAATTTATGTAAGATTACACAAAATAGTCTTAATTTGGCTTTAAAAATTATTAAACCAGGTATAAATTTAATTTTGATTGGCAAAATTATTCAAAAATATATAGAAAATTATAATTTTTCGGTAGTTAAAAATTTCTGTGGTCATGGGATAGGTAGAAAATTACATGAAGAACCATATGTTTTACATTATTATTCAAGAAAATATATAAAAAAAGATTTTTATAATGTAATTTTGAAAGCAGGTATGGTTTTTACTGTTGAACCAATGGTAAATGTAGGTAGTAATAAAGTAAAAATTATGAAGGATGGGTGGACAGTAAAAACATTAGATGGTAGTTTATCTGCGCAATATGAACATACTGTTTATGTAACTAATTATGGTTGTGAAGTTTTAACTAAAGCTTAATAATTAAGAAATATTTTCCCCATAAAATATTTCTTTCATTTCTTTCCATATTTTAGTGATTATTTTTTTTTCATTTTTTAGTAAATGTTTATTTTTTTTATAATCAAAAATATATTTTTTTATATTTATTTTTTTTACTATCATTTTTGTGTAAAAAATATTTTCCTGATAAATATTAATATCCAGAAAATCATATTTTTTTTTTATTTTTTTATTAATAAAATTCTGTATTGAATTTATTTTATGATCAATAAAATGTTTTATACCATTTATATCTCTAGTAAAACCTCTTATTTTATAATCTATAGTTATTATATCAGAATTTAATTTTATAATTAAATAATTAATTATTTTTAATGGAGATATAATACCACAAGTAGATATTTCTATATCTATTCTTGATGTACATATATTATTTTTTATATATCCTTCTGGATATGTATGTATACATATGTGACTTTTATCTAGATGTGTTAATATTTTATTTTTATTTATATTTTTTTTAAAATAATTTTCACTTATTAATATTGTTACACTAGCACCTTGAGGATCATAATCTTGTTTTGCTATATTTAATATTTTAGCATCTATTGCATGACATGTTTTTTTTAAAATTTTTATAAGTTTTTTAGTATTATATATGTTATTAATATAATTAATATATTGTGTTTTTTTTATATTATTTATATATCTAGTGTTATAGATACATAAGGTTAAGTTTTTTGTTAAATTATTAAATCCATATAATTTTATTTTTTTATTTTTGTACATTTTTTTTTTTAATTTTTTTTATTTTTTTTATTAAAAAATTAGGTAAAGCAAAACTACTTTTGTGTATTTTATAATTGTAATATTTAAATTTTAAATTTTTTATTTTATTATATATTTTTTTTTTATTTATTTCATTTAATTTATTTTTTTTTGATGCTAATAAAAATAACATATTTCCACCATAATATGTTGGAATGGAAGCTTGATAAAATTTTACTTTATTAAATATTTTATTTAAATTTTGAAAATTTTTTATAGCATCTTTATTTTGAAACATATAAGTTCCATTTTGTGATGTTAATATACCTCCCTTTTTAAGGAATTTATAACATTTTTTATAAAATAAAGTAGAAAATAATTTTTTTCCAGGTCCAATTGGGTCTGTACTATCAATAATAATTAAATCAAATTTTTTTTTATTTTTTTTAAAAAAAATTAATCCATCATTAATTTTAATAGTTACTCTTTTATCTTTAAATGGATTTTTTTTTTTTTTAAATAGATATTTTTTGGCGCAGTTTATAATTTCTTTATCTATTTCTACTAAAATAATAGATTTTATATTTTTAAATTTTATTAATTTTTTTAGACATCCTCCATCTCCACCACCTATTATAAGTATATTTTGAGGGTTATTATGAGTAAAAAATGGTATTAAACATATCATTTCATGATATATAAATTCATCATATTCAGCAGTTTGTATGATATTATCAATAATTAATGTTTTTCCTAATATTTTATTTTTTACTAATAATAATTTCTGAAATTTAGTTTTTTGAGAAAAAATTATATTTTCTATTTGTAAATATTGTCCTATTGATGGATATAATTGTTCTTTCCAAATTTTTTTATGCATTTTGATTATTTTTTTATTGTTTTATAATTTATTTTTTTTTATTTCTAATAATATTTTACAATCTATACAGGAATTAGTGGTTGGTTGTACTTCTAACCTTTTGATTCCTATTTCTATACCACAAAATTTACAATAGCCAAAATTTTTTGTTTCTATTTTTTTTATAGTATTTTTAATTTTATTTATTAATTTAGTTTCTCTATTTTTATTAAGTAATGAAAATGTAAATTCTTCTTCTTGTACTATTCTATCTATTGGATCTGCAAAATTTATATTTTCTTTATTTTTACTGATATATTTGTTTTTTTTTACAGTTAATTTCTTATATAATGTTAATAATATTTTTTTAAAATGCTTAATTTGTGAAGAATTCATATATTTTTCATTTTTTTTTTTTTTGTAAGCTCTAATTTTTGTTATATTTAATATTTTAGAGGGGTATATGTTTTTTTTATTTTTCATATTTTTCAAAAACTAATTGTTTTAAAGTTTTAAAATTTGATTAAATGTTAATTTAGTATCTTTTTTATTTTTTTTAAAATATCCTATTCTTTCAAATTGATATATATTTTTTTTTATATTATTTTCTATGTATCCATATTTAATAATAATTGATTTTTTATTAATTTTTGAAATAAAATTTTTTTCTTTGTTTGGGTTTTTAATAGTAAAAAGTTTGTTATAAAGATTAAATTTAGATTGAATTGAGTATTTTCTTGAAACCCAATGTATAATACCTATTTTATTATTTTTTTTATTTTTAATATTTGAAATTTTACATTCTAGATGAGAAATTTTGTTTTTTTTATTTTTTATTATTTTTACACACTTTATTATGTAAGTGTGTCTTAATTTTATTTTACCTCCTAAAGTTAATTTATGTAAATTTTTACTTTTTTTTTTAAAATCTTTATATTCTATGTATATTTTAGATGTTAATATTATTTTTTTAAATCCCATATTTTTATTTTTAGGATGGTTATATGTTTTTATAGTTTTTTTTTTTTTTAAATTAATAATATTGACCTTTAATGGTTCTAAAATAGCCATTATCCTATGTGTTTTATTATTTAATTCTTTTTTTAAATATTTTTCTAAAATTTTAATATCTATAATATTTTCTTGTTTACTTATTCCTAAAGATTTGCAAAATTTTTTTATTGATGTAGGGGTAAAACCTCTTTTTTTCATTCCAGATATTGTCATAAGTCTTGGATCATCCCATCCGGAAACTATTTTTTTTTTAATAAGTTTATTTATTTTTCTTTTAGAAGTTAAAGTATAAGTTAAATTTAATTTGGAAAATTCGTATTGTTTGGGTGGTGTTTTTATATTTAAATTATTTAATATCCATTCATATAAATATCTGTTATTTTGAAATTCTAATGTACATATTGAATGAGTTATTTTTTCTATATAATCAGCTATACAATGAGCAAAATCATACATTGGGTATATATTCCATTTATTTTGGGTTTTGTAGTGTTGTTTTTTAATTATTCTATATAAAATCGGATCTCTTAAAATCATATGTTTAGATTTCATATTTATTTTAGCTCTTAAACATAGTTCTTTTTCTTTATATAATCCATTTTTCATATTTTCAAATAATTTAAGATTACTTTCTATATTTCTTTCTCTATATGGGCTATTCCTTCCAGGAATTTTATATGTTCCTCTATATTTTTTAATTTCTTTTATAGAAAGTTCTTCTACATATGCTAGTTTTTTTTTTATTAATTGTAATGCATAATTATAATATATATTAAAATAGTTAGAGGAATATTTTATTTTTTTATACCATTTATATCCCAACCATTTTATGTTTTTTTTAATTGATTTAACATATATTTTTTTTTCTTTTTTAGGATTGGTATCATCAAATCTCAAGTTACATTGTCCGTTATATTTTTTAGCAATATTAAAATTTATATAGATTGATTTAGCATGACCTATATGAAGATACCCATTAGGTTCTGGAGGAAATCTGGTTATTATTTTTTTATAGTTTTGATTTTTAATATCTTTTTTAATAATATTAGTGATGAAATTTTTTTTCATTATTTAAAAATTATATTGACTGAATTAATATTTATATATTATAGGATGTTATTTTATTATTTTTTATTCCTATAAATTTATTAAAAATATTTTTTTTTATTAGTTTTATTGTATATTTGCTTATTTTAATAGCTAATATTTTATCTATAATTACAGGTGCCCCTCCTCTTTGTATATATCCTAAAGATGTAGCTCTAGTTTCTTTAGATGTTTTTTGTTCAATTTTTTTAGCTAATTGATGTATATTATATATATTTTCAGTAATAATAATTATTTCATAATTTTTATATTTTGTAATATTTTTTTTAACTTTTTCAATAATTTGTTTTTCTGTAAGAATTTTTTGTGGGGTTATAATAATTTTGCAATTATTTGCTATTCCTGAATATAATGCTAGATCTCCGCAGTTTCTACCCATAACTTCTAAGATGGATATTCTTTCATGTGAAAAGGATGTATCTTTTATTTTTTTAATAGCTTCATTTATAGTATTAAGAGCTGTAAAAAAACCTACAGTATAATCTGTATTTATAATATCATTATCAATAGTTCCTGGTAATGTAATACAAGGAAAAGACATTTTGGTAAGTTTTTTAGCTCCTTTATGTGAGCCTTCACCTCCAATTACAATTAATAATTGTATATTATTTTTTTTTAAATTTTTTATAGCTTTTTTCCTAATTTTATATTTTTTAAATTTAGTGAATCTAGATGTTTGTAGATATGTACCACCTTGATCTGTTATATTAAATACATTTTTTATTTTTAAAATTTTTATTTTGTTTTTATATAAACCATAAAAACCATTTTTAATTCCATAAACATTTATATTATTTTTAATTCCATCTTCTACAATAGTTTTTATTATAACATTCATTCCTGGGGCATCTCCCCCGCTAGTAAGTATACCAATATTTTTAATCATATTTTTTATATAATTTGAATTATAATATATTTTAAAAAATTTTAAATATTATATTGTACATTTTAATATTTAAATATAAAATATTATTTTATATATTATTACCTTTAATAAATATCTTTATAATTTTAATGTTAATTCAATTTTTAGGAACTAATGCTGGATCTCCTACTTTAAATAGAAATGTTTCTAGTATAGCATTAATTTTGAATGAATATAATAATAATGTATGGTTGTTTGATTGTGGGGAGTCTACACAAAGACAAATATTATATACTTCTATTAAATTAAATAAAATAAACAAAATTTTTATTACTCATTTACATGGAGATCATATTTTTGGGTTACCAGGTTTATTAACTACTAGATCAATGTTTTTTACTAAAAATCCTCTTACTTTATATGGACCTAAGGGAGTTAGAAATTATATTTTAAATACCTTGAAGATTAGTAATTCTTTCATTTCATTTCCACTAAATATTGTTGAGATTAATAAAGAGGGTGAAATTTATAGAGATGATAATTTTAAAATTATAGCTGTACTTTTAAAACATTCAATAGAATGTTATGGTTTTTATATAAAAGAATTTAATAAAACTGGACATTTAAATGTATGTGAATTAATTAAAAGAAAAATATTTCCTGGTCCTATTTACAAGTTGTTGAAGATGGGTAAAAAAATTATTATTAATAATATTTTAGTAGATGGTAAAGATTTTTTAGGCCCTTATATTAAGGGTAAAAAAATTGTTATATTAGGAGATACTTCATATTTAAATAATTTTAAGTATAAAAATATTGATTTATTAATTCATGAATCTACTTTAGATTCTAGTATGACTAGAAAAGCTAATTTTAGAGGTCATTCTACCAATATTCAAGCAGCTTATTTTGCTAAGCAAAATAATGTTAAAAAATTAATAATTACACATTTTAGTTCAAGATACTCTAATAAAAAAATAAATTTTTTTTTACAGGAATGTAGATGTATTTTTCCTAATACTAAAAAAGCAGATGATTTTTTAGTTTTTAAAATTTAATTATTTTTATAGGAAATTTAAAATTTTAGAAATTCTAAAAATTATAAAAATCATTATTTTATTTATTATATACCCACCTAAAATATCTTTAGAGTTATGTAAATGCAGGATAATTCTACTTATTAAAATTATAAATAATATAATATATATTATAAAATATATATATTTTTGTTTTATATGTTTTTGGAATATTATTAACCAATTATTTATAAAAATAGAATGACCAGAAGGAAAAGAATGGTCGTTTTTAGTTTTCCAATATTTTTTTAACCATATTGGTATATTCAAATAATTAAAATTTTCTAATAAACAATTATATTTTTTAATGTTATTTATATGTATATAAGGTCTTAATAAATGGAGTTTTTTTTTTATTATTATTTTTAAAAATAATCCTATTAATGGTATTAAAGTATATATAAATATGTATTTAATTTTATTTTTTTTAATTTTTTTTATTTTTATTATATTAAAACATAAATATATATGTATAATAATAATAAGAGGATATTCCATGATATTATTTAATATATAAAGGCAATATAATATATTCCATTGATTATAATGTTTATAATTTTTTAAAAAGAAAATGTAATTTTCTAATATGTTTAATAAAAAAAATAAAAATAAATTTTTAAATATTAACTTTATATGTTTATAATTCATTAATATTTTTTATTTCGTTAAATTTTTTAAAAATTTTATTTTTTTTAAAAAAATAATTATAAAATTTATATTTTTTAGTGTAACAAAAAATTCTTCTTTGTTGTTTTATTTTTTTATTGAATGTTAAAATTTTTATGATTTTTTTTTTTATTTTTTTATTAAAATCAATAAATATTATTTTATTTTTAAATAGACTTTTTATTTCTTTTTTTAAAAAACTAAAGTGTGTGCATCCTAGTATAATTACATCAGGTTTTGTATTAAGATTTAGCCAATCTAAAAAAATATATTTTATTTTATCTATATTTATAATTCCGTATTTTATTTTATTTTCTGATATTTTTACTAAATCTAATGAATATTTTTTAATAATTTTAATTTTTTTCGGTATTTTAAGTATTAAATTGTTAATGTAATTGTGATTTATTGTGATAAATGTACCTAATAATCCAATATTATTATTTTGTGTTTTTTTAATAGCCAGTTTAATATTAGGTAAAATTCTTATTATAGGTATTTTAATTTTTTTTTTTATATATTTTAGTGAAATTATACTTGCTGTATTACAAGAAATTATTATTTGTATTATATAAAATTTATTAGAAATAATATTTGTTATATTTATAATTCTATTTATAATATATAAATAATTTTTATTTCCATATGGAAAACCATAGTTATCCATTATATACATGTAATTAATATTTTTAGGTATTATATTAATAATTTTTTTAAAAATATAAAGTCCACCTATTCCTGAATCTAAAAAAATTATTATTTTTTTTTTCATATATGTATTTGATATTATGTAATGTGTTATATTTTAATTATAAAATATTTTTTATGAATATGATTATTTTATAATTTTATAAATTTATTTTTTAAAAAAATTTTGAGAGCATTAAAATGATTAATATAGGTATAATATATGGTAGTAATACTGGTAGAACAAAAAAGATAGCATTTCTTATATATAAAAAGATTATTAAATATTATAATACTAGTGTTTTAAATATTTCAAATTTATCTTTAAGGGATTTTTTAAAATTTAATGTTTTAATTTTAGGTGTTTCTACTTGGTATAATGGAAAATTACAACAAGATTGGCATAATTTTTTACCTGTTTTAAAAAAAATTGATTTTAAAAAAAAAATAGTAGCTTTTTTTGGGTGTGGAAATCAAAAATTTTATAAAAATTATTTTTGTAATGCTATTAGTATATTACACAATATAGTTATTAAGAATAATGCTAAAATTATAGGTTATTATTCTACATATGGTTATAAATTTAAATTTTCTAAAAGTTTATACAAAGATAAATTTATGGGTTTGTGTATAGATGAAGATAATCAATCTGAACTTTCCAAAAAAAGAGTTTCTTCATGGGTTAATAAAATAGTATTAAGTTTGTTAAAGAAATAATTTTATTTAAAGATTATGAGAAAATTTATTGTTTTGTGGTGTTTTTTATTTTCTTTTATTTTTATTTCAAATGAAAGTTTTGCTAATAATTTATTTATTGATAAATCTAGAATATTTGTAGTTTTTTCTCCGCATGATAAAATAGAAAATTTAATAGTTAATAAAATTAATAATGCTAAGAAAGAAGTGTTGTTAGCTACTTATAGTTTTACTAGTAAAAATATAATAAAATCTTTAGTAAAAATTTTCCAAAGAGGCGTAAAGGTAAAAATATTATTAGATTATAGAAATAATAAATTTTTAATTAATAAAAAAAAATTTAAGTTATTTTATAAATATAATGTACCTATTAAATGTTTTTTACCACATAAAGTTATGCATAATAAATTTATTGTGATTGATGATAATTTTGTAGAAACAGGATCTTATAATTATACTATTTCTGCTAATAAATATAATTTAGAAAATGCAATATTTTTAAATAATTCACCTAAAATTGCTTTAAAATATAAAAAAGAATTTTTAAATTTATGGAAAAATTCTCATTTTAAATAAAAATTTATTATTTAGTTTATATAATATAGTAATTTATTATTTTGATGTATTATATTATTAATTATGTTAAATATATAATTATTATAATTTTAAAATATTTAAATTGGTTTACTTATATGTCTATATTGCAAATGAAAGATTTAAATTTATATAATAAAAGAGTATTAATTAGATTAGATTTAAATGTTCCTATTAAAAACGGAAAAATAATTTCTGATAAAAGAATTTTATCTTCTCTATCTACTATAGAGCAAGCCTTAAATAAGGGTGCTAAGTTAATTTTAGCTTCACATTTAGGAAGACCTAAAGAGGGGGTTTTTAATAAAAATTATTCTTTATTACCTATAGTTAATTATTTAAAAAAATATTTTAATATTCCAGTTAAATTATGTTTAAATTATTTAAATAATGGTATTATTTTTAATAATAATAAGGAAATTATAGTTTTAGAAAATGTTCGTTTTAATATAGGAGAAATTAAAAATAATAAATTTTTATCTAAAAAATACGCAAAGTTATGTGATATTTTTGTAATGGATGCTTTTGCTACAGCACATAGAAAAAATTCTTCTACATATGGTATTGTAAAATATGCCCCTATTTCTTGCATAGGCCCTTTATTTGATTCAGAAATTAGAGCTTTAACTAAAATTATGTTAAATCCTGCAAGACCTATGGTTGCTATATTGGGTGGAGCTAAGATATCTACTAAATTCAATATTTTAAATTTTTTTTCTAAAAAAGCAGATCATGTGATTATAGGTGGTGGTATTTCTAATACATTTATTGCTATTAATAATAATATAGGTAATTCTTTATATGAACCTAAATTTGTAAAATATGCTAAAAAATTATCTCTAAAATCTAATATTTTAATTCCAGTTGATTGTAGAGTTGGTAATGAATTTTCAGAGAATGCTAAATCTTGGGTTAAAGATGTTAATAATATTTCTTCTGAAGAACAAATAATGGATTTAGGTGATAAAACAATTAATTTAGTAAAAAATATTTTATTAAAAGCCAAAACAATATTATGGAATGGAACTGTAGGTGTTTTTGAATTCTCTAATTTCAAAAAAGGCACAGAAGTTATTGCTGAATCTATAGTTAATAGTAATGCTTTTACTGTAGCTGGTGGTGGAGATACTATTTCCGCTATTGATTTACTAGGTATTTCTGATAAAATTTCATATATTTCTACTGGTGGAGGTGCTTTTTTGGATTTTATTGGGGGTAAGAAATTTCCTGTATTATCTCTTTTAAATAATTTAAATGATTATAAATAATAATATTTTGTGATTTTTAGGGGTTTATAAATATGAGTAATTTTTGTAGTATTAAGCCAGGTGTTATCTCTAGTCAAGAATTACATAAAATTTTTTTATATATAAAAAAAAAAAATATTGCTTTAGCTGCAATTAATTGTTTTGATACAAATTCAATAAATTCTGTGTTAGAAGCGGCTAAAAAATATAATACTTTAGTAGTAATTCAATTTTCTTTTTCAGGATCAATATTTTTTGTAGGCGAAAATTATAGTTTATTTACTAATAAAACTGAAGCTGCTATACGCGGTGCTATTTTGGGTGCTCAATATGTTCATGAAATATCAAAATATTATAAAATACCAGTAATATTACATACTGATCATTGTTCTAAAGATAACTTATTATGGATAGATTCTTTATTACAATATAACAAGGATTATTATGAATCTTATGGGCAATCATTATTTACATCTCATATGTTAGATATGTCTAATTGTAATATTAAAGAAAATTTATATTTTTGTAAAAAATATTTATATAAAATGTCATGTTTAAATATTAATCTTGAATTAGAGTTAGGATGTACAGGTGGTGAAGAGGATGGTTTAGATAATAGTAATATTAGTAATAATAAATTATATACTAATCCAAAGGATGTTTTATTATTTTATAGTCAATTAACTAAAATTAGCAGTTATTTTACTATAGCAGCTTCTTTTGGTAATACACATGGTGTATATAGACCTGGAAATATTGTTTTATCTCCTGTTATTTTATATAATTCACAAAAATTAGTTAAAAAAACTTATAATATTTTAAATAAAAAACCATTGAATTTTGTTTTTCATGGTGGTTCCGGTACATCAGTAGAAATAATTAAAGAATCCATTAAATATGGTGTTATCAAAATTAATTTAGATACAGATATTCAATGGTCTTTATGGAATGGAGTATTAAATTACTATAATAATAACAAGGAATATTTAAAATCTCAATTAGGTAATCCCAGTGGATTAGATAAACCAAATAAAAAATTTTATGATCCTAGAGTTTGGTTAAGATGTGGACAAAGATCAGTAGTAAAATATTTAAAGAAAATTTTTTATATATTTAATTGCATTGATTTATTATTAAATAAATAATTTTTATTTTAAAATATTTTCCATATTTTTTTGGGGGTTATAATTATAGGTAATTTTATATCATGAGGATTTGTAGGTAATTTTTTTTTATATAATTGTATATCTAAACCTACACCTATAATTTTTTTATTGTAATTTTTTAAAAATTTATCATAATATCCCCCCCCTCTACCTATTCTATTACCATATTTATCAAAAGCTAATAATGGTACTAAAATTAAGTCTATATTTTTTTTTTTAATTATTTTTTTTTTATTTAATTTAGGTTCATATATATTAAATTTTTTATTTTTGTATAATTTAGTTTTTGAATTATATGTTGTGAATATAAGTTTATTTTTTATTATAGGTATATAAATTTTTTTTTTTTTAATTAATGGAATTAAATTAATTTCATATTTTTTAGGATAATATAAGGCTATATTATTTATTTTGTTTTTTTTTGTAATCTGTATAATATTTTTGATTATTTTATTAGAATAAATATTTAATTTTTTTTTTTTAATTTTTAGTAATTTTTTTTTAAAAGATATTCTAATTTTTTTTTTTATATTTTTATATAACATTTTTTAAAATAAAATATTTAGTTTTTACTTGTTATTTGTATATTGGAAACTATAATAGAACCCGCTCTAATATTTGAATCTATATTAATATCGTTACACATATATTTTATATTTTTAAATAAGTTTTGTAATTTTCCTGATATAGTTATTTTATCTATATAAAATTTAATTTTTTTGTTTTTTATTAAATATCCTGATGCACCTAAAGAGAAATATCCTGTACTTAAATTTACACCATTACCTAAAAAATTTTCTATTATTAAACCATTTTTAATTTTTTTTATAGCTAATTTTATACTAATTTTCTTTTTTTTATTTATAAATATCCAGTTATGTATACCACCGGAATTTACTGTATTAGATATATTTAATTTTTTTGATATAAAATAATTTGTTATCCATGTTTGTAATGTACCATTTTTTACTATAAAATATTTTTTGACATTTATTCCATCATTATCAAATGGTTTTGATCCTAAACCCTTATATATAAAAGGATCTTCTATAATATTAATCCATTTAGGGAGAATTTTTTTTTTTAATTTATTCTTCATATAAGAAGTTTTATTGTATATATTTTTACCATTTATTAATTTTATTAAATAAAGAAATATTTCATTTAAAGATTGTTTACGAAATAATATTTTATATTTTTTAGTTTTAATTTTACCTTTATTTAATTTAGAAATTACTTCTTTTGCTGTTTTTTTACCAATATAATGAGATTTGCTTATTAAGTCTGACCATTTATGGGTGTTGATATAATTATAATGATGTTCCATATCATTTATTTTATTAGCTATTATGCTATTTATTAAAATAAAATTAGATGTGAAATAATTTTTAATTATATTGTTATTAGCTATTATTTTATTACTTATAATATAATTTAATTCAGTATTATCACTAATTATAAGTTTGTTAGTATTTAATGCATTTTGCTCTGTATTTATCAGTAATTCTAATATTTGTTGATATGTGATTTTTTCATTAAATATTAATCCTAAATTTTGTTTTTTATTGTTATATTTTTTAATTTTAGGTAAATAATAATGTTTATCTTGTTTAGTATAATTATGATTATATAAAATATATTTTATTTTACTAATAATATTTTTAATATTTAAGTTATTACATAAAAAAATACTTTTTTTAAAATTTTTAAATATTGTTATTTTAATTAAATCTTTATTTAAAAATTCTATATTATCTATTTTTTTATTGTTTATTTTAACATTAATACCTATATTTGATTCAATGTTAATATTTATTTCACAAATTAAATTTTTCTTAATTATATCTAATATATTTTTTATTTTTTTAATATAAAAATTATTTTTTCTCTTAATCTTTTCTATGAATTTCATTATATTAATTAATTGTTGTGTTATAATTTATAATATTATATTTTAACAAAAGTTTTAAAAAAAATATGGTTGTAAAATGAATTTTAATAAAATACCATGTGGTAATGATATACCTAATGATATTAATGTAATAATCGAAATTTCCTCTTATTCCGTTCCTATAAAATATGAAATCAATAATAAATATAATATTTTATTTGTTGATAGATTTCTTAAATTACCTATATGTTATCCATATAATTATGGATTTATTAATGAAACTTTATCTAGAGATAAAGATAAATTAGATTCTATGATTGTAACTTCTTTACCAATATTATCCGGTTCTGTAATTAATTGTAGACCTATAGGGGTATTAAAAATGCATGATGAATCAGGTGAAGATTGTAAAATTATATCTGTACCTAACCATAATATTACTAATGAATATAATGATATAAATGATATTTATGATTTATCTTCTAATATATTGGATAAAATATTATTTTTTTTTAAATATTATAAAAAATTAGATAAAAAAAAATGGTCTAATATACAAGGTTGGGGTAATGTTATGGAATCAAAAAAAATTATATTAGAAAGTAATAAATTTTTTTTAAATAAAAATGAGTAAATTTTTTTTTAAAATAATTTCATAATTTTTTTTATTACATTAATTTTACTTGTATCTTCTATAGATTTTATACCAGGTGTAGAATTTACTTCTATAAAGAATAGTTTTTTTGTTTTTTTACATCTTATCGCATCAATACCGGAAAAATTTAACTTTATTATTTTATGTATTTTAAGAAAAATATTTTTTTCTTTTTTAGATATTTTGATTTTTTTAGGAGTACCTCCTTGGAATATATTAGATCTATATTCTCCTGGAGAACCTACTCTTTCTATTATAGAAATAATTTTATTATTTAAAATTAAACATCTAATATCATGTATATATTTTTGTAATATATATTCCTGGATTATAATTTTTTTTTCCTTTTTCAAAATATATTTTATTTTTTTAATTTCTTTAAGATTTTTTATTAAATATATACCTTGACCTTTACAATTATTTAATGATTTTAATAAAATAGGGAATTTTTTTATTTTTTTTTTGATAATAAATATTATATTTTTATAATTAAAATTTATATAGTATGTTTTAGGAATTAATATTTTTTTATATTTACTTAATTTTATTAAAGTTGATAATTTATTATTTGCTAATTTTATTGCTTTATATTTGTTAATTTTTATTTTACTAATTTTATCTAATTTTTTTAAAATATTATTATATATATGGTTTTTTTTATTTGATGCTAATCTAGATATTAAAATATCTATCTTTTTTATTATTTTTTTTTTATAAATTATAATAATTTTATTATTTTTAATTTCCAGAAAACATTTTTCTGGATTTATAAATATTATTTTATATTTTTTGTTATTATTTTCTTCAATAAATCTTTGATAAAAATAAAAATTTTTATTTAAAGCTACTATAGCAATTATTTTTTTTTTTTTGTTACACATTTTATTAGGAGGCGTGTTTTAGAAAAAATTATATTTTTAATATTTTTAATGTTAATAAAAATATATTATATAAATTTATATATATTATAAAAGATCCTAATATTGTATATTTTATAAATTGTTCATTATATTGTTTATATATCATATTTTTTCCAATATTAATATTTTGTTGTGTTTCACACGTTAATATAATAGAAAATAATATTATATTTACATAAAGCATTATTTTATATACATAAATATTATTTATCCAGGGATTAAATATATTAGAGAGAATAATATTAGTTAAAAACATTAATGAACTATTATTTATATTATTAAGATCTTTTTTGTAGTAAAAACTTATAATATTCATAGTTATAAAATTCATAATTAAAAAAAATAATGCCATTATGATTAGTTTATAATGATAAACTATGAAGATACTAGAATATATTAATCCATTAAATAACATATATATAATAAATAAATTTATTATACATAATATATTTAGTTTATTTATAAAATTAGAAATTATATAAGAAATAATAATTTGATTTATTATTAAAAAAAATAATATTTTCTTTTTGAAAAAAATATATTTTATAAAAAATGGTGCTTTACTTATAAACCAGGATGTTATTAATGTTATTAGTAAACCACATGTTGTCCATACATAAATATTTTTTATATATACAGGAATTTTATTTTTTTGACTGAAACAGTTATTCTTATAATACATAATAATTTTAAATATATTAAATATATTTTTTAAACCAATTTAACATTTTTTTCCAAGCATTTTCTGCGGATTTTTTATGGTAGGATTTTCTATATTCCGCATAAAAACCATGTTCTGCGTGTTTATATATTATTATTTTATTTTTAGAAGATGAATTTTTTTTTATTTTTTTGTACATTTTTTTTACTAAATCTATTGGTATACTTTGATCTTTTTTTCCATATAATCCTAAAGTAGGTATGTTAATTTTATTACCTATATCTAAAGGATGAATAGGATGTATTTTATTTTTTATACCCATTAATCTTCCATACCATATTACTGAACATTTTATAATTTTTTGAGGATTGTAATATGTATATAACCATGTTATTCTCCCACCCCAACAAAATCCTGTTATTCCTATTTTAGGGTTTTTAAATTTCATTTTAATCCATTTAATTAAATAGTTTAATTTGGAATAAATATTTTTATCTGATATTTTATTAATAATAATTCTTAATAAATTTACGTTTTGGTTGAAATTTAAATTTTTAATTGTACTAAATAATTCTGGTGCTATAGCTATATAATTATGTTTAGCTATTCTTTTACAGAATTTTTTTATGTTTTTATTAACACCAAAAATTTCTTCTATTACTATAATAATTTTTTTGTTCTTTTTTTTTTTTGCATAATATATTGGCATTAATTTATTATTTTTGATTTTTATAAAAATTTTTTTTGTTTTTACTATTGTATTCATATGTTTTTTGTGTAATTATATTTATTTAACTGGCTGATATAATTTAATGATAAAATATACCTTTGGTATAGGTAAAATTCTAGTTTAATTCTAGATATCAGCATTTTTATATAAAAATGTATTTTTATATTTTAATTGATTTCTTAATTAATTCTAGCGTTAAAATTTTTTATAAGTTTTTCCTTTAAGCAATTAATTAATTTAGTAATTTCTTTTTCATTTAAAGTTTTATTATTGTTTTGTATTATTAACCTAATAGTAATATTCTTTTCATTACATAGTTTTAATTTATTATTTGAAAATATACTAATAATATATGACTCAATATATATTGAATTATTTGTTGATATACATTGATTTAATATTTCATTAACTGATATATTTTTGTTTATTATAACAGTTATATCCCTAATATTTAGGGGGTATTTGGATATAAAAATATCTTTTTTTTTTTTTTTAATATTTAATAGTTTTTTTAAATTTATTTCAAATAAAAATATAGGATATTTAATATGTAATTTATTTTGTATTTTAAAGTTTAATTTACCCAGGAATCCAATATTTTTTTTATTTATTGAAATTCTTAAGTTTTGTTTTTTTTCTAAAAAAGGGATATTTGATGATTTTTGATTAAATATATTTATATTATTATTTTTTTTTATTAAATATTCCAAGTCACCTTTAATATCGTAAAAATTAAATATTCTATTATTTTTTAGATTCCAGTGTTCTATAAATTTATATCCATAATTAATAGCAGACATAAAAATATTTTGTTTTATTTTTTTTTTTTTTGATATGTAGTAACAAGTTCCTATTTCAAATATTTTAATTCTGTTATTTTGTCTTTTTAGGTTATATTTTAATGTATTAATTAAACCGGGTATTAAAGATGTTCTCAATATTGATATTTTCTTTGAAAATGAATTTTTTAATTTTATTTGTTTTTTGTTTTTTATTAAAATAATTTTTTCTTTTTTTTTATTTGAAAAATGAAAGTTTATTATTTCTTTATATTCTTTGTTAATAAGAATATTTTTGATATTATTAATATTTCTGTGGTATATATTAGTTTTGTTAGAGATATGTAATTGTGTTGATGGTGGTTGTTCTGGTATTTTATTATATCCATATATTTTTATAATTTCCTCTATTATATCTTCCTCTATAAAAAGATCATTTCTCCATTCTGGTATCTTTATAGTTATTTTTTTTTTTTTTTTTTTTATTATTAAACAATATATTTTTTCTAAAATGTTAATGATTTTTTTTTTTTTTATTTTAAAACCTAATATTTTTCTAACTTTAGAATAATGTAGTTTAATTTTTTTATTAGGTATGTCTTCTCTTTTTAAAAATTTTTTTTTTATTTTAATACTATATATATTTTTTATAATTTTTATAAATTTTATTATAGATAAAGTTTGTGCGTTATTATCAGTATTACTTATATATTTATATAAAATATTTTTTTTATTATTTATTTTTTCTATTAAATTAATTTTTAATAATGGAGCTATTATTATTAATGTTTTATTTAATAAAATATTTGAAGTGTTTTTAAATTTAAGTAAGTTTTTTTGTTTTTTTTTATTTAGAAATTTATTAATTTTATTTAATAAAGAAATATTATTTATTTTTTTTTTTTTCGTAAATAAATTTAAATTATAAATTTTTATTATTTGCCCATATTCTATTATAATAGAATTAATTATGTTAATAAAAAAATTTTTTTCTTTTTTTACAATATTATCAAAATTTGATGTTATATATTTAGATATTTCTTTTTTTTTATATTTAATTTTAAAAATTAAGTATTTATAATTTTTATAAGGTATTTTTGAAGTTAATGAAAAATTAAATTTTGGAGTTTTTATATATGAATATTTAAAAAATTTTTTTTTATTATTCAAAATTGATATTTCCCTAGATAAACCAATTATGTTATAACAATCTTTTCTATTATATGGAATATTTATTTCAAGATAACTATTTTTTTCAATTATTTTTTTGATAAAAAAATTTTTTTTTCTATGTAATATTAATATATTTTTTTTTTGTTTAATTTTAGAGATATATATTTTATTAGATTTTTTAAAATCTTTTTTGAATATTAATATTTTACTATTATAAAGTAATTTTTTATCATTTTCTTTGAAAATTATTTTTATTTTTTTTTTATTTAAAATTTTAATAAATATTTCTTTTTTATTTTTGTTAAATATAAAATTTTTTATTTTAATTTTTATAAAATATTTATTATTTAATATTTTTTTAAAATTTATTTTATTTTTAGTTTCGAATCCATTATTGTTAAATATTTTTTTTATTTTTGTAAAATCTATTTTTTTTGTAAAATATTTTTTTATACAAGTTATGGGAAATTTCATTTTTTTAAAAGATTAAAATTGTTTAAGTATTCTTATATTATTTTTATATAATATTTTAATATCTGTTATATTAAATTTTAACATAGTTAATCTTTCTATTCCCATACCAAAAGCAAAGCCAGAATATTTTTTATAATTAATATTAACGTTTTTTAATATTTTAGGGTGTATCATTCCACAACCAAGTATTTCTAACCATTTATTATTTGTATTTTTAATATTTACTTCAGCAGATGGTTCAGTAAACGGGAAATATGCTGGAATAAATTTTATTTTTTTTTTATTTTTAAAAAGAAAATATATAAATTTCTTTATTATATATTTTAAATGTGTAAAGTTAATTTTTTTATCTACCCAAAATCCTTCTACTTGATGAAACATAGGGGTGTGTGTATTATCATTGTCTTTTCTAAAAACACATCCTGATGTAATTATCTTAATAGGAGGTTTTTTATTTTTCATGTATCTTATTTGTATTGGGGATGTTTGTGTTCTTAATAATAATTTTTTATTAATCCAAAAAGTATTTTTTATATTATAAGATGGATGATTTTTTCCGATATTGAGTAGTTTAAAATTATAATTTGTTTTTTCAATTTCAGGACCATAAAAAAAATTAAATCCTATTTTTTCAAAAAAATGTTCTATCTTATTTAGAATAATAGTTATTGGATGTTTATTTCCTATAGAAAAGTAATTTTTACTGGGTAAAAAAATATCTATTTCATTATTATTAATATTAAGTGATTTTTTTTTGTTAATTTTTTTTTGGATAAAATTAATTTTTTTAATTATATATTTTTTTATAAAATTAAAATTTTTTCCTAAATTTGGTTTAAGATTTTCAGGGCTTTCTTTAAGTTTTTTTTTTAATTTATTAATATATCCGTTTTTACTTAAATATAGAAGTTTAATATTATTTATAGATTCAATATCTTTGCATTTTTTAATTTTTTTTTTAAAAATTTTTATATTTTTTTTAATTTTAAACATATTAAATTTATTTTTTAATTAATTTAATAATTTTTTCTATAGAGGTACAATTATTATTTATAATTTCCGATAAAATTTTTCTATTTAAATTTAACTTTATTTTTTTTAATTTATATATAAATTTGCTATATGTTATTCCATAATATCTTATTTTTGAATTTATTTGTTTTATCCATAATCTTCTCATATTTCGTTTTTTTATTTTTCTATCTCTATACGAATATTGATAAGCTTTAATTACAGATTGTTTTGCGGATCGAAATGTTTTTGATCTTGCTCCGTAATATCCTTTAGCTAATTTTATAATTTTTTTATGTTTTATTTTTGCTGTCACTCCCCTTTTAACTCGTATCATTTTTATCCTTTAATTTATATATATGGTATACAATTTTTTAATAGTCTTATATTACTTTTATTTAATTTTTTTTTAAATCTTAACTTTCTCTTTTTTTTACTTGTTTTTTTTGTTAACATATGTCTCGAATTAGCTTTTTTAAACTTTATTTTTCCAGTAGATGTTTTTTTAATTCTTTTAACTACAGCATGAATTGTTTTTATTTTATTCATAGTTAATTATTTATTTTTTTACTAGATAAAATTATATTTATTTGTCTATTTTCTACTTTTTTGGAATAAAAATCTATGTTTGAAATTTTTTGTGTTTTTTTTTTTAATTTATTTATCATGTTTATAGCTAAATTTTGATGTATTATTTCTCTTCCCCTAAATCTTATAGTTATTTTAACTTTTTTACCTTTTTTTAAAAAAAATATTATTTTTTTTAACTTAATTTTATAATCATTTTTATTTGTATTTGGTCTAAATTTTATTTCTTTTGTTTTTATTTTATGTTGTTTTTTTTTTTTTATTATTTTGTTTCTTTTATATATAAATTTTCCATAGTCTGTAATTTTACAAACTGGAGGGTTGGAGTGGGGGGATATTTCTACTAAATCTAGATTTAATTTTTTTGCTAATTTAAGTGCTATTTTAATATCTAATATACCTAAATTTTCTCGTTTATTATTTGTAACTCTGACTTTAGGACTATTTATTTCTTTATTAACTTTAATTTTTTTGTTTAAAATTTTAATATTTTTTACCTTTAAATATATTGTTTTGTTTTTTTTTTAATTTTATTTATTAAATAATTAATATTAACATTTTTAGATGTTTCTTTTTGAGTATTTCTAATATTAATTGTGTTTGTCATCATTTCTTTATTGCCACATAGTATCATGTAGGGTACTTTTTGTAAAGTATACTGTCTAATTTTGAAGTTTACTTTTTTGTTTTTAAAATCACTTAAGATTCTTATGTTATGTTTTTTAAGTTTTTTAAATATTTTTTTACAATATTTTATATATTTTTCAGAAATATTTATAATTACTATTTGTATTGGAGTTAACCATAAAGGAATCCACCCGTTATATTCTTCTATCAAAATACCAACAAATCTTTCTAAAGAACCCAAAATAGCTCTATGTATTAAAACTGGATTTTTTTTTTTATTATTTTTATTAATATAATAAGCATTTAGTTTTTTTGTTAAATATAAATCTAATTGTATTGTTCCACATTGCCATTTTCTATTTAATGAATCTTTTAAAATGAATTCTATTTTAGGTCCGTAAAATGCTCCTTTTCCTATTTTTAATGAGTAATTAATATTATTTTTTTTTAATATTTTTATTATTTTTTTTTCTGTTTTAATCCATTTTTTTTTATTTCCTATGTATTTTGGAGGTCTAGTAGAAAAATGTATTTTAATATTTTTAAAATTAAATTTATTATATATTTTAAATGTTAATTTTATGCAGTTTAATATTTCTTTTGTAATTTGTGATGTAGTACAAAAAATGTGTGCATCATCTTGCGTGAATGTTCTTGTTCTTAACAATCCATATAAAGAACCTGATTTTTCGTTTCTATGACATATTCCAAATTCTGATATTTTTATAGGTAATCTTTTATATGAAGTAATTTTTTGTTTATAAATAAATATATGACCTGGACAGTTCATAGGTTTAATACATAATGTTTTTTTATTTATGTGTGTATGAAACATTGATTTTTTATAATTTTTCCAATGACCACTTTTAGTCCATATATTTTTATTCATTAATATAGGTGTGCTAACTTCTATGTAATTATATTTTTTAAATATTTTTTTTAAAAATTTTTTAATATTATTTATTATTATTAGTCCGTTTGCATTCCAAAATATCATTCCAGGATTTTCTTTGCAAATATAATATAATTTTAACTGTTTATTTATATTTTGATGATTTTTATATTTATTTTTATTATTTTCCATTTTAATATTTTTTAGAAATAATATGAAATTGTTTGTTTAATTAATTTGATTATATAATAATATAGATTATACTAGTAATATATAATTGTATAAATATTTTGTTTTATATTTTTTTTTATTAAAATAGTATGTGTTTTAGAAATCATATTTTACATAATTTATTTTTTATAATTTTTATTAGTTATATTTTTAATGATTATTTTAGTAACATAAATTGGAGATATGTTATTTTTTTTTCGTTAATATCATGTTTATTACCTGATATTGATCATAAAAATTCTTTTTTAAGAAAAAGATTTTTTTTTTAAAAATTTTATTTTTTTTTAAACATAGAGGTTTTACACATAGTATATTTTGTTTGTTTATTTTTTCTTTTTTTTTAGTTAATTTAAATATTTTTTTGAATTTTAATATTAATATAGATATTATAAAGGGAATTATAATAGGGTATTTAAATCATATATTTTTTGATATATTTAGTGTTATGGGGGTAAGATTATTTTGGCCTTTTAAATATAAATTATCTTATATTTATTTTGTAATTATTTTATTGTTTTTGATTATAGTTTTTATATTTAAGAATAAATGATATTTATATGTTTAAATTATATCAATCAAATAATATTGAAGTTTTAAAATATATTTTATTAGAAATTTTACAAAAAAAATTATTAAATAATTCTCATATTAATGAAATTATTATTATTCCAAATAATAATATTTCTTTTCTTTTAAAAATATTTTTAGCGAAATATTTAGGTATTTGTGCTAATATAAAATTTGTTTTACCAGCTAAATTTGTATGGGATATATATAGATCTATAATTTCAAATGTTCCAGAAACTAATTTTTTTAATAAAAGAAATTTAACTTTTATAATTGTAAAGTTATTACCTAATATTCTTTATAAAAAGGAATTTATTGATATAAGAAGATATTTAAAAAAAAATTATACTTTTGAGAAATTATTTTTTTTATCTACTAAAATAGCTGATTTGTATGATAAATATTTAATTTACCGTATTGATTGGTTAATTAAATGGGAAAAATTTAAATTAGTTGAATATTTGCATGATAAGAATCAATTATGGCAATCTTGTTTATGGAGGGAAATATCTAAATATTATAATGATAATTTTAGTAATGTATTAAGTAGAACGGATGTTTATTGTAAATTTATAAAAATTTTTAATAAAAAAAATAAATTAATTTTAGATAACATTCCTAATGAAATATTTATATTTAATGTATCTTTTATTCCTTATATTTATTTAAAATCTTTATTTTTGATATCTAAATTTACCAAAATTAATTATTTAATTTCAAATCCAAGTAAGGAATATTGGTATGATGGTTTTTTTTATGGTAATCAAAATAGATTAAAGAATAAAAATATTGAGAGAAATATTTTTTTTTTATATAGTAAAGATTATTATAATTTTTTTAATTCTTCTTTATTATATTATGGACGATATTTTTCTGAGTATTTTAGGATTTTATATGAATTTAATTTTAAAGAAGTAAATTTATATGTAAAATATAATGAAAATAATATTTTAAATAGATTTAAAAATAATGTTCTTTTTTTTAAAGATTTATCTTTAATAAATAGTAGTAATGAGTTAATTACAGATAATTCTATTTCAATTAATAGTTGTTATGGGTATTTAAGAGAAATAGAAATTTTATATGATTATATTTTGGATTTAGTATTAAATTATTCTTATAAACCTGATGATATTATTATAATAGTTAGTGATTTAAATTTATATATTCCATATATAAAGGCTGTTTTTAATAATAATATTTATGAAAAATATTTACCTTTTCATATAATTAATGAAAATTTTAATTTTGGTAAAGATATAATAGATATATTTTTTTATATTTTAGAATTACCTACAGTTAATATATCTATTAATGAATTACTTTATTTTTTAAATAAAGAGATTATTTTAAAAAAATTTGATATTAATAATAATGAGTATGAAATAATTATTAATTTAATAAATAATATAGGTTTATATAGTGAATTAAATTTAATATCTTCTAATATAGAAGATAATTTTAATGAATTTTTTATTATTGATAAAATTAAAAGCATGTTATTGGGATATGCAATAAATATAGATTTTTGTATTTGGAATAATATTATTTCTTATCCTAATATAGGCGGAGCGTTATTTAATAATTCTATATCTAAATTAGCAGATTTAGTCTATAAAATTATATTTTGGAAGGTTTTTTTAAAAAAAGAAAGATTCATAAATAATTGGATTATAATTTCTCAAGAAATATTATTTTTTTTATCCAATGTTATTTTAAAAAATAAAAAATTTATTTTAAATAATGATTTTTGGAAAGACTTAATTTTTTCTATTAATCTAACATCTGATATTAATAAAATAAATTCTTTTTTATTTAGTAAAATTATTTTTAATTTATTAAATAAAAAAAATGTTAATAAATATTTACCTGGATGTATTAATTTTTGTTCTTTATCTTTATTACAATTTGTAACTTTTAAGGTTGTATGTGTAATAGGTATGAATGATGGTGTATTTCCTAGGAATGTTACTAATAATAATTATGATTTAATGTTTTTAAATCCTAGATTAGGAGATAGAAATAAAAGAAAATATGATAAATATTTATTTTTAGAGTATATTTTTGCTGCAAGAGAGAAATTTTATATAAGTTACGTTTATTTTTCTTTAAAATCTAATAAAAAAAAGTATCCTTCTATTTTAGTAGATTATTTGATAAATTACATAAAATTTAATTTTTCAAATAATTTAAATATTAAAAAAATATTTAAGGAAATTAAATTTTTATGTAAAAAACATACTAGAAATGTTTTTGATAAAAAAAATTTCTTTGTAAATAAATATGGTTATTTGAGTTATCAGAATGAATGGAAAGAAAAAGGTATATTATTAAAAAATAAAAATAAAAAAATATTTAAAAAAAAAGACCCAAAAGAATTGTGTTTAAATAATTTTTATTTTTTTTGGTTTCATCCAATAAAATATTTTTTAATAAATTGTGTAAAAATAAATTTTTTTATTAATAATAATTTTCTTGAAAAGAATATTTTATTTTCTCTAGATATTAAAAAATTTTATTTTATGAGATGTAAAATAATTTCTGAAATTTTTAAGAAAAAAAAAATTTATAATAACTTATTATTTTTTCATTTACAATATTTTAATTTATTACCAGTGGGTACTATGGGTAAAATAGCATGGAAAAATGAAAAAAAAAAAATTGTATTTTTAATTAATAAAATTAAATTTTCTATTTTTCAAAAAAAAAGTAATTTACAATTTTATTTAAAATTAAAAGAAATAAATTTATATGGAAATATTATTTTATATAATAGTAAAATAATAAAATGGACTCCTAAATATTTAAATTTCATTGATGCTTTAAATTTATTTATTAGTCATTTAATTTATTGTTATTTAGGTGGTATTAATAATAGTTATTTATATGGATATAATGGTATATGGTATTTTACACCTTTAATTAAAGATAATGCTGAGTTTTATTTAAATAAATATATAAATGGTTATATTAATGGAATAAATATTCCTTTATCTTTTTTACCTAAATCTAGTAATGTATGGATTTTTTCCGCCTATAATATATATAGTAAAAATAAAATTAATAATAATTATTCATTAGATATAGCAAAAAAAAAAGTATACAATATATTATATGGTAATAATTATTTTCCAGGTGAAATAGATGATATTTATGTATCACGTTTGTGTAGAGATATAAATAATATTAACATTGATACTGTAATTTATCAATCAGAAAAATGGTTATTACCTGTTTTGAAATTTTTAAAATTTAATTAATTTATGTTTGATCCCTTAAAAGTAAAACTTAATAAAAGTAATTTAATAGAAGCTTCTGCTGGCACTGGTAAAACTCATATTATTAGTGTTTTATATTTACGTTTTTTATTAAATATTAATATTGATAAAAAATTTTGTAATTTAAATTTAGAAAAAATTTTAATAGTAACTTTCACAGAACTTGCTGTTTCTGAAATTAAAAAAAGAATAAAAAAATTCATTAAAGATCTTCGTTTTTCTTTAATTTTTAAAAAAAATATAAATAAAAAAATACAAGATATATTTCAATATGTTAAAAACAAAAAAGACATATTTTATTTATTAAATCAATGTGAAAGAAAAGTAGATATTTTATCAATTTATACTATACATGGTTTTTGTAAAAAAATAATTTTTACAAATTTTTTTGAATCTAATATAGATTTTTATTCTAATATTATAAGTACTGAAAATAATTTAATTTATGAATTGGTATTATATTATTGGAAAAGAAAAATTTCTTTTCTTTCTACTAAATTATTTAAAATTATTTTATCTTATTGGAAGAATCCTCAAAAATTATTTAACTTTATTTTACCTCTTTTTAGTTTTATAGATTTAAAATTTAATTATCATAATAATAATATTAATTCAATTAAAAAACATTATATTTATATAATAAATTTAATTAAATTAATTAAAAAACAATGGATTATGTATTTTAAAAAAATTATTAAATTGTTTAAAATTTTGAATATAAAAAAATATAATAATAAAATAAATAAATGGTTTAATGAGATTAATATTTGGGTAAAAGATGAAACTAAAAATTTTTTTTATCCTGTTAATTTAAAAAAATTTTGTTATAAATATTTATTTATATATTTTAAGAATTGTGTTTATTTTTTAGATATTAAAAATCTTTTTAAGAATATAGAATTTTTTTTAAAAATAAAAAATAATTTATATTATTTTATAATAATCAATTGTTTTAAATTTGTAAAAAAAAAAATTAAATTTGAAAAAAAAAAGAGATCTTATTTAAGTTTTAATGATTTAGTGTTTTTTTTAAAAAAATCATTAACTGGTAATTATAAATCAAAATTAATTAATTTTATTAGAAAAAATTTTCCTGTTGTTTTGATAGATGAATTTCAAGATACTGATTATATACAATATAGTATATTTAATAAAATTTATATTAAGAACTTTTCTAAATATCTAACTAAAATTATATTAATAGGTGATCCCAAACAAACTATTTATTCTTTTAGAGGTGCAAATATATTTAATTATTTTGCAATTAAAAAAAATATAGATTGTTTTTATTCTTTCAATATAAATTGGCGTTCTTCATCTTATATGGTATCAGCAATAAATACTTTATTTAGTAAAAATGATAATATTTTTATTTTTAAAGATTTAAAATATTTAAATTTAATTTCCTCAAAAAATAACAAAAAATTATGTTTTCTTAAAAAGAAAGAGCAGCAATGTGCTGTAAAGTTTTTTTTTTTTAGTGATTTTTCATTAAAAGATAATTATAAAGAATTTTTAGCTTATCATTGTGCTTATAAAATTTTAAAAATTTTAGATAAAAAAAATAATTTTTATATTTTTTTAAAAAATGGAAAAAAAAGAAGCATCATACCATCTGATATAGCTGTTTTAGTTTATTCTAATGTAGAATTAGAAATTATATATAATGTTTTTAATAAATTAAATTTACCTATATTATGTAATTCATATATAAAAAAAAATATTTTTACTTCTTTAACAGCTAAAGAGGTTTTTTTTGTATTAAAGTCTATATTAACTCCTGAATCTAAGGATAATATGAGTAGCACTTTATCTACTAATATTTTTGATATGAACTTATATGATATACATAATTTTATTAATGATAAAGATAAGTTTTATTGTTTTATTGATGAGTTGTATTCGTATTATAAAATATGGGATAATTTTAATATTTTTTCTATGTTTCGAAATATAATAAGTAAAAAAAATTTAATTAGTAGATTAAGTAAAAAAAAATATGGTAATCAATATTTAGTTAATTTAATACATATATGTGAAATATTACAAAAAAAATATAATATTTTAAAAAATAAATTTTTTTTATTAAATTGGTTAAATAAAAAGATTTTGTCATCTTCTAATATTGATAAAAAAGAATATAATATTAGATTATATGATAATAATTTGAATGGAATAAATATTTCTACAATTCATAAATCTAAAGGTTTACAATATAATATTGTATTTATGCCTTTTTTAATAAATTTACATATAAATAATGAATATTATATTTATCATGATAGGGAAAATTTTAAGTTAAGAATTGATTTATATAAGAAAAAAAAAAATAAAAAATTTTATTATGAGGAATTAAAATCAGAAGAAATAAGATTATTTTATGTTGCATTAACTAGATCTATATATCAATGTAATATATTTTTATATAATGTTAAAAAGGATATTTTAAAATCAATATTAAACTTTATATATGAAAAAAACAATCTAAAAAATTTTAAAAAAGATCATTTTATTTTTAAAAATATTTTTAATTTTAAATATATAAAAACTAAAATATTCAATAATGTTTTTAATGATAAAAATGAAAAAAATATTTCTTTTAAAGAAATAAATATTATTCCTTATAAAAGAATAGAAATTAATAAAAAATTATTTAGTTATTCTAATATTATTAAATATTTAAAAAATAATGTAGAAAGTAAATATATAATGCATCATAAACACAATAATGATATTAAACGAAATATTTTACCAAGAGGAAAAAATACAGGTAATTTTTTTCATAGTTTATTAGAAGATATAAAATTTAGTAATGTTATTGATAGTGATTTAATTAAATCTAAATTAAACGAATTTAATATTGATAATATATATTTTAAATTAGTAAAAAAAATTATTTTTAATATATTTAATGTTGTTTTATATCCTTTAAAAATAAGTTTCTTAAATAAGAAAGTTATATTTTTATTTAAAGAATTTAATTTTATTCTACCAATTAAAAAATCGATTTCTTTATCATTATTAAATAATTTATTTAATAAATATCATAATTTGTTTTGTAAAAAATTGAATAATATAAGTGATTTTAATTTATATGGATTTTTAAATGGAATAATTGATTTAATATTTATATATAAAAATAAATATTATATAGTTGATTATAAATCTAATTATTTTGGCAAAAATTATAAGTATTATTCTGAGAAAAAAATCAATAAGGTTATATATAATTATAAATATTATATACAATATATATTTTATATTTTAGCTTTAAATAATTATTTAAAACTTAAAATAAATAATTATAAATATGAGATACATTTTGGTGGTGTTTATTATATTTTTTTTCGTGGTTTAAAATTAAACTTAATTAATAATATTAGCAATACTGGTATTTTTTATGTAAAACCAAATATTAAATTAATTAATAAATTAAGAGTTTTTTTTAATAAAAAAAATTTTTATGATTGATATTATTAATAATTTTTTTCATATTTCTTTGTTAAATAAAGAAATGGATTTAATAGATGTATATTTTGCTAAATTATTTGATTTTCGTGTTAAATATTCATTTATTAATATGTTATTTGCATCTATAGTTAGTTTATCTAATAGATTAGGGCATGTTTGTTTACCTATTTCAGAAATATTAAATTATAAAATTTTCAGTATTAATATAATTCGTTTTTTATATTATTTTTTTTCTGTTTTTTCAATTAATTTTTGTATTAATATTTTATATCAATATAATATTATAAGTTCTTTTTTTTTATACCAAAATACTCCTTTTATATTATATAAAGATTGCATTTATTTATATAAATTTTGGTTTTACGAAAATTATGTTGTTAATTATATAAATAAAAATAAAAATATTTTTACATTAATTAAAGAAAAAAATATTAAAGTTTTAATAAAATATTTTGATTATTTAAAATTAAATAATGAACAAATTAGTGCTATTTTATCCGCTGTAGTTAATAAAATTTCTATTATTACAGGTAATCCAGGTACAGGTAAAACAACTTTAATTTCTAAATTAGTAATAATTTTATATAAAATTTTTAATTTTAAACATAAAAATTGCATTGCAATTATAACTCCTACTGGTAAGTCAGCTTCTTGTTTAACAGAATATTTATCAGGTATTTATAGTTCTTTAAATATTAAATATTCTTTTTATAAAATATTACCAGTTAGAGCATATACTATACATAAATTTTTAGGTTTTAATTATATTAAAAATATTATTAAATATAATATAGATAATAAATTAAATATTAATGTTTTAATAATTGATGAATGTTCTATGGTAGATTTAACTACTTTTTATTATATTTTTTCAGCATTAAATAATAATGTGAAAGTTATTTTATTAGGAGATAGTAATCAAATAGGTCCTGTAGAAGCTGGTGCGTTATTTAATGAAATTTGTAATATATATATAAATAATAAAAATTTTATTATTAATGATATTAAATATTATATAAATTATTTAAAAAAAAATAATAAAAAAAAAAAATATTATAATATGTGTTTTTTGAAGAATAATTATCGTATTTTAAAAAATAATTTTTTAGGAAAATTAGCAAATTTAATACAAAATACTGAAATTAAGAAAATAGATTTATTTTTAAAAAAAAAAAAATTTTCTAAAAATTTCAATTTCTATGATTCTGATGTTTTTAGTTTTGATTTTCTTCTAAAATTATGTATAAAATATTATAGTAAATATATTAATTCAATTAATGAAATTGAATTAAATTATCATAATATACATAATTTTTATAAAAAATTTCAATTAATATGTGCAATTAAAGAAACACAATTTGGAATTAATTATTTTAATAAATTTATTAATATGTTTTTTTTGAAAAATAGAATAGTTAAAAATATTTTTTATAATAAATTACATAATTGTTACCATTATTATGGTGAACCTATAATTATTTTAAAAAATAATGATGATTTAAATTTATTTAATGGTGATTTAGGTTTTTTTATTTTTTTAGAAAATAAATTAAAAGTTTTTTTTTTAAAATCTATTTCTAATATTAATATAATTAATTCTAATAGTTTACCAACATGGTATAATTCTTGGGCAATTACTATACATAAATCACAAGGTTCTGAATATGATAAAATTTTATTAATTTTACCTAATTATTATATACCATTATTGAATAAAAATTTAATTTATACAGCAATTACAAGAGCTAAAAAGAAAGTTATTATTTATGCTAAAAAAGATATATTATTATCTTCTATTAATAATAATTATTATTTCTGTAGTAATATAAAATCTAAAATTCAAATATAAAAAATTATATAATTATTATATGTAATATAATTAATTCTAATTCCTCCCAAGTGGGATTTAAATTTTGTTTTATATTTTTTTCATAATTTAAAATTAAATCTAATATAATTTTATTAATTTTTTTTTTAATTATATAATTAAAAATTATATTTAATAATATTATTTTTTCAAAGTTGTGTTTTTTTATTTTTCTTATATATTTTATAGATTTTTTAATATTTTTTTTTTTAATATTAATTACTAATTTATTTATGTTCTTATTATTTATATATTTATATAATAATATATTATTTTTTGTTTTTTTATTACAATATATAAAGATTATATTATTTATATTTCTTGTTTTAATATTATTAAATGTGATATTATATTCAAAATTTAAAATAAAAATATTATTTTTATTTTTATTATTTAATATATATAAATGTATTTTTTTAAAAATATTGGTTTTTTCAACTAAATTTATAGTAAATAGTTTAGTTTTAGATATTAAACTAATTGTTATTAATTCATATTTTAATTTATTCCAATTAAAGTTTTTATCTATTATATAGTTATATTCATCTATTTTTTTTTTTTTAAAATAACTTTTTATTTTAAATTTTAATTTATTTTTAATATAGTTATTATTACCAATAAGTAAGTAAAAATTGTATTTATTATTATTTTTTTTTAAAAAATCTTTGTATTTTATAAAATTCATTATATTAATGTGTAACAAAATTAATAATTTTATTTTTTATATATATATTTTTTTTAATTTTTAATTTATTTAAAATAGTTAATTTTTTAATTTTTTTAACTAATATTTTTTTATTTATATTTTTTTTAATTTTTATAATTGTTTTTTTTTTACCATTTATTTGCACTACAATATTAATGTATTTTTCTTTATTTAAGATATCTTTATTAATTTTTGGCCATTTTAAATCATTATTTATATTTTTATTATGATAGATTTTTGTTAATAAATAATAACTTATGTGAGGGGCGAATGGATATAATAAAATTAATAGTTTTTTGATATTTTCTTTTATAAAGGAAAAATTAATTTTTTTATTATTTAATTTTATTAGTAAATTTGTAAATTCCATAATTTTAGCGATAATGGAATTTAGATTGGTACTTAAATTCATATTTTTTGTTATATAAATAATTTTTTTTTCCACTAAAATTAGTGTTTTTGTTTTTTTTTTAAATATATATTTGTTTTTATTTTTATTTTTAAAATTAACTACTAAATTCCATAATTTATTTAAAAATCTAAAACAACCCTTAATTCCCTTTTCTTTCCATATTAAATTTTGTTCTATTGGTGCGGAAAAAATAATAAATATTCTTAAAGTATCAGCGCCATATTTGTTAATTATTTTATTAGGGTTAATGCCGTTATTTTTAGATTTAGACATTTTATTAATACCAGCATAATATATCCTAATTTTTTTATTTTTTTTACAATAAAATTTATTTTTTATTTTTTTAATTTTATCAGGATTTATCCATATTTTTTTGTTATTTTTTATATAAAAAAATGTTTTTGTTAATACAATACCTTGGCATATTATTTTTGTGGCTGGTTCATTACAAATAACTAATTTTAAATCTTTCATAATTTTATGTATAAACCTAAAGTATATTAGGTGCATAGTTGCGTGTTCTATACCACCTATATATAAATTAATTGGAAGCCAATAATTAGCTTTTTTAATGTTAAATATTTTTTTATTATATTTAGGTGAAGTACATCTAGCATAATACCAAGATGATTCCATGAATGTATCAAAGGTATCTGTTTCTCTAGTTATTTTTTTATTTTTTTTTTTTATAATGCTCCAAAATTTATCCTTCTTAAGAGGATTTAAATTTTTTTTATTTATTTTTTTATATAAAGGTAATTTTATTGGTAATTCTTTAATTTTAACTGTTTGTATTTTTTTGTTTATTTTTACTATAGGTATAGGAACACCCCAATATCTTTGTCTGGATATTGACCAATCTTTTAATTTAAAATTTTTCTTTTTTTTCCATATATTAAGAATAATTTTTTTTTTTATTTCTTTTTTTATTTTTTTTATAAATTTTCTTTTCTTATATAATTTATTTTTAATTATTAGTTTAATTTTATTTATATTATATTTTTTAATGAAAATTTTATGTTTTTCATTGTATTTTGAACTTATTAGTATGACATCATTATTATATAATTCTTCTGTAAAGTTAGTAATCCATATAGGTATTAATGTTTTTGTAATAGGATGTATAGCGTTAATTTTGGAATATAATCCCCAAATATTATTTATTTTTTTCTTTTCAAGTAAATTTATTTTTTTATATATTTTTTTTTTATTTTTATTTTTTCTAATTAACTTATGATATTTAGATATTGATATACATCTTACTGAAGTTAATATGTTAATTTTAGATGTGTATATATATAATTTTTTTTTAATATTTTCTATATTTAATTTAATTTTAAATCCTTTAGTTTTTCCTATCCAATTTTTTTGTATTTTTTTAACTTTAGGTGGCCATTTTTTTAAATATTTAAGATCTTCTAATAATTTATCTGCATATTTAGTAATTTTTATAAACCATTGTGAGAGTTTTTTTTTTTTAATTAAAGCATTACATCTCCAACATTTATTATTAATTACTTGTTCATTAGCTAATACAGTTTTATCTTTATTACACCAATTAACTATTTTTCTTTTTTTATAAATTAATTTTTTTTTATATAATTTAATAAATAACCATTGTTCCCATTTATAATATTTTGGATCACATGTTTTGATTTCTCTATCCCAATCATAACTAATACCTAGTTTTTTTAGTTGTTTTTTCATTATTTTTATATTTTTAACAGTCCATGTATAAGGGTTTAAGTTATTTTCTATTGCTGCATTTTCAGCAGGTAATCCAAAAGCATCCCATCCTATGGGATGTAAAATATTTTTATCTTTTAATTTCTGATATCTTGCGATAATATCCCCTAATATATAATTTCTTACATGTCCCATATGTAAATTACCCGAAGGGTATGGGATCATAGATAAACAAAAATATTTTTTTTTTTTTGTATTTACTTTAGTTTTGAAAAAATTATTTTTTAACCAAAATTTTTGAATTTTTTTTTCTATTTTTTTAGGATTATATTTACTCATAAAGTGTTTATTTTTTGTAAATTATTTTTTTTAATTTTTTAAATTTTTATTTTTTTGTTTTTATAATTATATATTTAGGTATATTAATTTTTTTATTTGGTAAAATTATGATTTTAATTTTTTTGTTTTTTTTTTCTATATTATATATATTATTTCTTTTTTTATTTAATAAATATGAAGCGATTTTAATTGGGACTACAATTTTTATTTTTGTTATATTTTTTTTTAATGATTCTTCTTCTATTATTCTTAATATTGATAAAGATAATGATTCACTATTTCTAATAATACCATTACCATCACATTTATAACATTTAGAATAATTAGAATCTCTTAAAGAAGAGTTTATTCTTTGTCTAGACATTTCTAATAATCCAAATTTCGAAATAGATCCTATTTGAATTTTTGCTTTATCTTTTTTTGTTGTTTTTTTTAATTTATTAACAATTATTTTTTTATTTTCTTTTAATAACATATCAATAAAATCTATAACTATTAATCCACCTATATTCCTTATTTTTAATTGTTTGGTTATTTCTTTTATTGCTTCTAAATTTGTGTTTAATGCTGTTGTTTCTATATCTATACTTTTATTATTTTTAGATGAATTAATATCTATTGCAGTTAAAGCTTCAGTAATTTCTATAATAATTATCCCTCCAGAAGGTAATCTTATTTGTTTGTTAAATGCTAATTCAATTTGAGATTCTATTTGAAAATAACTAAATAGCGGTATTTTTCTTTTATAAAAAGTTATTTTTTTATATAATATAAATTCCCTTAATTTATATAAATATTTTTTTATACGTTTATATATTTTTTTATTATCAATAATAATTTGATCTATATTAGGTTGTAAATAATTTTTAAATATACGTATTAATATATTGTTTTCTTGATAAATTAAATAAGGAGCTTTTTTTTTTTTAATTTTTTTTTTAATATATTTCCAATGTTTTAATATTAATGATAGATCCCATTTTAAAGCTTTTATGGATTTATCAGCCCCTAAAGTTCTTATTATAACACCCATTCCTTTAGGAATATTAAGTAATGGTATTATATTTTTTATTTTTAATCTACTAGTACCTTCTATTTTTTTAGATATACCTTCTATTTTAGGATTGTTTGGCATTAATATTAAATAATTACCTATTAAACTTATATAAGTAGTTAAAAATGCTCCTTTATTTCCCCTTTCTTCCTTATTTATTTGTACTGTTATTTCTTGTCCTTTATATAAATTACTTATGTTATTTGAATTTTCAGAATTATTATTTTTTTTTTTAATATATTTACATGATATTTCTTTAATAGGTAAAAAACCGTTTTTATTTTCACCGTAGTTAACAAATACAGCTTCTAAACTTTGTTCTATTCTAGTGATTTTTCCTTTATATATATTAGATTTTTTTTTTTTTTTATTTTTAGAATTTTCTATATTTAAATCATATAATTTTTGGCCGTTCACTAATGCTATACGTATTTCTTCTTTTTGTGTGGCATTTATTAACATTCTTTTCATTTTTATATTTTAGTGTATTTTATTTTTTATAAAAATTTATAGTTTTTATAATTTTTTTTAGTTGATTAAATTAAAATATTTATTTATAGTATAAGTAATTTTATTTTTTATGGAAAATAGTTTGATTAAATTAAAATTTATGCAATATTTATGAATAGAAAATTTTTTTTGAGTTTTTTTAAAATAGGAGTAAATGAAACTAATCAACGTATTGATAATTTTTTATTTAAAAAAATTAAATTTTTACCTAAATGTAAAGTTTATTCTTTATTGAGAAAAGGTAATATAAGAGTTAATAAGAAAAGAATTAATTATAAGTATAAATTAATTTTAAATGATGTAATCCGTTTACCTTTGATAGATATAAATAAAAAAAAAAGTATATATTTTATAGATAAATATAATATAAATATTTTAAAGAATTCTATAATTTATGAAGATATAAATTTATTAATTATTAATAAACCTTATAATATCCCAGTTCATAGTGGTAAAAATTTATATATTAATATTATAGATATTTTTAAATATTTATTTAAAAAATCTTTTCAGTATATTGAATTAATACATAGATTAGATCGTAATACATCCGGTATATTAATGTTATCTAAAAATATATCATCTTTAAGATTATTGCATTATTTATTTAAAAAAAAAAAAATATATAAAAAATATATTGCTTTAGTTCATGGATATTGGCCTAAAAGTATTAAAAAAGTTATTAGTTTATATAAATATCATAATTTTTCATTGAAAAATAAAAAAAAAAAATATTTAGAAACTTCCTTTGAAATTAAAAGCTATATAAATAATTTTACTATATTATATGTATACCCTAAGACAGGATATAAACATCAGATTAGATTGCATACTAGTTTACAAGGTCATCCAATAGTATTTGATAATATTTATGGCAATAAAAAATTAGATTTTAATTTGTATAATTTTTTAGGTGTTCATAGAATGTGTTTACATTTTTATTATGTTTCCTTTTATTATTATTTTAAAAAAAATTTGTTTTCTATTTTTGCTAAATTAGATCAAAAAATGGATTTTATATTAAAAAATATTAAATTTTATATATTAAACAAAGAGAAAAAAATATATGGCAGTACAAAAAAATAAATGTAGTAGATCAAGAAGGGGAAAACGTAGATCTAATAATCGTTTAAAAAAACCTGTATTATTTGTTAATAAGAAAAATAATAATATGAATTATTATCATCATATATCTAAAGATGGATTTTATCGAGATAAGTTGATTAAAAATTTTTTATGTAAGAAATAATTTTTAGAAAAGTTTTTATGAAATTTTAATTTGTGAGTTTTTATTGAAATTAAAAATCTGTTATAATATTGATTTTATTTTGCAAACTTATAGAAATATTTTGAATAAATAATTAAATTACAATGTTGAATATAGAATTGAAGGAAGATATAGAAAGGCGAATTAAAATTATAATTAGTGAATTATTAAATATTGATTTAAAAAATATAAATGATAATTCGTCTTTTTTAAGTGATTTAGGTGTTGATTCTTTAGGTATTATAGAATTAGTTATTTCTTTAGAAGAGGAATTTAATATAGAAATACCTGATGAAGAAATAGAAAAAATGAATAATATACAATCTATTATAGATTATATAGTTTTAATTAAAAAAAAAAGTATATCTTTTTGAATTTATTTTAAATTTTTATTAATTTATTTTTATAATTTCTATGTGATTTTAAATAAAAAATTTTCTTTTAAATTTTTTTTTATTAGTTAAGTTAATTATTATTAATGAAAATACATAAATAGTTATACTAAATATATATATTATAATTAATTTTATTATTTTAATAAAATAATTATTATTTATATTGAATTTAATTTTTTTTTTAAAAAATAATATAGTTATTAGCATTAAAAAATTAGATATAAAAATTTTAATTAAAAATTTATTCCATTTTTTAGGTTTATATATATTTTCTTTTCTTAATTTTTTATATAAAAAATATATATTTATATATGATATAAAACTAGATGATATACTTAAACTAATATGTTTGAATATTTTAAATATAAACATGTTAATTATTTGTGTTTTAATTAGTACTAAAATAGATATTTTTATAGGAGTCTTATTATTTAGTTGTGTGTAGAAACATGGTGTTAGTATTTTGTTTATAATTATACCAGCAAGACTTATAGAATATACAGATAATATTTTATAGGTCATAATTGTATCATAATAATTAAAATTTCCATGTTGAAAGAACGTCATAATAATTCTTTTAGATAAAATAATAATAATTAAAGAATTTGGTATTATTAATAACAATGATGTTTTTAAGTTATTATCAATTAATTTAGAAAAACCATATTGGTCTTTTTTTTGGTATTTTATGGATAAACTAGGTAACATTATTGTGTTAATAGTTGTACTTAAAATATTTACCGGTAGTTCTGTGAATTTTTCAGCATAATACATCCATGATATAGATCCTTTTTTTAGTGAAGATGATATAGATATATTAATAATTTGTATTATTTGAGTTATACTACCACTTAGTATAGTAGGTAATATATTTTTAATTATTTTTATTGCACCTCTATTTTTAATATTTATTAATTTGTAGTTTATTTTTACACATATTTTCTTTAAAAATATTTTTAAAAACAATAATTGTAATATACCTCCTATTATTATAGCCCATGATAAAGATATAATTTTAGGTTGAAAATATTTAGATATAAAAATACTAAAAAATATAATAGTAATATTTGATATTATTGGATATAAAAATGTAGGGGTAAAATATTTCCATGTGTTTAAAATTGAAGAAATATATGATGTTAAATATATTAATAATGTGTAAGTTAAATTAATTTTAAATAATTTTGAAACTAATTGTATTTTCTGTTGTTTTTTATTGAATCCTAAAAATATCATGGATATGATACTATTTGAATAAGTTATTAATATAAGGACTACTAATATTAATAATATATTAAGTATAAAATAAGTTGATGATATGAATTCATTAATTTTTTTTTTTTTTTCTTTATATTTACTTAATATTGGAATAAAAGTGTATGTAAAAATTCCTTCAGCAAAAAATCTTCTTAAAATATTAGATAATTTTAATGATATAAAAAAAGCATCTGTTTCATTATTTGAGTCAAAAATTTTCGCTATAATTATATCTCTTATGAATCCAAAAATTTTTATTATAAATATTAATATTGATATTTTTATTATTTTAAAAAATAAATTCATTTTCAATGTGATATTTTTAAAAGTTAATCATTTAATTATGTTTAAATAATATTTAATTTTATAAATTAATTTTTATAATATATTTTTAGGTTATTTGTATTTTAAGATATTTTAAATAAATTTATTTTTAAAATATTATATATGTTTAAAAAATTATTTTTTGAAAATTATATGTGTTTTATATTATTTTATTTTTAGTTGTTAATTTTATAAATATATTTTTTTTTATTTAGTTTGTTTTCTGATTTTTAAATATATATACTAAAATAAAAAAATTTTTATATTTATATAAAATTATATTTTAGTAATTATTTATTTTTATATGTAAAATTTATAAAATATTTTTGTTTTTTTAATTGTTAATTTAATGATATAATTATTTATTATATATTAGTGTTTTCATGAATTTTAATAATATATTTTTATAAAAAGAAATATTTTTATTAAAATAATTTTTATTATTTTTTGTAAATTGTATAATAAACTATTTTTATATAATTAAATTTTAATTATTTTAATTAAATTATGTAATATTTACATTTTTTAAGATTATTTAATAATTTTTTTTTATAATAAAATATATTTAAAAATTTGTAATTTTTTTTATATTTTTATTTTTAAAAATTATATTAATTTTTATTTATTTTTTAAAATTATATTTTTAAAATGTAATTAGTTAAAATCTACTAATAATTGTTATTATTTAAAAATATTTTATTATTTACAATATATTTATATATATTTTATTTATTAATTTTTAGTAGATTTTATTTATAATATTTTGTATATTTTTTAATATTAATTTTATACTTATAGCTCTCGAAAAACTTAAAAAATTTAATAGTTTTATTTTTTTAAATAAATTATATATATCTATTTTAATAATTTTTTTTATTTTTTTGTTATTATATGAATTAATTATTAAAGATAATATTCCCTTAATTATTAAGGAATCACTATCTCCGTTTATTATGAATAAATTATTTTTTTTATATATTTTTAACCACACATTACTTTGACATCCGTAAAGAATATTTTTTGTTTTTCTAATTTTTTCTTTTTTTAATGGTATTTTTTTACCTAAAGTTATTAAATAAATTAATTTTTCTTTTTTATTAGAACAAAAATTGAAATTTTTAATAATTTTTTTAATTTTCATGTGATAGTTTATATTTATTTTTATTATTTATTACTTTTCCCAAGATTTTATTTAATGATTTTATAAAAAAATTAATATCTTTTTTAGAGGTATATAGAGCTATTGATATTCTACATACTCCTGAAATATTATAAAATTTCATTATTGGTATAGAACATTGATGTCCAGTTCTAATAGCTATACCATATTGATCTAATAAAAGACCTATATCATAATGATGATGGTTTTTTATATTAAATGATATAATATTACTTATATTTTTACTTTTTCCTAGTATTTTAATATATGAAATAGATTTTAGTTTATTTAATGTATATATTATTATTTTTCTTTCATATTTAATAATATTTTTTATTCCTATATTATTAATATAATTTATAGCTTCATTTAGACCTATAATAGATTCAATATTATTTGTTCCTGTTTCAAATTTCCATGGTGAATTTATAAATTTTATGTCATGAATACTATTTTTTTTATTGTTTAAATTTATATTAGCTATAATACCTCCACCTCCTTGCCATGGTAATAAATTTTGTAACATATTATTTTTATTGTATATTATACCAGTTCCTGTTGGCGCATATATTTTATGACTGGAAAATACATAAAAATCACAGTTAATTTTTTGAACATTAATTTTTTGGTGAGCTATAGCTTGAGATCCATCTATAAGAAATTTAATATTTTTATAAAAAATCTTAATTGATTTTATTATTTTATGTAAAGGATTTATAATACCTAATACATTTGAAATATGTGTTATGCATATTATTTTGGTTTTTTTATTTATTAAAGACATTAAATGTTTAATGTTTAATTTACCATTATTTTTAATGTGAAAAATTTTTATTTGAAATCCTATTTCTTTAGAAATTATAAACCATGGAATAATATTTGCATGGTGTTCTGTTATAGATATAATAATGTTATCTTTTTTAGAAATGTATTTTCTCCCCCATGTATTAGCAATTAAATTTATACTTTCTGTAGCTCCTTTAGTAAAAATTATTTCTTCTGGATATGAAGCTTTTATAAATTGTGTTATCTTTATTCTAATTTCTTCTATTTTATTAGTAATATTATTACTTAGTGTATATACACCTCTATGAATAGAGGCATAATTATTTTTATATAGTTTTTTAATTGCATTAATTACAATTTTAGGTTTTTGTGTGGTTGCTGCATTATCTAAATAAGTTAATCTTTTTTTATTTATTCTTTTTTTTAAAATTGGAAAATCTAGTCTAATTTTGTTAATATTAAAATATTTCATTATAATGTAATTTTATTTTGATTAATTTATATATGTATTTATATATATATTTATTGATTTTTATAGTAAATAAAATTCTTTTTATAAAAGATAAAGAAATAATTTTTTTTATATTTTTTATTTTAAATCCTCTACTTGATAAATAAAATATTTGTTTTTTATTTATATTTGTTATTGTAATTTCATGTTTGCAAATAGATTTTCTATTGTATATTGAAAATTTTGGTATTATTTTAATATATGAATGATTATTAATACATAAATTATTATCAATAATTTCAGCAATAGAATTATTAGATTTTTTTTTGATAAATACAGTAGATTTTAGTTTATAAGTACTTTTGTTTAAAAAGATATTATTATATTTTTGATAACTTTTAGTATTCTTATTTTGTTTTATATTTATGTGTTGTTTAAAATAATTTTTTTTAAAAATTAATAAATTGTAGTTTAGGAAAATAGATTTTTTTTTAGTTTTTAATTTAATATTAGTTTTAATCTTTTTAATATTTATTAAAAAAAAAAATCTTTTAAAATTTGTATATTTTATATTTATATTTTCTATAAAATAAATATATGATTTTTTATTAACGTTTATTATTTTTATTTGTTTTATTTTGTTATTTTTTTCACTTTTAATAGAAATTTTATTTTTTAAATAATTTTTTTTTTTATTTAAACTAATATAATGTTCTATAATATATAAATTAATATTTTTTTGTATTTTGATTTTAAAATTATTTACAATATGATTGTTAATATTTTCTTTTTGCAATATAATTATTATGTATAAGGGTTTATTAGTTTTTTTTTTTATATTTAAGGTATTTTTGTTTTTTTTATTTTTTACTAATATATTTTTAATATTTTTATTTATGTAAATTAATTTTTCATTATAAAAAACAATTTTATTTGTTTTTATTTTAACTAGTTTATCTTTTATTTTTTTTAGAATATTTTTTTTTTAAACATATATTTCACATTATATATTATATATTTTATTTTTAATTTTATTAAAATTTAATTTTTATTTTTTTTAGTAAACCATTTATATCCTTTATTTTCTATAATTTTAATAATTTTTTTTTCACCTACTTCAATAATTTTTCCTTTGTGCATTATATGTACTGAATTTATATCTGTATAATTTATAATTTTTTGGTTGTGTGTTATTATTAAAAAAGATCTTTTTTTATTTTTTAATTTATTTATTACTTTAAATATATTTTTAAATGTATCTATATCTAATCCAGAATCTAATTCGTCTAGTATGATTAATTTAGGTTTTATTAATAATATTTGTAGTAATTCATTTTTTTTCTTTTCACCTCCCGAGAAATTTTCATTTAATGATCTATTTAATAAATTTGATGAATATTTTAATATTTTAATTTTTTTATAGATATTTTTTTTAAATTGTATAAAGTTTATTTCTTTTTTTTTTTGTTTTTTTCTATATATATTTACAATTTGATATAAAAAAAACAAATTATTTAACCCAGGTATTTCTATATTATTTTGAAATGCAATAAAAATTCCTTTTGTAAATCTTTTATTTATAGAATATTTTTTAATATTTTTGTTTTTAAAGTAAATTTTTCCTTTAGTAATTTTATATTTTTTATTTCCTGATATTGTATAAGATAAAGTACTTTTACCAGATCCATTAGGACCCATAAGAATATGGGTTTCTCCATAAGGTAAAATAATATTCAAGCCTTTAATAATTTTTTTTTTTTTTATTTTAACATGTAAATTTTTGATATTTAATAAATTCATATTAATTATATATTTAAATGTTTATAAAGATTTTATATTTTTTTAAAAGATATTAATTCTTTAGCTTCTAAAGAAAATTCCATTGGTAACATATCTAAAATATTTTGACAAAAACCATTCATTATTATTTCTAATGCTTTTTTTTTATTTATACCTCTAGAGAGTAAGTAAAAAATTTGTTTTTTTTTAATATAAAAAGATGTAGTTTCATGTTCTATATTAACGTGATTATTTTGACATATTATACACGGTATAGTATGTGCTTCTGATTTATTTCCTATTATTAAAGCATCACATTTAGTGAAGTTTTTTGTATTTTTAGCTTTTTTATTTATTTTTACTAAACTTCTGTTGGTATTTTTACTACTATCAATAGATATACTTTTTGATAAAATATAAGACTTAGTATTTTTACCTATATGTATCATTTTAGTCCCAGTATCTATTTGTTGGTATAATTTAGCAAAAGATATTGAGTAAAAATATCCTTTGGAATTATTTCCATTTAAAATTATACTAGGATATTTCCATGTAATAGCAGAACCGATTTCTATCTGCAACCAAGACATTTTGCTATTTTTTCCTTTACATAGAGCTCTTTTGGTAACAAAATTTAATATTCCATTATTTTTATTTCTATCACCAGAAAACCAATTTTGTATTGTAAAGTATTTTAATTTTGAATTTTCATGTAGTATTATTTCTATTACCGCGGCATGTAATTGGTGTTTTTTTTTAATGGGAGCTGAACATCCTTCTATATAGTTAAGAGTGCTATTTTTTTTTAATATTATTAATGTTCTTTCAAATTGCCCTGTATTTGAAGTATTAATTCTAAAATATGTTGATAAATAAATAGGACATATAGTATTTTTAGGTATATATATAAATGTTCCATCAGAAGAAACGGCAGTATTTAATGTTGAAAAAAAATTATCATTTATAGGAACAACTTTGCATAAATATTTTTTTACTATTTTAGGATGTTTTTTAATTGCCTCATTAAACGAACAAAATATAATACCTAATTTTAATAATTTTTTTTTATATGTTGTTTTGACTGATACTGAATCAAAAACCATATCTATAGCTAATTTATCTTTATTTTTTACTGATACTTTTAATTTATTGAATGTTTTTTTTACTTTTTTAGTAAATAATGTTTTTTTAGATTTTTTTTTTTGTGGTTTAGGAGAAGAATAATAAATATATTTTTGATAGTTTATTTTTTTATATTTTCCATTAATCCAATGTGGTTCTGACATTTTCTTCCATATATTAAATGCGTTTAATCTTATTTTTAACATCCAAGAAGGTTCATTTCGTTTATATGATATTTTTTTAATAGTTTCAATATTTATTCCTTTTTTAAATTTATTTGTTTTAATTTTAGTATTAAAACCTTCTTTATATTTATACTTATTTTTAATAATCATATTAAATTAATTTAAATATTTAAATAAAATTAGTTAAGTAATACAATCTATACATTTTTTATTTAAAGAAATTTTCTTTATATTACTTAATGTTATTTTGGATATATTTAATAAAGCTTCTTTAGTTAGAAATGCTTGATGGCTGGTTATTAGAACATTATTGTATGATAATAAAATATTTAATTTATCATCGTTAATTATATTATTAAATTTATCTTTAAAAAATATATTTTTTTCTTTTTCATATACATCTAATCCTAAAGCTTTAATTTTTTTACTTTTTATTGCTTCAATTATATCAGAAGTATTTAATAATTTTCCTCTACTAGTATTTATTAAAATAATTTTTTTTTTACATAAATTTAATTTTTCTTTATTAATCATATGATGGTTTTTTTTGTTGTAAAAACAATGAACGCTAATAATATCAGATTTAATAAATATTTCATTTAATGAAACATATTTTACACCCATGTTTTTAATTTCATTTGATTCAAATATATCATAAGCAATAATATTAGTATTAAATCCTTTTAATATTTTTATTACTCTTTGACCTATTTCTCCTGTACCAATAATTCCTATAGTTTTATTATATAAATCAAAACCTACTAAGTGTTTTAATGAAAAATTTTTATTTTTTGTAAATTGGTAAGCATGATGTATTTTTCTAGTTAAATTCAATATCATACCAATTGTAAATTCAGCTATAGATTGAGGTGAGTATTTTTTTACATGTATAACTTTAATGTTATTTTTTTTTGCTAATTTTAAATTTACATTATTAAATCCAGCACATCTTAATGCTATTGTTTTAATATTATATTTATTTAGATGTTTTATAATATTTTTATCATATGCGTTATCATTAACAAATATACATATGTGGTTAAAATTTTTTGCTAATTTCACATTTTTTTTATTTAAAGGTTTTTCTGTAAATTTAATTTTAAAATTATATTTTTTATTTATTTTTAAAAAATATTTTTTTTCATAACTATTAATACTAAAGAATATGATTTTTTTCATAATTATTTCCTAAAATAATAATTTATTATATTTATATTATTTTTGTTTGTAATTTTAAAACTTAAATTTTTAATAATTTGTTATATGTTATTATATAATAATTTTTTTAGTGAATGTATTAATTTTATAAGGTATTTGTTAATGATTATTTTAGGTGTAGTAAAAGAAAAAATTTTAAGTGAAAATAGGGTTTCATTAGTACCTAATAGTATAAAATATTTAATTAATATAGGATTAATAGTAAATATAGAAGATAATGCTGGTTTGTTAGCCGGTTTTTCTAATAATGATTATATTAAAAATGGAGCTAATATTGTTAATAACAATACTCTCATGAAGAGTGATATAATAATATGTATTAATTTTCATATTTCCAATCTAAGTTTGTTGAAATATAAATGTATTGTTATATGTTTATATTCTATAGGTAATTTTAAAAAAAATAAATATTTTCTTGAAAAAAACAAAATAACTTTAATAGTATTAAGTAATATTCCTAGATTATCTAATACTCAATCATTTGATGTTCTAAGTACTATATCATATATTTCTGGTTATCGTGGTGTTATAGAGGCTTTATATGAATATAAAAATTTTTTTTCTAGTCAGATAATATCTACTTGTGAATTAAAGCCTATTAATATGTTAATATTAGGTGTAGGCATTGCTGGTTTGTCAGCAATAAGTATTTCTAAATCTTTAGGAGCAAAGATTTTTTGTTATGATATTAATAAAAAAACTAAAGAACAAGTAGAAAGTTTAGGTGTGAAATTTTTAGAAATTGAAAATAGTTTAAATAATTTTCTTCTTGAAAAAGCATTTATGTTTGATATTATTATTACTGCAGCAAATAATTATTATTCTAATAAAGTAGCTCCATTAATAATTACAGAGAATATTATAAAAAATATGAAATATGGCAGTATTATAGTAGATCTTTCTATGCGTAATGGAGGGAATTGTGAGTTATCTATTTTAAATAAACTTCGAATTTGTTCTAATGGTGTAAAAATTATAAGTTATCTAGATTTTTCTAATTTAATGCCTAACATAACATCAATCTTATATAGTAATAATATAACTAATTTGTTAAGGTTAATTGTTAAAAATGGAGATATTTTTTTAGATTTTAATAATAAAAATATTTTTAATATAATTTATTCTTTTCAAGGTTCACTTAATAATAGAAAATTTAATGAGATTAAAAATAAAAATTTTTTAAGTTTTTCTAATATATTTAAAAAAAAAATATTTTATTATATTTTTATTTTTTTTCTTGTGATGTGTGTTTTGTTTTTTAAAAATATTCTTTTTTCTCGTTTTGTAGTATTTATCTTATCTTTTATTATAGGTTTAGAAATTGTAAGAAGAATTAATAGTTTTTTGCATACTCCTTTAATGTCTATTACAAATGCTATTTCTGGTATAATATCTGTAGGTTGTTTATTACAAATAAATAATAAAAATGGATTATTAGTAAATTTAATATCTTTAATTTCTTTATTTTTGATTAATATAAATATATTTGCTGGTTTTAATATTACTAAAAGAATGTTAAAAATATTTTATAAAAATTAATTAGGTATGTCATGATTAATATTTTCTTTATTTCTAATATTATTTCTATATTATTTATAATTTATTGTTTATTATTTTTTACATATAAAAATAAAATTGTAAGTGGAGTTTATTTAGGTATAGCGGGTATATTAATTGCTATAATATTTTCTTTGTTAAAAATTGGAACATATTTATTGTTTTTTTGTTCTACATTTGTTTTATTAATTAGTGGAATAATAGGATTATTGATTTCTAATATTATTAATATTATTAATGTACCTGAATTAATAGCGTTTTTGCATAGTTTTATTGGTTTTTCATCTATATTTTTAAGTATAAATAGTATATATTTGTTGTCATCTGTTGGTGTTTTTATAAATAAAATTTATTTGTTTGAAATTTTATTAAATAATATTTTTGGAACTATTACATTTATTTGTTCTTTAATATCTTATTTAAGATTAACTAATAGTTCTTATATTTTTTTATTAAATATATCAAATAAATATATTATTTATATAAATTTATTGATTTTATGTTTTTTAAGTTTGTTTTTTTTGAATTTTACTGTTTTTAAGGTATTATTTTTTTTATTTTTTTTAATTTTTATATCTAGTTTTTTATTAAGTGTAAGCTTAATAAGCAATATTAGTTCTTCTGATATACCAATTTTTATTTCTATGTTAAATTCTTTTTCAGGATGGACAACTTCTGCAACAGGTTTTATATTGGATAGTAATTTATTAATTGTTATTGGTGCTATTATAGGTTCTGCTGGTTTATTTTTATCGCAAGAAATGTGTCGTGTTATGAATAAATCTATATTTAAGGTAATTTTGAATAATTTTTTATATAATAAATATGCTAATAGAAAAGTTAGAAAAAATTTAAATTATTCTAGTAAATATATAGATATATATAGCTTATATAAAAAAATAACATTTGCTAAATCAATTATTATTGTTCCTGGATATGGCATGGCTGTTTCACAATCTCATTATGTTATAAATGATATTTTTCAGTGTTTAAAAAATAAATATTTCATTAAAAACATAAAATTTGCTATACATCCTATAGCTGGTCGTTTACCAGGACACATGAATATATTATTAGCTGAATCTGGTATAAATTATAAGTATTTTTATACTTTAGGTAAAATTAATAAATATTTTAATAAAAGTGATATGGTATTAGTTGTAGGTGCTAGTGATATAATTAATCCTAGAGCTAATTATGATAAAAATTGTGTTTTATATGGTATGCCTATTTTAGAGGTATTTAAATCTAAATGTTTGATAATTTTAAAGAAAAATGATGTTAAAATTCATACTAATTATTCAGGTATAGATAATCCTATATTATATAATAAGAATACAAGAATTTTAATAGGTGATGCAAAAATTAATTTAATTAAATTATTTAACTTAATTAATGTTAAATAAAGATATATTTTTATTTTATTAAAATAATATATTTAATATTTCTATGTTTATTAAAAAAATTTTTTAAATTATTTCTATGATATTTCTTTACAAATAACTTACAATATATGTTATATTTATTATATGTTAATGTATTTAAGTTTTTGTGATATTTTATTTTAAAAATTATTTTATAATATGTAATAATGTTTATTATTTGTTTTGATTATGGTTTAAGTAATATTGGTGTATCTATAGGTCAATTTATAACAAAAACTGCTAGTCCTTTAATTTGTTTACGTGCTAAAAATGGAGTACCTAATTGGTTGGAGATAAAAAAAATATTTGATGTTTGGAATATTAAAACAGTAGTTATAGGATATCCTTATTTTAATGAAAATAATGAATATAAGAAAATATATAAATATATTAAAATATTTGCTAATAATTTAAAAAAAAAGTTTAAAGTAAATATTTTTTTTTACGATGAGAGTTATACATCATGTGAATCTTATTTTTTTATAAAGGATAAAAATCATTTTTTTTATTGCACTAAATCTAATATACATAGTATATCAGCTGTTTTTATATTAGAAAGATGGTTTGTGGAGAATTATTGATTTTTTATAAATATATTTTTATGTCTTAGATAAAAAATAAAATTAATCATTTCTTGCGGCAATGGTGAGTTTATTTCTATTTTATTATTATATTTAGGATGATCTAGTATTAGTTTTTGGGCATGTAATAATTGGCTATTTATTAATTTAATTTTTTTTTTGTAAAATTTTGATATTTTTATGTTTTTTATATTTTTATTAGTATATATTTTTTCTCCTATTATAGGATGTTTTATATAATTCATATGTACTCTTATTTGATGCGTTCTACCTGTATGTAAAGTTATCTTTAATAATGTGCAGAAATTAAATTTTTCTATTATTTGGTAATTAGTTATTGCTTTTTTACCTTTATTACTAACTCTCATTGTAGTTCTTTTATTTTTATTTCTAGATATAAAAGTACTTATTAATTTATTAAGTTTTAATTTACCATAAACTATAGTTGTATATATTCTTATAATATTTTTATTTTTAATATTTTTTTTTAATTTTTGGTATGTATCTATGTCTTTGGCTATCATTATTAAACCAGTAGTATTTTTATCTAATCTATGTACTATTCCACATTTAGGTACATTTTTATATATATTAGGATAATAGAATATTATAGAGTTTAATATTGTGTTATTTTCATTTTTATTACTAGGGTGTATTATTATGTTTTTTTGTTTATTTATTATTAATAAAAATTTATCTTCATATATTATATTTAAAGGAGTTTTGTTTTTTAATATTTTTTTACTTTGAAATTTTAGCTTTATAGTAATTAAATCTTTTTTTTTAATTTTTTTACTTGGTTTAATGCATATTTTTTTATTTATATAAACCATTTTTTTTTTAATATATTTTATAATAGTATTTCTTGAAAAATTTTTTAATAATTTCTTCAATGTTATATCTAATCTTTTATTAATATGTTTTTTTTGAATAAAAAAAATTTTTTTTTTTTATATATCATTTTTTTATATTTAATATTATTTGTATTTTATTTTCCTATACAAAATTTTGAGAAAATTTTATTTAGTATTTTATAGGAATTTGTATTTTTTATTCCTAATATGTTTTCTAATTTTTTTTGTATATTTTCTATATATGTAGATATTATATCCATACTTAATTTATTAAAATTTTTTTTTATAAATTTAGTTTTTTTAAAAGCGTTTTTTATTTGACTCATATGTCTTGTATTAATAGAAAATTTACTTTCTGTATTATTTATTTTTATTAATTTTTCTTTAATTATTTGTTTTAGTTTTTTAATGCCTAAATTATATTTTATTGATGTATTTATTATAATAATTTTTTTTTTTTTAAAAATTTTAGATTTTTCATTTGTTAAATCTATTTTATTTCTTAACAAAATAATAATTTTTTTTTTTATATTTATATTAATTATTTCTTTGTATTTTGTGATAATTGTTTTTAATGAAAAATTTTTAGCATTTTCCATAAAAATTAAAAATTTTGTTGATTTAATTTTTTTAAATGTTTTTTTTATACCTATTTTTTCTATTTTATTTTTTGTATAGTGTATACCTGCGGTATCTATTATTTTTATTGGTATATTGTTTATATAAATATATTCTTTAATGATATCTCTAGTTGTTCCCTTAATATTAGTTACTATTGATGTTTTTTTTTGAGTTAATTTATTCATTAAACTAGATTTACCGGTATTTGGTGCACCTACTATAGTAATTGCAATTCCTTCTTTATTAAATTTATTTTTTTTAAATATTTTGTATGTTTTTTTGATTTTTTTGTATAAAAATAAAATTTTTTTTTTTATTATGTTAATATTATTATTATTAATATAAAAATTAATATTTTTTTCTAAAAAAACTTTAATATTAAATGTTTTTTTAATTAAAGATTTTATTTTTTTTGATATTTTACCTTGAAATAAATTTATAGTCGAATATAATTCTTTTTCAGATTCCGCGGAAATTATATTATTTATACATTCTGCTTGTATTAAATCTATTTTTCCATTTATAAAAGCTCTTTTAGTAAATTCTCCAGGTTTAGCTAATCTTGTTTTTTTTATTTTTAAATTTACTATATTTTTCAATATAGTTTCTATAATAATTTGACCACCATGACTATGTAATTCTAATATATCTTCACCTGTAAATGAATAAGGTTTTTTATAAAATATTGCTATACCATAGTCAATAATGTTACCTTTTATATTTTTAAAAGGTAAATATTCAGCATATCTATTTTTAGGAATTTTACCTAATATTTTTATTGCTATTTTGAAAGATTTATTTCCTGAAATTTTTATAATACCTATACCACCATTACCTAGTGGTGTAGATTGTGCAAAAATTGTTTTTTTAAAATTTATCATTTTTGTTTTTTATTTTGTTAAACAAAATATTGATAATATTATTAATTATACAATATATAGTTATACTACTTGGAACCCATATAGAACATAATAATAATATAAAAGATGTTAATATATTTAATTCTATACTATTTTTTTTGTTTTTTTGTGAGTCATATGATGATAAGACCATAATTATAGGTAATATATAATAGTGATCATAAGTAGATAAATCTTTTATCCATAAAAAATTTATATTTTTAAGTTCTATTAATTTAGATAATATTTTATATAAAGATATAAATGTTAAGATTTGTATAATTGTAGGAAATAATAAATTTATTATATTAAAGTTGTTTTTTCTATAAATTGATATTATTTTTTTATTTATGTTTGTTTTTTTAAATTGCTTAAGATTTTGAATTTTAAATTGTATTTTTTGTATTTTTCTTAAAATATTATTTTGCATTATATTTAAGGGAAGAAAAAAAATTTTTAATATAATACTAAATATAATTAATGAATAACCCCAATTATGTATATATTTATTAATAAAATTTATAAATTTAAATATATTTTGAGAAATTATATTTAATGGTTGATATTTTATAGTATTAGTTAAATATGGGTTAATATTTTCTAATAAATTATATAATTTTAAGCCATAATAGAATTTTATTTTTATTTTTTCAGTTTTATTAGGTAAAATATTAATATTTTTTATGTTATTTTTTATGTAAATTATATTTTTTTTATTTTTAATCGAAAAGTTTTTTTTATTTAATTTTTTATTTTCTTTAAATATCCATGTATTAATGAAATTATTTTTAATTAAAGCAATCCATTTAGATTGGATTTTTTTATTTTTTATGTTTTTTAACGTAAATTCTTGATATTTATTTTTATTATTTAAGTAGGCTAATTTATATTTATTTAAATCTTTATTTATAACAAATTTTGTTGTGTTTATAAAATTTATTATTTTATTTTTTTGTGATGTATTTTTAATATATAAAGTTATATTGATGCAATGTGATTTTTCATATAAAGTTATTTTTTTAATATATTTTATATTATTTTTTATATATGTGATATATAATGATTTTTTATGTTTTTCTAATAGATAAAGATTCTTTATTTTATTTAAATATGTAATTTTTTGTAAATGTTTATCTATTAATTTACTGTTATCTTGGGTATTTAAATCATAATTATTTATTTTTATTAATTTAGATTTTATATTATAAGGATAATCTTTGTTTATAAAATTTACAAGATAGTTATTTTTTAATGTAAAATATTTTATTTTATTTTTAGGTAGATTAAATTTATTTTTTGCAAAACTTATATTAATATTAGTAATTAATATTGATATTAATATTATTAATATATTAAATATTTTTTTATTTTTATAAAACATTATTTTTAAAATTTATAGAAGTTGTTTCAAGAAAATTTATATTAATATTAATTTAATGTATTCCATATTTGTTTAATTTTTTTTATTATTTCTTTTTTAGTAAAATATATAAAATTTCTATTAACTATTATATAATAATCTATACCTGGTAAAATATTATTTATACGGAAATTTTCTCTTATTATTCTTTTGCATTTATTTCTTAAAAATGCATATTTTATGTTTCTTTTATTAATACTTATGTATAAACGAGAATAATCTAATTTGTTGAATATTTTTTTTATTTTACCCCATTTATGATTTTTGTAATTTTTGTTATTTATATTTTTATTATTTTTTATTCTCATTTTTTTAGTAAATGAAAATTTTTTATACAATTTAATATTTTTTTTTTTTATTTCTTTTATTAGATAATATTTTTCTTCCATTTTTTGTAGACATTCTTAATCTAAAACCATGTTTATGCTTTTTTCTTATTTTTGAGGGTTGATATGTTCTTTTCATTAGATTTATATATTTAAATTTGATTAATTGTATAATATAGTATATATTAATTTTTTATTTTTTGTGCAAAGTGTTTTAGAATATTAAATTTTTTATTTATTATATGTAAATATTTTATAATTATATATTTAATATAAATTTATTTTATAATTAAAAATTAATTTTATAAACAATTACAAAATTAATTAGCATTATTTTTTAAAAAAAAATTTTTGTTTTTAAAATATTTTGTAAAATAAATTTAAAGAGTGAGTAATTTAATAGTATATTTTAATTTTTTAAAAAATTTTAAAATATTTTTATGATATAAATAATTTTAATTATTTACATATATTTTGAATATTAAATTAAATTTTATCTTTTTAAAAAAATATTTTTTATTATTTAAAATATTTTAAATATATTTTATATTTTACTAAAATATTTTAGTATATTAAAGTTTTTATATTTTTAAATTATAAATGTTTATTTTATTAATATAATTTTATAATTTAAATTATGTATTAATTTTATTATTTATTATATTATTATTATGTAGAATATTAATTTTTATAATGTTTTATTTTTTTATATAAAAATATTAATATTATTTAAATAAAATTATATTGTTTTAATTTTTAAAAATTATTAGATATATATTATAAAGATTGTTATATTTATTAAATAATTTATTTGATAACTTTATTTTTTTATAAAAAATTATATTTTGTTTGATAATAAATAATTTTTTTTTAATATATTAATTTATTTTGTGATATTATTGTAAAAATGAAATTTTTTATAAAAAAAGAAGTAATAATGAAACCATTAAGTAGACTTAGCAGTTATTTATCAATTTCATCCAAAAAACCCATACTTTCTAATGTATTAATTAATTTAAAAAACAATTTACTTGTATTTACAGTTACAAATTTAAATATTGAAATGAATTTTTTTGTTAATTTATCTTGCAATCAAGTTATTAGAAGTGGTTTGACAACTGTAAATATTCATAAGTTATATGATTTATGTAAAACTTTTTTAGATAGCAGTAATTTATTATTTTTTTTATTTAATAAAAGATTGAGAATTTCTTGTTTGAATAGTAAATTTTATTTATCAACTTTACCTGTGGATGATTTTCCTATTTTTGATAGAAAATTTAAGTATAAATATAAACTTTCTATTAACATAGAATTATTTAAGAAGATTATTGATGCTATATATTTTTCTATAAGTGATCAAGATGTTCATTTTTATTTAAATGGCATGTTATTTGATTATAGAATTAATTTTTTCACCGTTACTACAGATAGTTATCGTATGTCTATATATAAATTACCATTTGATGATATTTTTTTAGATAATATAAAAAATAATTTTTCTTTTATTTTACCTAAAAAGTTAGTTTTAGAATTATCAAGGTTTTTGAATATTATAGATAATAAAAAGAAAATTTTTTTATTTGTAGGGTCTAATAAAGTAAAAATATTTTTTAGTAAATTTAAAATTTATTCAAATTTAATTGATGGTACTTTTCCTGATTATAAATATATTTTATCTTCTACAAAACAATATTGTTATATAGATTTAGATTTTTTGAATTTTAAAAATTCTATTATTCGTTCTTCTGTAGTAATGGATAATACTTATAATTATGTTACTTTTTATATTAAAAAAAATTTATTTAAAGTAGTATCAAATAATTTTTATAATGATGAAGTAATAGAAAAGTTAATTATTAGTTATAATGGTAGATCTTTAGAGATTAGTTTTAATGTTAAATATATTTTAGATATAGTATGTTCTATAAAAAAATCATCTTTAATACGCTTTTTTTTTAGAGATAAGTTAAGTATAGCAAAATTTGTTGATTTAAACAATAAATTTGTTAATTATATGGTTATGCCGGTTAAGTTATAAAAAAAAATATTTATTAATAAAAATAAATTCAATATAAATTATAAAATATGTTATTAAAATCTTACAATTCTTCTAATATAAAGGTATTAAAAGGTTTAGAGGGAGTTAGAAAAAGACCTGGTATGTATATTGGAAATACAGATGATGGAACTGGACTCCATCATATGGTTTTTGAAGTTATTGATAATTCTATAGATGAATCTTTATCTGGTTTTTGTAAAAATATTATAGTTGTTTTATATAAAGATAATTCTATTTCTATATGTGATGATGGTAGAGGAATACCTACAGACATACATAAAAAGGAGGGAATATCAGCCGCTGAAGTTATAATGACAATTTTACATTCTGGTGGAAAATTTAATAATTTTTCATATCAAATTTCAGGGGGATTACATGGTGTAGGTATTTCTGTAGTAAATGCTTTATCAGAAAAATTGGAACTTAAGATTTTTAGAGATAATAAGGTTTATTATCAAGTTTATTGTCATGGTAAATCTATAGATAAATTATCTATTATTGGTTCCTCTAAAAAACGTGGAACTTACATAAGATTTTGGCCTGATAGAAGTATCTTTTCTAATATATTAAAATTTAAATATTTCGTTATTTTAAATAGATTAAGGGAGTTATCTTTTTTAAATCCCGGTTTGTGTTTGAAAATTTATGATAAACGTAAAAATATTAAAGATATTTTATTTAGTAAAGGTGGTATAAAATCTTTTTTAAAGTATTTATGTAAATCTTATCAATTAATTCATGATAATATTTTTTATTTTAATCATAAAAAAAAAAATTTTTATATAGAATTAGCATGTCAATGGGTGGATTCTTATAAAGAAAATATATATTGTTTTACTAATAATATACCTCAAATTGATGGAGGAACTCATTTATCTGCATTAAAATCTAGTATGACAAGAACAATTAATAATTATATACATCAAGAATTAAAAAATAATAGATTCAAATTTAATGTTCGTGGGGAAGATGTTAGAAGTGGATTATTTGCTATTGTTTCTATAAAAATTCCTAATCCTAAATTTTCTTCTCAAACTAAAAATAAACTTATTTCTTTTGAGGTTAAATCTTTAATAGAGTCTTTAGTGAGTGAATATATATATGAATTTCTCTTGGAAAATCCTATAGATAGTAAATATGTTATTAATAAAATTATTAATTCTTATAAAATAAGAGAAATAGTAAAAAAAACTAGAGAAATATCTAGAAAAAAAAATATGTTGGATATTTCTTTGATATCAGGAAAATTATCTGATTGTCAGGAGAAAAATCCTAAATATTCAGAAATTTTTTTAGTTGAAGGTGATTCAGCGGGGGGTTCAGCTAAGCAGGGGAGAAATCGTAAAAATCAAGCTATTTTACCTTTAAAGGGAAAAATAATTAATGTTGAAAAATCTAATTTGGAAAAAATATTATCCTCGCAGGAAATTATTACTTTAATTTCTGCTTTAGGTTGTGGTATAGAAGATAGAAATGGTGGAAAATTAAATTTATCTAAATTAAGATATAATAAAATTATTATTATGACCGATGCAGATGTAGATGGAGCACATATAAGAACTTTATTATTAACTTTTTTTTATAGATATATGTTAGATTTGGTATTAAATGGAAATTTATATATAGCGCAACCGCCGTTGTATAGAATTAAAAACAAAAATAAAGAATTTTTTGTTAAAGATTATAGTTCTTTGATTAAAAAAAAAATATTTTTTTCTTTTCAAAATATTTGTGTTTTTTGTAATGATAAAATTATTTTAAATAATAAAAAATTAAATAAATTAGTTTATTTATATTTAAATATAAGTTCTTTTCTTTTTAAGAAAAGAAAAAATTTTTCGGATTATTTTTTAAATAAATTAATGTTTTTTAAAAAAATTGATTTTTTAAATATTAACATTTGGTTTGATGATTTTATAAGTTTTTTAAATATAAATTTATTAGATTACAAGAAAATTACTGGTTTATTGTATTTTAGTGATATTAAAAATATTAATTTGTCTGGATTTAAATTATTTTTTGAAGATAATTTTAAAATTAAAAATATTTACATAAGTAATTTATTTTTTTTGAAAGGTTTATATAATAAACTTATTAATTTATCTAAGTATTTATATTTCTTTAATAATAAATGTAAAGTTTACATCTTATTAAAAGATAAGAAATATTATTTTGAAAATTTTTATTCTTTAATCAATTTTGTTTTTAATATTAGTAAAAGATCTATTTTTATACAAAGATATAAAGGTTTAGGTGAGATGAATCCGATACAGTTATGGAATACAACAATGAATCCTAAAAATAGATTTATTTTAAAAATATTAGTTAAAGATGTTGTTAAGGCTGATAATTTATTTCGTATGTTAATGGGGGATAATGTAAAGTATCGTAAAAGTTTTGTAAAGAAAAAAGTTATTAATATTGTAGATATTGATATTTAATTTATTGGTACTCCTCCGACTGGATTCGAACCAGTGACATACGGATTAACAGTCCGTTGTTCTACCAACTGAACTACAGAGGAATAATTATATTATAATAAATAATATATATATTGTCAAAAAGAAGATTTTTATTTGTGTTATTATCTATAATATATTTGTATTTATAGCGAGGTGTCTGAGTGGTTTAAAGAACATGTTTGGAAAACATGTATATAAAAATTATTTATATCAAGGGTTCGAATCCCTTTCTCGCTGTTTTAAAATTAATTAATTATCTGTAATTATAATGTTTAATATTTTATTTGATAAATTTAAAGATATATTTTGTGATATTAAAAATAATAAAAAAATAAATAAATTAAAAGTAGAAAAATTTTGTTCTTTAGTTTATAAAATTTTTTTAAATAATGATATTTGTTTACGCACTATTGATTATTTTATTTCTTCTTTAAGGGAGGATATTTTAAATAATAATGTTATTTCAAGTATAAATTTTGATAGAGAAATATTATTTTTTTTTAAAAAAAAAATAATTGATTTTCTTTCTTTTAGTGAAAAATTTAATATAGTTCATAATAATTTAAATAATTCTTATTTATTTGTGGGTTTACCTGGGGTAGGTAAGACACTTACTTTGTCGAAGTTTTCTAATTTTTTAAGAGAAAAGTATAAAAGAAATATTTTAATTACTACATGTGATATACAAAAAAATTCTTCTATAGAATATGCAAGATATTTATCTTTGAAGGCGAAAGTTAATTTTACTAAATTTAATTTTTTATCTAAAAATAATGATGAATTGAATGTTATTAATTATTCATTGAATGAATTAAAAAAATTATCTCGTACCAGTTTAGTTGTTGATACTTTTGGGGTATTACCTAATAATTTGAATATGATAAAAAAAATATCTTGTATTCAAAAAATATTAAATCCTACAGAAACTTTTTTAGTTGTAGATATTATGTGTAGTAAAAATATTGTAAATTTTTATGAAATACTTAAAAAATTTATTTATTTTAATAGTATAATAGTTACTAAAGTAGATAGTGGCATTTTAGGTGGTATTTTTTTATCTTCTAAATATATGATTAATAAACCAATTAAGTTTATTGGTTATGGTGAAAATGTAAAAGACTTAGAATTATATAATACTAAAAAATTAGTTTATAAATTTTTAGATATTAGTGATTTATATGTTTTTATAAGAAATGATAATAATTTTGATGTAAAAATTTTTAAGAAACATTTTAATTATAAATTTAATAATTATTATAACATTGTTAATTTAAATGATTTTTTATTTTATATTAAACAAATGAAAAATTTTTTTTCTGATGATAGTTTTTTGAGTAAATTAAATTTAATGGATAATAAAAATATATTTGATAAAGATAAAATATTTAAAATGGAACATATAATTTCTTCAATGACAAGGTTGGAAAGATCAAATCCAGATATTATAGATTATTCACGTAAATTACGAATATCTAAGGGATCTGGAGTTAATATAGATAATGTGGATTTTTTATTATTTTTCTTTAATAAGGTAAAAGATAATTTAAGTGATTTTAAAAATAATAATTACTTGAAAAGTATAAAAAATATTTTTAATAAATTTAATTTTTAAAGAAAATATATAATATAGGTGTATTTGTGATTATTATACGTTTAGCACGTTATGGAAGGAAAAAAAGACCTTCTTATAAAATTGTAGTTTGTGATAGAAGAAGATCGTGTCAGGGTAAATTTATTAAACAAATTGGATTTTTCAATTCATTTAATATTTCTTTAAATAGAGAATATTTTTTAAACATAAATATTCAATCTTTGGAATATTGGATTAAAAAGGGTGCTTATGTAACATCAAAAATTTATTTTTTATTAAAAACATATTATCCGTTAAGTGATTTTAAAAAATTAAATGTTATAGATTAATGTTTAAATTTTTTTATATTTAATAATATGTTTAATGTTGGTGTAATTACTTTGAGTATAGGTTTTTTTAGTTCTTTTTTAAAGCATGGTTTAATTAAAAAGGCTTTAAGAAAGAAATTATTAAAATTTAATTTTTGGAATCCTAGGGATTTTACGGAAAATAGTAATCTTGATGGTAAAATATATGGTGGTGGACCAGGTATAATAATAAAAACTATTCCGTTATATTTATCTTTATGTAATGCTAAAGAATATTATAACAATAATTGTTTAACTATATATTTATCACCACAAGGAGAAATTTTAAGTAATACTATTATAAGAAAAATTTTATTAAATAAAAGTATTATTTTTGTGTGTGGGCGTTATAATGGTATAGATCAGCGTTTAATTGATAATTATATAGATTTAGAATTATCTATAGGAGATTATATATTAAGTTGTGGTGAAATAGCATCATTAGTTGTAATAGATTCTATAATAAGACATATTCCAGGTGTTTTAAATAATAAAAAATCTATTAATTGTGATTCTTTTTATAATAAAAGTTGTTTATTAGGTTATCCTAATTATTCTAAACCTAGGATTTTTCAAGATATTAGTGTCCCTAAAGTTCTTCTTTCTGGTAATCATAAAAATATTAATACATGGAGGTTAAAAAAATCTTTTCAAAAAACTTTATTAAGAAAATATTATTTATTAACAAATATGTTAAAAAATAAAAAGAAAAGAAAGAAAATAAAAATTTTAATTAAAAAAATATTAAAAATTTAATTTATATAAAGGTTATGATTTATGTTTTTAAACTTAATAGATAAAATTGAAGCAAGGTATATTAATAAAAATACAGTTAAGTTTCGAGCGGGTGATTTATTAGAAGTAAAAATATGGGTTAAAGAAGGATTAAAAAAAAGACTTCAGTCCTTTGAAGGGATAGTTATTTCTAAGCGTAATCGAGGTATTAATTCTTCTTTTACTGTTAGAAAAAATTCTTATGGAGAGATGGTGGAGAAAATATTTTTAATACATTCTCCTATTATTTTTAATATTTTTGTTAAAAAAAGAAATTTTATTTCTAAATCAAAATTGTATTATTTACGTAAAAATAATACTAAGTTAATTAACATTTAAAGTTAGTAATAAATAAGATTTTATGTTTTTAATGAAAAGATTTTTAGTATGTGTAGAGTATAATGGATCTAATTATTTTGGTTGGCAAAAACAAAATGATAAACATACTATTCAATTAGTTATTGAAAAAACTTTATCAATAATAGCTAATCATGATATTAATATTTTTTGCGCTAGTAGAACAGATAAAGGTGTTCATAGTTTAGGGCAAATTTTTCACTTTGATTCTTATTCTAATAGAACATTATATGAATGGTTATCTGGAGGTAATTCTTTACTACCTAAAGATATTACATTTAAGTGGATTAATTATATTAATAATACTTTTCATGCTAGATTTAATGCTATTGCGAGAAGATATATATATGTAGTATCTTATTCTAAAATAAGATCTAGTTTTTTAAATAAATTAGTTATGTATTATCCTTATAAATTAAATGTATCTATAATGTTAGAAGGCGCTAAATTTTTATTGGGAGAACATAATTTTAGTTTTTTTACTACTTCTAAGAATCAATCTAAAAATACTATTAAGAAAGTTTATTATATTAGAATATATCAAAAAAACCTTTATACTTTTTTTGATATAAAAGCAAATTCCTTTTTGTATCATATGGTTCGTAATATAGTTTCTGTTTTATTATTATTAGGAATTAAGAGGTATTCTGTGAGTTATATTAAAAATTTGATTAAATTAAAAGATAAAAGTAGATTGAATATTAATTTAATTGAACCAGATGGTTTATATTTGCATACTGTTTATTATAAATTTTCATAAATTTGTAGTATTAGTTTTATTAACTATATTTAAAATATTTTAATTTTTTGAAAGGTAAAATAGTTTGTTTTTGTTAATTTTTTTTTTGATAATTTTAATTTATTCTTTCTTTAATAAAGAGAAAGGTATTTCTTTAACTAGAATAATTTTAATGATTAAAAAAACAAGGTTAGAAGTTACTATTACTTTTTTTTTAATTATTTTATTTTTTTTATTTTTTGTTAAGTTTTTTTTAAAAATTTTTTTATTTTTTTTATTATTAAATTTTTTATATTCTTTGTTTTTTTAGAATATTTATTATAATAAATATATTTGTGGGGGTTGGATTTGAACCAACGACCTTCGGGTTATGAGCCCGATGAGCTACCACTGCTCTACCCCACTAATTTTCATTGTATAATTATTTTATCATTAAGTCAATATTATATTATATTAAATTTAATTTATATTTTTTAAAAAAATATATTATTTTATTTGATAGTTTTTTTTAGTATTTTATAATATAGTAAATATAAATAAAAATAATTAATTTTATAGGTTATTATGAGTAAAATAGTTAAAGTTTTAGCTAGAGAAATTTTGGATTCTAGAGGTTTTCCTACAGTTCAAGTAGATGTGTATTTAAAAAATGGTATTATAGGTAGATCTTCAGTACCATCTGGTGCGTCTACTGGAGTTAAAGAGGCTTTAGAATTAAGAGATAATGATTTAAGTAGATTTTTAGGTAAGGGTGTAATGAAATCTATTTTTATTATTAATAATATTATATCTAAAGAAATTATTGGACTAGATGTTTTGGATCATTGTAATATTGATAGAATAATGATAGATTTAGATGGAACTCCTAATAAATCTAAGTTAGGAGCTAATTCTATATTAGCTGTTTCTTTATCTATGGTTAAAGCATCATCTAAGTTTTTAAATTTACCTTTGTATTATTATATTCATAAATTAAATAATATAAAACATGATAAGTTTTGCATGCCTATTCCAATGATTAACATTATTAATGGTGGATGTCATACTAATAATAATATTGATATTCAAGAATTTATGATACAACCTGTAGGTGCAAGAAGTTTTAGACATGCTATGAGAATAGGATCTGAGATATTTCATGTTTTAGGTAATTTATTGAAATTACGTGGTGATACAACATCGGTAGGTGATGAAGGTGGGTATGCACCTAATTTATCTTCTAATGAAGAGGCAATTATTTTAATTTTAGATGCTATAAGAAAGGCTGGTTATACCGAAGGAAAAGATGTTTTTATTGCTATTGATTGTGCTGCTTCAGAATTTTATTCTAAAAAAGATAAAGTTTATTTTTTAAAGGGAGAAAATAAAAAATTTAATTCTTGTGAATTTATAGATTATTTAAAAAATTTAGTAAATACTTATCCTATAATATCTATAGAAGATGCGTTAAGTGATAATGATTGGGGTGGTTTTGTAAATTTAACTAATATTTTAGGTAAAAAAATACAAATTGTAGGAGATGATTTATTTGCAACAAATATTATGTTTTTAAAAAAAGGTATAGAGTGTAAAGCAGCAAATTCTATTTTAGTTAAATTAAATCAAATAGGTACTTTTACTGAAACTTTAAATACTATTAAATTAGCTAAAGAAAATAATTATTCTACAATAATATCTCATAGATCTGGAGAAACAGAAGATACTTTTATAGCGGATTTATCAGTTGGAGTGAATTCAGGGCAGATTAAAACTGGGTCTTTATGTAGATCTGAAAGAATTTGTAAATATAATAGATTAATGTTTATTGAAGAAGAGTTAGGTGTTAAATCTTATTATAACAAGTTTTGTAAAATTTAAAAAAATTATTTTTTTTGAAATGAATATTTGGATAAAAAGTAAGGTATTAAATATTATTGATTGGAATAATAATTTATTTAGTGTTTTTATTTATAATAATATTTCATTTATTTCAGGACAATTTATTAAATTGGGTTTTAAATTAAATAATAATGAATTTATTTATAAGATGTTTTCTATAGTTAGTAGTCCATTAGATAGAAGATTAGAACTATATATATATAATATTAAAAAAGATAAATTTGGAATTATATTTGATGGAATTAAAATTGGTGATTATATATATGTTTCTAAAGATGCTTATGGTAAATTTATAGTTGATAATTTACCTTCAAAAGATATTTTATTTATGATAGGCTGTGGTACAGCAATTAGCCCTTATTTATCTATATTAAATAGTAAGATGAATTTATTGAGAAATAAATTTAATAAAGTTATTATATTATATTCTGTAAAATATTTGTATAATTTAAATTATTTTGATAAATTCATAAAATTCAAAAATATTTATCCCGGAAATTTTTTATATTTTATTTGTTTTTTAAGTAGAGAAAAAGATATTATCTGTAATAGATACATTAAATTTTTTAAAGGTAGATTAACTAATTTTTTTTCTAATAGATTTTTAAAAAAAAATAATTTTTATTTTAATATTAAAGATAGTTGTTTCATGATATGCGGTCTTCCTAATATGATTAAAGATGTTACATTTATTTTGAAAAATAAATTTAATTTTAATAAAAAATGTATATTTTTGGAAAAATATTAATTTTTAAAGAGTTTTTATACTTTTATTTAATCACTCCATATAATTAATGAGAATTTTTTTTTACCTCTTTTTATGATTGTATATTTTTTGTGTAATTTATCTATATCAGATAATATGTAATATGGATTTGTGATTCTTTTATTATTTATAGAAATGGATTTATTTATTATTAATTTATGTGATTCTGTTTTAGATTTAACTAAATTTAATAAGAAAATAATATTTTTTATAGTTGTTGTTTTTTTTAGTATTATTTTAGATATATTTTTTTGTGATAAAATTTTTAAATGTTTTTTTGATATTTTTTTCTTAGAGCTTTTAAAAAATGTTTTTGTAATGAATAGGGAATTTTTAAATTCTTTACTACCATGAATTATTTTGGTTATTTCTTTTGCTAAAATATATTTATTTTTTGTATTATTATTTGATTTTGTAATTTTATTTATTTTTGATATTTTCAAAAAAGTTAATTGTTTGAGGAAAATTTTAATTTTTTCATCTGGTATATTTAACCAGAATTGATAGAATTCGTATGGAGAAGTTTTTTTTTTGTTTAACCATAATGTTTGATTAATTGTTTTACCAAATTTTTCTTCATTTTTATTAGTCATTAAAGGTAGTGTTAAACCATAAGATTCTTTTTTATATTTTTTTTTAATTAATTGTATTCCTGAGGTTATATTACCCCATTGATCAGATCCGCCAATTTGTAAAATAATATTATGTTTTTTGAATAAATATAAATAATCATAGCTTTGTAAAAGATTATATGAAATTTCAGAGAAATTAATATTTTTATCGTTTTTATTTATTCTTTTTTTTATTGCTTCTTTATTTATTATTTGGTTTAAAGAAAAATATCTACCTATATTTTTTAAGAAATATAATATTTTCATTTTTTTAAACCATTTTTTATTATTAAAAAATGATAGGTTTTTATTTTTTATTAATATTTTTTTTATTTGTTTTTTAATTTTTTTACTAAATAATGTAATTTTTTTCGCAGATTTATAAGATCTTTCTGTTTTTCTAAAACTAGGGTCTCCTATTATCGAAGTTGATCCTCCTATAAGGATATTTATTTTATGTCCGTATTTTTGAAATCTTTTTAAAGTTATTAAAGGTATTAAATGACCTATATGTAAACTTTCATATGTTGGATCAAAGCCACAGTAAATATTAATTTTTTTTTTTGTTAAAATTTTCAGTTCTTTTTTATTTGATATTTGAAATATTAAATTTCTCTTTTTTAATTCTTTTAATATGTTATTTTTCATATATTATTATTTATTTTTATTTTTATTTATATTTTTATTTTAAATGTTTTTGTAAATATTTTCTTAAATATTTTAAAATATTATATATTAATAATATTATTTGCAATAATAGATATTGTATTTTATAATTATAAAACTTAATGCGTTCTTAACTCAGAGGTAGAGTGCCATTTTGACGTGATGGAAGTCAGTGGTTCAAGTCCACTAGAACGCATATTTAATTTTCAAAAGTTATTAAATAAATGAAAAAAACTAAAATAGTATGTACTGTAGGTCCTTCTACAAATAAAAAGGAATTATTAATAAAATTATTATATAATGGAATGAATGTAATGAGATTAAATTTTTCACATGGAAATTATAGTGATCATAAAAAGTATATAGATAATTTAAAAGTTGCCATGAAAATTACAGGAAAAAAGGCAGCTGTATTATTAGATACTAAAGGTCCTGAAATAAGGATTTTAAAATTTATTAATAATAAAGGCTTTTATTTGCATACCAATCAGTTATTTAGTTTGATTTGCAAAAATAATTATATAGGTAATGATACTAGTGTAGGTGTATCTTATATTAATTTTTTTAAAAATATTGATATTGGTAATTTAATATTGATAGATGATGGTTTAATTTCCATGGAGGTTATTAAAATATTAAAAAATAAAAAGCAAATTATTTGTAAGGTGTTAAATAGTGGATTTTTAGGGGAAAATAAAAGTATTAATGTTCCTAGTGTTTTTATAGATTTGCCATTTTTAACTGAAAATGATAAGGAAGATTTAATTTTTGGTTGTAAAAATAAAGTAGATTTTATAGCCGCTTCTTTTATTAGAAATAAAAATGATGTTTTAAAAATTAGAAGTTTTTTAAATAATAATAATGGTCAAAATATACAAATTATTTCTAAAATAGAAACTAAAGAGGGTTTAAATAATTTTAATGATATATTAAGTATTTCTGATGGTATAATGGTTGCTAGAGGTGATTTAGGCGTGGAAATACCAGTAGAAGAGGTTATTTTTGCTCAAAAAATGATGATAAAAAAATGTAATTTTGCTCGTAAGATAGTTATTACAGCAACTCAAATGTTAGAGTCGATGATTTTAAATCCTAGACCAACAAGAGCTGAAGCTGGGGATGTAGCAAATGCTATTTTGGATGGTACTGATGCAGTAATGTTATCCGGTGAAAGTGCTAAGGGAAATTTTCCTTTAGAAACGGTTAAAATTATGTCTAGTATTTGTAAAAGAACAGATATTTCAATGCATTATAGCCCTTCATATAAAGAGAGTTCATATTTATCTATAGGTGAAGCTATATGTAAAAGTTCTGTAGATATTGCTAAAAAATTAAATTCTCCTTTAATTTTAGTTTATACTAAAAAGGGAAAATCACCTTTGTTTATTAGAAAATATTTTCCTATAGCTTACATTTTAGCATTAACAGAAGATAAAATAGTTTCTAAGCAGTTATTAATTGTGAAAGGAGTTATACCTTTGTTAATAAATGATTCTATAAAATCTACAGATGATTTTTATTATTTAGCTAAAAATTTAGCTTTATCAAATAATTTTGGAAAAAAGGGTGATATAGTTGTTATGGTATCAGGTGCTTTAGTGCTATCGGGAATAAGCAATACAATATCTGTTCATGTATTATAATTTTTTTATATATTAAATGAAATATTTCTATATAATTATATTTTTTGTATATCTGATATTTTTTCTCTTTTTTCCATTCTAATTAGAATTATACCTTGTGTATTTCTTTTTAGTAAATTTATTTCTGATATTAGTATTCTAATTATATTACCTTTATTAGTAATTATAATAATTTGTTTATTTTTATTTTTTATTGCAATAACTTTTATGACAGAACTATTTTTTTTGTTTATTTTAGAATAAATAATTCCTTTAGTTGCTCTAGATTTACATGGAAATTCTTTTATTAACATTCTTTTTCCGTATCCATTTTTTGTAATAGATATAATTTCTTTATTTTTTTTTTTTAAAACTATTAAGGAAATTATTTTATCATTTTTACATAATTGTATACCTTTTATACCTATAGCATTTCTCTTCATATATCTAATATTATTAACTTTAAATTTTATTGTTTTACCTAATTTTGTAAATAACATTATTTTACTTTGATTGTTTAAAATAGTAGCATTTATTAAAGTATCGTTATTTTTAAATTTTATTAATTTTGTTCCTATTTTTTTTTTTATTTTTATTTCTTTAAATTTAATTTTTTTTATTAATCCATTTTTAGTCACAATTATTAATTTTTTGTTTTTTATTTTTTTTATATTAGTAGAAATTAATGTAATGATTTTTTCTTTTTTGCATAAATTTAAATAATTTATAATAGGTTTACCTTTGGTATTTCTTTTTTGTAATGTTAATTTATAAGTTTTTATAATATAAATTTTACCTGTATTTGAAAATAATAATATATCTTTATGTGTGTTAGTTATTAATATTTTTTGTATTAAATCCTTTTTCTTTATTTTTATTGATATTTTACCTTTACCACCTTTATGTTGTATTTCATATATCGAAAGTAATTGACATTTTATATATTTATTTTTTGTTATAGTAATAATTACTTTTTCCTTTTTAGTTAAATCTTTTATTTTAATTTTTTTAAATTTTTTTACTATTTTTGTTATTCTTTTATCACCAAAATTTTTTTTAATTTTTTTAAATTCTTTTATTATAATTTTATTTAATATTTTTTTTTTATTTAAAATTTTTTTAAATTTATTAATTTTATAATAACAATATTTATAATTTTTAATTATTTTATTGTGTTCTATTTTAGTAAATTTATTTAAACTTAATTTTAAAATATATTTAACTTGTTTTTTACTTAATTTATATTTCTTTTTGTTATTAAAATTTTTTTTAATTTTTTTATTTAATTTCCAATTTATATTAATTAGTTTTTTTTTTGCTATTTTTTGATTAGAAGATTTTTTTATAATATTTAAAATTATGTTTACATTATTCAATAGGATTAAAAATCCTTTTAATATATGTGCTTTATTTTTAACTTTATTTAATTCAAAAATAGTTTTTTTTTTAATAATATTTTTTCTATATTGAATAAATATCTTTAATATTTTTTTTAAATTTAAAGTTTGTGGTTTGTTTTTGTATAAAGCAACTATATTAATTCCGTAAGATATTTTTAAATTTGTTAAAAATAATAGTTTATTAATAATTATTTCTTTTTTAATATCTTTTTTAATTTGTATAACTATTCTCATTCCATCTTGATCAGATTCATCTCTTATATATTTTATTCCATTTATTTTTTTTTCTTTAATTAAATATATTATTTTTTCAATAATTTTTTTTTTGTTTATTTGATATGGTAATTCTTTGATAATTATAATATCGTTTTTATTTTTTTTATTCTTTTCTATTTTTATTTTAGCTATTAATTTAATAGTTCCTTTACCATATTTGTATGCTTTATATATTTCTTTACTTTTTTCTATTAATCCTCCAGTAGGAAAATCTGGTCCTTTAATATATTGCATTAAAGATAATGTGCTAATTTTTTTGTTTTTTAAGTATGCTATTAAAGCATTTATAACTTCTTTTATATTATGAGGAGGTATATTAGTAGCCATACCAACAGCTATACCTGTAGATCCATTTATTAAAATATTAGGTATTTTTGTAGGTAATGTTTCAGGAATATAATCTGTGTTATCATAATTAGGTAAGAAATTTATTGTTTTTTTTTTAATATCTTTAAGAAATTCCCTTGTTATTTTAGACATTCTAATTTCCGTATATCTCATTGCAGCAGCTGAATCTCCATCTATAGATCCAAAATTTCCTTGTCCATCTATTAAAGGATATCTTAAAGAAAAATTTTGTGCCATTCTTACAATAGTTTCATATACAGCATTATCTCCATGAGGATGATATTTACCTATTACATCACCTACTATTCGAGCTGATTTTTTATATGATTTATTATATGTATTATTTAATATATACATAGCGTATAGTATTCTTCTATGCACTGGTTTAAGTCCATCTCTAACATCAGGTAATGCTCTACCTACAATAACTGACATAGCATAATCTAAATATGATTTTTTTAATTCCTTTTCAATACTAATTATTTTAAATATGTTTTTTCTTTTCATTTTGTTTTTATAAATAATATCAAAAGTTTAATTATGAAAATTTTATTTTAAATACTAGTATAATATATATATAAATATATTTTTTTAAAAATTTTTTATTTTATATAATAAATATATTAATTTATTTTTCATTGTAGTAAAATTTTTAATATTTTTTTTTATTAGTGGGGGTAATTAAATTTTTATATGATATAATAATACTTATTTTTTTATTAATTCTATATTAAATATTTGTTTAGATTTTTTGATAATAAATATTGATTTAAAATATTTTGTTTTTATTGAAATATATAAAATTATTTATTTTTGTATATTAATTAAATTGAACAAAAGTTTAAATTTTTTTAAAATATCATTAATAATGTAATTGTTATATTTATAATAATAATAATAATGTAATTATTAAATTTTTATACAAAGTTATAAAATTTATATTTTATATAAATATTATTTTTTAAATATTTTTATTTATTTATAAATATTTTATATTAATTGTATATTTTATTAATTTTTATTATTTTATATAAAATTTTATTTTAAAAAATAAATAAAATAATTATATATAATATAAATGTAAATATAAAAATATTTTTTTATTTGAAATCTATGTATATAATTTTTTAGTTTTGCAAAATAATTTTATAATAAAGTAAATAATATTTACGTTATTTTATATAAGTTGTATTAATTGAAATAATAAATTTATTATAATGAATTATTCGGGATAAGTTATTATAAGTGATATTGTTTTATAATAGTTCTTAATATATTAGTTATATTAAATAATAATTTAATTTGTATTTAATTATTTTTACTAATCTTAATTTAATAAATTTGAGATAGTTAAATATTTTCAGTAAATATAAGTATTTATAATTTTAGTATATTCATAAGTTATGTTTTTTTATTATTAAAATAATTAATTTTATTGATTTTTTTTGAAAAAAATATTTTTATCTAAAAAAATTAATATAATTTTAATTCTTAAAGTGTTTATATATAAGTAATATAATAAATTAAATATTTTAAAATAAATATATAAAATTATATATTTATTATATGATAATTTATTATAAGCATTTAATAATTAAATAGTTAAATCTTTTGAATATTACTATAAATATTAATTAATTTTTGAAAAATTAATACTAAATTTTTAATAGAAAAATATATTTATTAATTATATTAAGTGTAAAATAACACCTATAAAGTATAATTAATATAGGTGTATTTTATATATTATTTTTTTTTACAATTATTTAACAACATACCTACTAATATACCTAATATAGAACATGTTAATATACTAGATATAGGATTATCTCTAATTACTCCTTTAATTTGATTAATTATTTTTTGGCTTATTTCTTTACTTTGTTCGATATATTTTTTCGCTTCTTTATTTATTTTTTTAATTTTTTCACATGAAGAATTTTGTTTATCTTTTAAGTTTTTTTTTTCTTTTGATTTTTTTTTAATTTTTTCAAAAATATTCATTTTAAAATAATTTTTTTAATTTGTTATTAATCCATAATAATTACCTATTATACTAAAAATAAAAATAAATGTTATTATTATTAAAGGATTTATTTTTTTTTTTAATAACCACATACAACATGTTGTTAATAATAGAGGTATAATGCTAGGTAAAATTTGGTTACAAATATCTTGTATAGTAATGATATTTATTTGATTTTGTTTATCTATACTAGATATTACTATGGGTATATTTATTGATGTCCATTTATTTACTAATGCACCCATAATAAATAATCCTAATATTGATGCTCCTTCAGTAATTTTTTTTAGTAAATTATTATCTATTTTTTTAATTAAATCCATTCCTTTATTATATCCATATTTTATACCTAAATATAATACTAATATTCTTATCGTATTAAAAGATATAAAAAATATAATAGGTCCAATAATATTACCTGTCATAGATAAACCAGCACCTAGTGCTGCTAATATTGGTCTTATTGTACCCCAAAATATCGGATCACCTATTCCCGCTAGTGGACCCATTAATCCTACTTTAATACTGTTAATAGCATTGTCTGTTATATCCATTCCATTGGCTTTTTGTTCTTCCATAGCTATTATTATACCTAAGATAGGTCCCACCATGTATGGATGAGTATTAAAAAATTCTAAATGTCTTTTTATAGCTTGTTTTCTTTTTATACTATTGTTAGAATAAAATTTATTAATTATTGGGATAATAGAATAACAAAAACCCAGAGCTTGCATTCTTTCAAAATTCCAAGAGCCTTGTAGAAACGTACTACGGATACATACATTGCTAATATCTTTTAGAGTAATATTTTTTTTATTAATATTCATATAATATCCTATTTAAAATTTAGATTAATCTAATTCATCATCTTTAATTTTAGAATTATTTTTTTTAATTTCTTCTTTGTTATTTTTGTAATATTTGGGGGATAATTGTGTGTATAATATTGATAATATTAAACCTATTATTCCTAAAGCTATTAAGTTAAATGATGTAAATCCTGCAATAACAAACCCTAAATAAAAAAATGGCATAAGATATTCACTTTTAATCATATTTATAACCATTGAATATCCTACTATAACTATAATACCTCCTGCAATATTTAATCCAGATGTAATTACTATAGGTATAGAGTTTAGTATATTTTGTATTATTTCGGTTTTTATAGTTATAGCTACTATTGTAGCTGGAATAGCTACTCTTATAGAGTGTAAAAATAAAGCTATAAAATGTATATATGAAATATATTTTGTGTTGTTATATTTATTTGTTATTTTATCAGCCGTATGTTGTATACCTACTGTAATACTACGAATTATTACATTTAATATTTGTCCTGCTGCAGCTAATGGTATAGATAAAGCAATACCTGTACCTATTGGTTGTTTACCTGAAATTACCAGTATAGTAGAAATAATTGAGGCTAATGCACTATCAGGTGATATTGCCGCTCCTACATTCATCCAACCTAAAGATATCATTTCTAAAGTACCACCTAATATAATACCTATTTTAAGATTCCCCAAAATTAATCCTATAATTGGACATGCGATTATTGGTCTGTGTGTTTGAAATTCATCTAGAATAGATCCCGCCCCTATAATGCAACTAGCTATGAATAATAATATTAGCTGGTAGTATGTGATGTTCATTATTTTCTCTTTTAAATTATTTAATTAATTTAATTAAATTTATTTTTTTATCATTAGGTACTTTACGTATTTCTAATTCTATGTTCATTTTGTGTAGCTTTAGAAAAGCATCGATATCTTCTTTATCTACAGATATTGCATCAGTAATTTGTTTTTTACCTTTTTTATAAGACATTCCCCCTATATTAATAGATTTTATATTAACTCCATTTTTAATAATTTTAACTATATCTTTAGGATTTGTAAATAAAAGTAATATATTATTATTAGAATACTTAGGATTATTATATACTTTTATGAATTTTTCTTTTGTTACTACATGAGAAGTTATACCTGGTGGAGATACTTGTTTTAGTAATTTTGTTCTCAATATATCTTTTGATACTTCATCATTTACAACTATAATTCTTTCTATTTTAAATTCTCTACTCCATCCAGTTGAAACTTGTCCATGTATTAATCTATCATCTATCCTAACTAATTGTAATTTCATTTTATTATTATTGTTATCTTTGGTTTTGAAATATTTTTTTTTTTGTGTATTATATTTTTTATTTGATTTTAAATAAACATTTTTAATTCCCTTTTTACCAAAATTTTTTGCTATTTTAATTAATTGGTGTATATTGTTATCTTCTCTGGACATAAAAACTTCTAATAACATTGGTATGTTAGTTCCAGTTATAATGTCATATTTATTTTTTATGTTTTCTAGAAATTTATTAGCCGCATTAAATGGACTACCACCCCATATATCTACAAAAAATATTATTCCATTTTTAATATTTAATTTTTTAATTTTTTTTTTATATTTATTAATTAGAATATCTGTGTTTTCTTTAGCTAAAAATTTTATAGCTATTGTATTTTTTTGCTTTCCTATAATAAGCTCTATTGTTTTTAATATTTCTTTCGCTAATTTTCCGTGCATACATATAATTATAGAAATTTTCAAAATTTACCTCTTAAGTTTTTTATTTTTTTTGTTTTTTATTTTTTTTTTTGTAATTATTTTATTTATACTTGGAGTAATAATTGATATTAAAATAGTTACAATTGTACATAATATAATTATTTTAATAAAAAAATATTTAAATATTATTAGTGATTTAATTTTATCTGAGGAAGTTTCGTTCGTTATTAAATTTGCTAATTTTCCTGATATTAAAAAAGATACTGATGTATTTAAAAACCATGAATTTATAGATAAATTAGTTAATTTTGCAGGTGACAATTGTATTATCATAGATAATCCTAATCCAGATATTAATAATTCACCTAAACTTTGTAATAAATAACATATTATCATCCATATTGGGGATATTAAATATTTGTTGTGAATTAAATTAATATTAATTCCTATTAGCAATATAATAAATGATATTGAATATATTATTATTCCTATTAAAAATTTATATGCAATTGAAATATTTTTTTTTTTTTTATATATATAATCTAGTATAGGACTTAATAATAATATCCAAAATGGATTTAATGATTGAAATTGTTCAGCTTTTATTTTATATCCCCATATATTTGTTTGTATATGTTTAATAGTAAACAGATTAATAGATATAGGTATTTGACCATATAAAATAAAAAAAAATAATGATTCCATCATAAGTATAAATATTGCAATCATTCTTTTTTTTTCATAATAATTTAATTGTAATATTTTTTTAAAAAAATTATATATAAATATAAATATTGTTTCTAATAGTAATATATTATATATTTGTTTAATATTTAAAATTAAGTTAAATGATAATGTTGATATTACTATAATAAAAATAGTTAAATAAATATTTTTTTTACTAATTTTTTTGTAATCTGTTTTAGTGCCATATTTCATTATTAAATTATTATAAATTAAAGAAATAAGTAGTGATATCATTAAACTTAAAATTGATATTAAAACTGATATTTCCCATCCAAATTTAAATAAAAGATATGGTGTAATCAGCATAGAACATAATGAACCTATATTTATTACTAAATAGTATTTGGTAAAAATACTATCTATTTCATTATTAGGTTTGTTTTTGCAATATTCTGTAAGTATTAATGATGGATTTATTTTAAAAATATAGTATCCTACAGCTAAAATAGACATTCCTAGAAGTATTGCTTCTTTATTATTTTTAGAGATTGCTATTAACGAATAACCTATAATAGAAATTATTAGTCCCAATATTGTTGTTCTTTTTCTTCCTAGAACTTCATTACTTAACCATTCTCCTAAAGGTATAAGAATATATAATATTGCGGTAAATGATGAAAATATAGATATTACATCTGATTCTGTTAGTAATAATAATTTATTTTTTATTAAATAAGTATTCATTATTGTTTGTAATCCATAAAAAGCAAAGCGCTCCCATAATTCTATATTTAATATTATTAGTAAAATATTATTTTTAAAAAACATTTTATTTTAAGATTTTTTTTAGTTATATTATTTTATATAATGAATTTTATTATATCACCATCTTTAATTATATATTTTTTACCTTTGTATTTTATAAATCCCATTTTTTTTATTTTATCTATTTTTTTATATTTACAAATTTTTTTAAAATTTATTACTTCAGCTTTAATTAATTTTTTTTTAAAATCTGTATGTATTTTTAGAGTTGCATTTTCAATATTATCTTTTTTATTTAGTATCCAACCTTGTATTTTTTTGTTTTTTATAGTTATAAAAATTTTTAATTTTAATAATTTAAAACTTAAATTGATAATTTTTTTTATTATATTTTTATATTTGATATTTTTGTTTTTTATATTAATTATTAAAAAATGTTTTTTTTTTTTTAATAAATATTTTTTAATTTTTTTAATTATATTATTTTTTTCATTTTTATTACTATCAGTATTTAATATATATATTTGTGGTTTTAAAGATATAAGGTTTATTTTTTTAATATAATCTATTTGTTCCTTATTTAAAATATTTTTTTTTTTTTGTTTAATATATTTTTTAATTTTATTTAAATATTCATTAGAATATATATTGTGTTTTTTTTTTTTCATTGTTTCAAGAAAATTTAAATCATATAGAGTTAGTTCATTATTTATAATTTTGATATTTTGAGAGACACTATTTTTATTATATAAATTAATGATATTTTTGTTTTTAAATATTCTTAGAACATGAATTAAAATATTTGTATTTTTTATATTATTTAAAAATTTATTACCTAATCCGTAACCTTTTGATGAGTCTTTTATTAACCCTGCTATGTCTATAAATTTAATAGAAGGATATTTTATGTTTTTTATTTTTAAAATTTTTGAGATTTTTTTAATTTTTGAATTATATATTAATATATCTTTATAATTAGGATCTATAGTGCAAAATGGATAGTTTTTATTTTTTACATTACTTTTAGTTATTAAATTAAATAATGTTGATTTACCAACATTAGGTAATCCTATTATACCATATTTAATTTTCATTTTTTTAATGTATTTTATTATATAATTATTATTTTATTTTTATATATTAAAAATTATAATTTTTTTAAAATTTTATTTATTATTTTAAAAATATTTAAATAATATTTTTTCATATTTTAAATATTTATAAAAACTTTTAATAAAGTAATATTTTTTATAATAATAATTTTATATTTTAAAATATAATTATTTTATGATGTTATTTAGTATAATTTAATTATATATTTAATGTTTTGTTAATTATGAATAAATACAATTTATATATTTTAAATATTATATAGTATATTATATATTATAAATTATTAAATTTTTAAAATAATTCATTTGAATTAAATATATGTTTTTTTTAATGGATAGAAATAAATTTTTGGAAAAATTAAATACTATTTTATCTGGTAAAACTTTATATTATTTAACCGATAATATTAATTATAAATTAGATTTTTTAAGGAAAATATGGATTAAAAAATTAATAATTTTGTATTTTATGGAAGATAAAAAATATGGCATTAATATTTTTTATAATTATTTTATTGATATAAAAATTATTTTTTTAAATTTTAATAGTAATCCTAAATATGATCTTTATATTTTTACTTTAAAAATATTTAAAATATTTAAAATGAGTTTTATAAGAAAAATATTTTTTTCTGAAGTAGAGAAAGTTTTATTTGTTACTATTTTGGAGGATAATCATAAATGTATTTTAAATAAAATTATAGGTAATTTTTTTTTATTTTTTTTGCAAAAAAAATATAAATATTTGTTATTTAAAGAATTAAAAAATATTTTAGAAGAATTTTTGAGTTATCAAAAAATTATTTTTGAATCTTTTTATTTACATAAAAAATATATTAAAGTATATTTTTTTTCAAAGGAAAAAGATTTTTATTTTCAAAATTTTGATAATATTCATATAAAATTATATTTTAAAAAAAAAATAATAAAAAAAATTTTATATAATATAAAATAATGCTATATTTTTTTTAAAGTAGGAAAGAATATTACATCTTTAATATTATTATTATTAGTTAATAACATTATTAATCTATCTATACCCATACCTACTCCAGATGTAGGTGGTAAACCATATTTTAATGCCTCAATGTATTCTTTATCATAATAAAATTCTTCATTTTTATTATATTTTTTATTTTTTAGTATTTGTTTTTTAAATCTAATTCTTTGTTCTTTATAATTATTTAATTCTGTAAATCCATTAGCTATTTCATAACCATTAATAAATAATTCAAATCTATCTGTAATTTTATTATTTTTTTTATTTTCTTTTGCTAAAGGTGATATACTTTTGGGGTATTGAGTAATAAATGTTGGTTGTATTATTTTTTTTTGTATTGTTTCTTCAAATATTTTTATTATTATTTCATCTTTATTTTTAATATTTTGTGTATTTAAATTAAGTTTTCTACATAATTTTATTAAAAAATGAATATTATTTATTTTATTGATATTTTTGCAATATTTTCTATGGTGTTTATATATTATTTTTTTTAATGTAATTTTTTTATATGGTCTATTAAAGTTTATTGTTTTTTTTTTGTATATTATTTTTTTAATATTTAAGTTAATATTTTTTATTAAATATGTAATCATATTTTCTAATAAATACATCATATTTTTATAATCAACATTTGTTTGATAAATTTCAATCATAGAAAATTCTGGGTTATGTAATGTTGATATACCTTCATTTCTAAAATTTCTATTTAGTTCAAATATTTTTGTAAATCCTCCAATTATTAATTGTTTTAAATATAATTCAGGGGCTATACGTAAATACATTTTAGTATTTAATGAGTTATGAAATGTTTTGAATGGTTTGGCATTAGCACCCCCAGGTATATTATGTAACATAGGTGTTTCTACTTCTGAATATTTTTTTTTATGTAAATATTTTCTAATTAATTTAATTAATTTTATTCTTTTCAGAAATGTTTTCCTAGTTTTTTCATTTATTATTAAATCTAAATATCTTTTTCTATATTTTGTTTCTTTATTTTTTATTTTATTAAATTTATCAGGATAAGGTATTTTAATTTTTACTAAATTTTTGATTTTTTTGCATTTTATAGTTAACTCACCTATATTTGTTTTACAAATTTTTCCTTTAATTAATATAATATCACCTAACTTGATATTTTTAATAATTTTTTTATATTGATCTTTAAAAATATTATAATTTATAAGTATTTGTATGTTTCCTTTGATATCCTGTACATTAATAAATGTATTTTTTTTCATTGTTCTCTTAGAGATTGCTCTACCAGAGATATTTATAGTTTTATTTTTTTTGTTTAGATATTTTTGTGATTTATTAATATACTTTTTTTTAATTTTATATATTTGAGATATTTTTTTTTTCATATTTTAAGATTTTTTATTTGTTTTTTTTTCTAAATTTTTTTTAATAAAGATATCTATATTGCCATTTAATATATGGTTAATATTGTTTATTTCTGTTTTTAAAATATGATCTTTTATTCTATTATTATTTAAAAAATAAGATCTTATTTGAGATCCCCATTTTATTTGAGGTTTTTGAATTTTTTTTTTTTTTATTTTATAAAAGTTATATATTTTAGATATAATTTGTTTTATAGCTTGTTTTTTATTTTTATGTTGTGATCTACTATTTTGACACTGTGTTTTTATGCCTGTTGGGATATGTATAATTCTAACAGCAGATTCTGTTTTATTTACATGTTGTCCGCCAGCACCAGATGATTTATATACATCTACTTTTATTTCTGATAAATTTAATATATTTTTTTTACTTTTATTTATCTTAGGGTATATAAATATTGAAGCAAATGATGTTTGTTTTTTTTTATCTGAATTAAATGGGCTGTATCTTATTAGTCTATGTATACCACATTCATTTTTTAAATATCCATATGCATATTTACCAATAATTAACATTGTTAAGGATTTTATACCTGTTTCAGTATATGTGATATTTAATATTTTTTTTTTAAATTTTTTTTTTTCTATCCATTTTTTGTACATTTGATACAATTTATATGCCCAATTTTGAGCATCTATACCACCAATACCTGATTTTATATCCATATAACAATTTTTTTTGTCATTTTTATTTTTTAAAAATATTTTTATTTTAAATGAATTTATTATTTCTTTAACTTTGTGAATTTTAATTTTAATTTTTTTTTTTTTGTATAAATTTTCATTAATATTATTTAAATATTTATTTAAAATTTTTATGTTTTTTTTAATAAAAATAATTTTTTTATATTTTTTTTTTAAAATTAAATATTTTTTTGTAATTTTAGAATATAAATTATAGTTATTCCATATATTTTGTGTAAATATTTTTTGTATTTTTTTTATTTTTTTTTTTATTTCGTGAAATTTTAGTATTTTTTTTATTTTTTTATATTTAATATTTATTTTTTTAATATTTTTTTGTATTATATTTATATCCATTTTATTCATTTTTTTTTATGAAATTGATTTTTTAGAATGTAAAATATTCATTATTTTTGGTAAATTATTTTTTTTAATCCATAATTTTATACAAAATATTGATTTTTTTATTGATTTCATTATTTTTTTTTTTTCATTTTTTGTTGGTTTAGATAAAACAAATTTTTTTATATTTTTGTATAATGGTTTACCTATTCCTATCCTTAATCTGTAAAAATTTATTTTTCCCTTTATATTATTTATTATATCTTTAATTCCATTATGTCCACACATTGAACCTATTCCTTTTTTAATTTTTACTCTTCCTGGTAATAAATCTATTTCATCTTGAATGATTAATATATTATTATTATTTAATTTTAATTTTTTTTTTATTATATATATATGTTTACCACTGTTATTCATGTATGTATTGGGTATATAAAAATATATTTTTTTATTTTTTAAAAATATTTTATAAATTTTTCCTCTTTTTATAGTATTTATTTTTTCTTGTTTTAAGAATTCTTTTACTAACCATGATCCTACATTATGTCTAGTTTTGTTAAATTTTTCTTGAAAATTACCTAAACCAATTATTATTTTGATACACATATATTTATTATTATTATAATAGATTTTATTTTTTAAAATAAAATATTTCTTTTAAAAATATTAATATTGTATATTATATAAATATTTTATTTAAAAAAATATATTATTTATATATTAATGAAATTTTATTAAAGGTTATTATATTAAGATGATTAATTTAATTGATATTAAAATATTATCAGTAAATAAAAGAATAAAAGATATTAAGAATATTATTTCTGGTAATTTTACAAATGAATCTCAAAAAGATAAATTATTATTTATGGAATATAATAATTTACTTAAAATTAAAAATTATTTTTATTTATGGAAAAAATATTTAAAAGATTTGAAATTTGCTCAATCTTTATTGAAAGATAAAGAATTTTGTGTTCTAGCTAAAGAAGAAGTTTTAAAGTTAAAATATTTAATTAAATTATATCATCAAAAATTAAAAAAAAATTTATTTATAAAAAATAAAAATGAAAATGATTCATTGAATATTTATTTGGAGATTTATAATGGTACAGGTGGTAAAGAATCAGCCCTTTTTGCTAGTGATTTATTAAGAATGTATACTAAGTATGCAGAAAAAATGGGTTGGAAGGTAAATTTAATAAACTTAAATACTAATAAATATGGTGGATATAAAGAAGTTATTTTAAAAATAATTGGTAAAAATGTTTATGAAAAGTTAAAATTTGAATCAGGTGGCCATAGAGTTCAAAGAATTCCGATTACTGAATCACAAGGGCGCGTTCATACTTCAACATGTATTGTTGCTGTTATACCTGATATTCCCTCTATTAAATTACCCAAAATTAAAAATGAAGATATAAAAATAGATTCTTTTAAATCTTCAGGAGCTGGTGGTCAACATGTTAATACTACTGATTCCGCTATAAGAATAACTCATATACCTACAGGAATAGTAGTAGAATGTCAACAAGAAAGATCTCAGCATAAAAATAAAGCTAAAGCTTTATCTATATTACGTAATAGGATATATTCTTTGGCTTTATTAAAAAGAGAAAAAGAACAATCTTTACAAAGAAAAAGTTTATTAGGTACTGGTTTACGTAATGATCGTAATAGAACTTATAATTATCCACAAAATCGCATTACTGATCATCGTATAAAAGTTACTTTGTATTCTTTAAATGAAATTTTAAATGGCAATTTAGATTTATTGATTAATAAAATTGTAAGTTTTAATGATAAAAAATGAAAATATTAAATTGGTTAAAGAAAATTTCTTTATATAAAAATAAATATATATATAAAGAAGCATTATTTTTTTTAGAATTTGTATTAAAAAAAAATATTTTTTGGATTTTAATAAATAAAAATTTTTTTTTAAAAAAAAAATATCTTTTATGTTTAAATATATTTTTAATAAGAAGATTACGTGGTGAGCCATTTTCTTATATTATAGGTAAGGTATATTTTTTAAATATAATAATAAAAATATATTTTGATATATTTATTCCTCGTAAAGATACTGAAGTTATGGTTGAATATATTTTTTTTTTAATTAAAAGAGAAAAATATATTTTAAATTTATTAGATTTAGGTATAGGTTCAGGTTCTATAGCTTTATCAATAGCTAAAAATTTTCGTTATATTAAAGTTATTGGTGTAGATAAAAATTTATTAGCTGTGAATTTAGCGAAATATAATGCCCAGAAACTTAAGTTATATAATGTAGATTTTTTTTATAGTAATTGGTTTTCTAATAAAAATATACAATGTAATTATTATGATATTATAGTTAGTAATCCTCCTTATATTGATAAAAATAGTTTTTTTTTGTTTAAAGGAGATTTAAGATATGAATCTAGTTTATCTTTAATATCTGATAATTACGGTGTTAATGATTTATATATAATAATTAAAGATTCTTTTAATTTTTTAAGGAATAATGGTTGGTTAATAGTTGAGTATGGATTTGATATAAAAAATATAATATATGATTTTTTTATAAAATTTTCTTATAGAAATATTAAATTATTTAAAGATTATAATAATATATATCGTTTTATAATAGGACAAAAATAAATTATTAAATTATATTTTTTGTAATGTGGAAATTCCTAATAGGGATAATCCTATTTTAGTTGTTTTTGCTATTATTGCTATTAATTTTAGTTTACTATTTTTTTCTGTTATATTTTGAATATTATTAATATAATTAGTTTCATAATATCTGGAAAATAAAACAGTCAGTTCATATAAAAAATTACATATTAAATGAGGTGTGTATTTTTGAGCACTTATTTTAATAATATTAGGAAAATTTAAAATTTTTTTTATTATTTGTTTTTCTAATCTATTATATATATATATTTTATTTTTTTTAATTGATTTTGTAATATTAGTGTTATTTTTTTTTAGAATAGATGTTATTCTAGTATATCCATATTGTATATATAAAGATGTATTACCTTGATAAGAAAGCATTCTTTTCCAGTTAAAAATATAATTTTTTTTTCTATGTATGCGTAAATCTGTATATTTTATTACTCCTATAGAAATTTTTTTAGAAATATAATTTATATTTTTTTTTTTTGTTTTTATTATTTTTTTAGATTCTATAATAGATTTTTTAATTAAAGTTTTTAGTTTTATATTATTTCCTTTTCTAGTTTTTATTGGTTTGTTGTTTTCTTTTAATATAGCTCCAAAATAACAGTGTATTAATTTTGTTTTTTTTATAAAAAGGGCTTTTTTAGATATATTAAATATTGTTTGAAAATATTGTTTTTGGCGAAAGTCTGTTAAATATATTATTTTTTGTGCCTTTAGATATTTACATCTATACATTATAGATGTTATATCTACACTACTATATAAGTAATTACCTGCTTTATTTTTTATTACCATACAAATTTCTTTATTTTTTTTTTTATTGGAAGGTATAAAAATAGTTTTTTTATCTTTTATAGCTATTTTTTTTTTAATTAGTATATTTATAATTTCAGGAATCATGTTTTGGTAAAAACTTTCACCTATAATGTTTTTATTATTTAGCTTTATATTTAAATTATTATATATTTTTTGATTTTCATTAATAGTTAATTTTACTATTTTTTTCCATATTTTTATTATTTTATTTTTCTTATGTTGTAATTTTCTTACATATTTTCTTGATTTTTTAGCAAAATTTTTATTCTCTAAAAACATTTTTTGAGCTTTTTTATAAATTAGTTCTAATTTTGATAGATTATTTATATTTTTAATTTTTTTTTTTTTAATAAATGCTATTAGCATTCCAAAATGAGCACCCCAGTCACCTATGTGGTTTATCCTTATTACTTTATTTCCTAAGAATTCTAATATGTTAGCTATACTATCCCCTAAAATAGAAGATCTTAAATGTCCTATATGCATTTCTTTAGCAATATTAGGAGATGAATAATCTATTATTATTATTTTTTTTTTTTTTTTTATACCAAAATTTTTTTTTTCAAAAATACTATTTATTAAATTTTCTATTTTTTTTTTTTTTATAAAAATATTTACAAATCCTGGTTGTTTTATTTCTATTTTTTTAATGAATGTAATTTTTTTAAGTTTTTTTTTTATTATATTTAATAGTTTATTTTTTTTTTCTTTTTTAGCTATATTTATAATTCCATTTATTTGGTAGTCTCCAAAATTATCTTTACTAGTTATTTTATAATTATGTTTTTTTTTTATATTTATTGATATTAATATTTTTTTAATTTTTTTGTTTATGTATTTTATTATATTCATATTTATAATTTATTTTATTTTTATAATTTTATTATTATTTAAAAATATAACATTTTACTATAAGTATAGTATAATTTTTATAATATAAATATTTTTATTTAATAAGAGTAAAACTTATGCGTACAGATTATTGTGGTTTTTTGACCATAAATAATGTTGGTAAAATAGTTTCTTTATGTGGTTGGATAGATAATATAAGAATTTTAAAAAATATTATTTTTATAATTTTAAGAGATTATACTGGTACTATACAAATTTATATAAAAAAAAATAATAACATTATTTTATGGGACTTATCTTTAACTTTAACTATAGAATCTTGTGTAAAAATTAATGGTTTAGTTTTAGAAAAAAAACAAAAAGATAAAGGTTTATTTACTAATAGTGTTGAAGTGTTAATGTATAATATTTTGATATTTAGTTATGCATCTTATTTACCTATAGATAAAAATTTAAATAATACAGAAAATATAAGGTTAAAATATCGTTATTTAGATTTAAGAAGACCAGTTATGTATAATATTTTTAAAATACGTTCTAAGGTAAAATTATTAATACATAATTTTTTACAGAATAAAAAATTTTTAGAAATAGAAACTCCTTATTTAACTAAATCATCTTTAGAAGGTGCTAGGGATTGTTTAGTTATAAGTGATGTTTGTGAAAAAAAATTTTATGCATTACCTCAATCTCCACAAATATTTAAACAATTATTAATGATATCTTGTTTTGATAAATATTATCAGATTGTTAAATGTTTTAGAAATGAAAATTCTAGATCTGATCGTCAGCTTGAATTTACACAAATAGATATAGAATTATCTTTTTCAGACTTTAATTTTTTAAGTAATTTAATAGAAAAATTAATATGTAATATTTGGTATGAAATTAATAATTTTAATTTTAATGTGCCATTTAAAAAAATAAGTTATTTAAATGCATTATCTTATTATGGCACAGATAAACCTGATTTACGTAATCCTTTAAAATTTGTTAATTTATCTTTTTTGAAATATTTATATGAATTATCTTTAAATTTAAATATAATAGGTTTTATAATAAAATATAAACATAATAATGTTATAAAAATGGATTTAATATTTAAGTTTTTAAAAATGAATGATTTTTATGATTATTTTTATATTAAAATTACTGATATTACAAGTAATGATTATATGTATGTAATATCAAAAAATTTATCTTTAGATAAAAAAACAATTTATGATTTTTTTGTAAAAAATAACATTGTTAATGGGGATATTATATTTGTATTTGTTTTAAATTTAAATAAAAAATATAATTTATCTAATATTAGAAAGTTTTTTGCTAAAAGTTTTAATTTGATAAAAAAAAACAAATATTATCCTGTATGGATTGTGGATTTTCCTATGTTTTTAATAAAAAATAATAAAATTAATGCTTATCATCATCCTTTTACTATGCCTATAAATATAAATATAAAAGAATTAAGGGATATTTCTAATTATAATTTAATATTATCTAGCGCTTATGATTTAGTTATTAATGGTTATGAATTAGGTAGTGGTTCTGCAAGAATTAATGATGTTAATTTGCAGATTGAAGTATTTAATATATTAGGTATAAGTAGTTCTTTGCAAAATAAAAACTATGGTTTTTTTTTAGAAGCATTAAAATATGGTGTACCACCTCATTTAGGTATAGCTCTAGGATTAGATAGAATAATAATGTTATTAGCAAAAGTTAATAATATTAAAGATGTAATAGCTTTTCCTAAAACTTCCTCAGGTGTGTGTTTGTTAACTAATTCCCCAAGTATTATTAATTGTTAATATGTTTAGAAGAATAATTGGTATAGATCCAGGTACATATTATACTGGTTATGGTGTAATAGAAATTAGAAATAATAAAAGTATTAAATATATAAATAGTGGTTGCATAAGAAATAAATCATTAATTTTTATAGATAGATTGAAATATATGTTTTTTGAAATTCAAACTGTTTTATTAAAATATAAACCATTAGAAGTTGCAATCGAAAAAATTTTTTTTTTTAAAAATAGCAATGTTTCTATAAAATTAAGTCAATTAAGTGGTGTAATAATATTAGCTGCAGCAAAAAATTTACTTTCTGTATTTGAATATGATATTAATATTATAAGAAAATCTGTTTTTTCAAAAGCTAAAATAAGTAAAGGGGAAGTTAATGTTTTAATAAAAAGAATTTTAAAAATTGATTTTGATTTATCTTATGATATAACAGATGCTTTAGCTGTAGCTGTAGCTCATTTTAATATTGTATAAATTTAATTTTTTATATAAATATTAAATATATTTTATTATTAATTTGAGGTATATTTAGAGTATAATTTTTTATTATGTTATTAAAGTTATTTAGTAAAAAGTTTATTATATTTAAATTTTATATTTTTATAATAGATTTGATTTTTATATTTATAAAATATTTATATATAAATTTTTATTAGATATTATTAAATGTATATTACATAGTTATTTGAAGGGAATTTTAGGATATATATAAATGTATATTCTATAACAAAAAAAAAAAATAAACAATGAAAGAAAATATTAATAATCTTATACATAATTTGATATATAAAGTTAAAAAAACAGAAAAAAAAAAAATATCAACATCCCAGAAAATAAAATTATATAAAAAATTTTCCCATAAATTTAAAAGAGGGATTAAAAAAAAAAAAATATCCATAAATAGTTATAATACTTACATTTCGAGAGCTAGAAGACAATTTATTAATTTAAAACATCATAAATTAAAAAAAAATATTAAAAAACTAATTAAGAAATTTCCCGTATTTAAAAAGGAAATTAAAAAAATAGGTTTTAAAAAAAAAATATATATTTTGCGAAAAAATATCAATAAATTAAAAATAAAATTATTAAAAATTAAACCTTTAATAAAAAAAATAAATAATATTAAAATTTCATGTGACAATACTAAATATATTAATAATATGGTTAAAAAAAATAAATATTGGAAAAATGAATTAAAAAATTTAATAAATAAAAAATGGTACAAATCTAATAAAATATTAATACTGAAAATATTTTATGGACATACATTATTAAGAAAAATAGAAAAATTAAAAATTAACCATGAAATATTATGTTCCTTAAAATCCGAAAAAAATAAATATATATACGTAAAAAAACAAAATATAAAAAAATTAAAAAAAAAAAAAAAAAATACTATTACAATAAATTATAAAAATTATATGCAAGAAATATTCGACCTATTTAGGGATAACTCACCTATAGATACTATAAGGAAATTATCACAAATATCTTTTGCATTATCAGCTGTATCTGGAAGAAGAATGATAGAAATAGTTAAAATAGGAAAATTTAAAAAAGTTAATTTTAATAAAATACAGTTTTACGGACAAGCAAAAACTGTGGAAAAAAAAAAATATATAATATATACCTTAATTGAAAGTAAAAGATTTATTAAAAAAATAAAAGAGGTAAGGAAATCTATAGTACTACAAAAAATATTAAAAAAAATTAAAAATAAAAATAATAAATATCAATCAATTAATAATCAAATTAGTAATCATTTATCTAACCCATTTAATAAATGGGTAAAGTTATTTTTTCAAGATAAAAATAGAACATATAAAGATAGTAGATCTATTTATGCTAGAATATGTTTCAATAAATGGTTTAAAAAAGATAAAACATGGGAAAATAAAGATGAAGATATATTTTTCTATAAAATTTTAGGACATAAAAGTATACATAGTCAAATACATTACAAACAATTTAAACTTAAAAAATATAAATCAAATTGGATACCTAATAAAAACATATATTATTTTAAAAGAATAAATAATTTAAATTTACTGGATAATAAATTACATAAAGTAATAAAAAGAAAAGCATCATATAAAATCCATGAAATAACTAAAAAACTAATTATGAAAAATCCTAAAATTATTATAAATAATTATAAATTAAGAAAATATGGTTTCAATACCCGATTAATACAAAGATATATTAAATTTATTTCAAAACATATATATCAAGAAAAAATAAAAGGAAGATATAGAATTAAGCAAAATAAAAATAAAATTATTGTGTAAAAAAAAATATAGTACATATGAATTACTTAAAATAAATATCTAAAAAGAAATTTAAAATTAAATAATTCATTAAGTACCTTAAAATAAAGTAATATAAAAAATAAATAATATATTTAAAATATTAAAAAATAAACTTATATAAAATAAAATTTATTTAAAATACCACTTTATACAGTTACAAATAAATAAATTTATTTATTATCTTTTAACGGAATTACATTAGTAGCTGAAGGACCTTTAGCTCCATCAGTAATTTCAAACTCTACTAATTGACCTTCAGTTAATGTTTTAAAACCACTACTTTGAATAGCAGAAAAATGAACAAAAACATCCTTATCGCTATTATCTGGAGTAATAAAACCAAATCCTTTAGATTCATTAAACCATTTCACACTACCCTTAACTCTTGACATCTAATTACCCTTTAATAAATAAATTAATAAATATTTTTAAATCTAAAAATATATAAATAATACATATTTAATATACAAAAGTATCTTTATAAAGATATATTTATATAAAAAATTATTTTTTATATTTACTTATATATACAGCTAAATCTAATACCTTTTCAGAATAACCAGTTTCATTATCATACCATGAAATAATTTTAACAAACTTACTATTTAATAACATAGATGCTTTAGCATCAAAAATAGAAGTCTTTTTTTCTCCATTAAAATCACTAGATACCACTTCATCTTCTGTATATCCTAAAATTCCCTTCAAATAACTATGTGATGCTTTTTTAATAATATTACATATATCTTTATATGTAGCATCTTTAGTAAATTTAGCAGTTAAATCTATTACGGAGACATTAGATGTTGGTACTCTAAAAGCCATACCAGTTATTTTACCCTTTAAATCAGGAATAATAACACCTAATGCATTAGCAGCACCTGTAGAAGAAGGAATTATATTTTGAAAAACACTTCTACCCCCCCTCCAATCTCTAACAGATGGACTATCTACTACTTTTTGAGTAGCTGTAGAAGCATGAATAGTAGTCATGAAAGCTTCCTGTATACCATAATTATCATGCAAAACCTTAACGATAGGAGCTAAACAATTAGTAGTGCAAGATGCATTAGAAACTATTTTTTCTCCTTTATAAGTATCATTATTAACACCCATTACAAACATAGGTGTATCATCTTTAGATGGACCAGTCATAATAACATATTTAGCTCCACCTAATATATGACCATAAGATAATTCTTTTGTTAAAAATATACCTGTAGCTTCTATTACTACATCAACATCAAATTTACTCCAAAAAATATCAGATGGATTTTTGCATGAAGTAATAAAAACACTATTATTATTAACCTCCAATAAATTACTACCTAATACATCTATATTACCATCAAAATTACCATGTGTTGAATCATATTTCAACATATAAGCTAAATAATTTGCATCTACTAAATCATTTATAGCTACAACATTAACATCACTTCTATATTGTGAATTACGAAATACCAATCTACCAATTCTTCCAAAACCATTTATACCAATTTTAATCATAAACTAAATACCTATCAATAGTATATTGTATAATAAAATTACTTTCATATACAAATAAAACATAATTACCTTAATATATAAATTATTTTATAAAAAAATTATACAAATATTTTATATATATAACATATTTTACTATAAAGATAGTAATATATATTAAATAAACTTGTAATTATATATTTAAATTATAAAAAATATTAAAGATATTTTGTTATAAAAAATAATAATTTTAAAAGTATTATAAATAATATTAAATTTAGAAAATATTATATTATTACATAAAACTAATAAAATATAAAAAAATATATAATGAAAACTAAAAAAATATTCTTTAATATAAAAAATCCTTATAATCCTTCTGGAAGAATATTAGATAAATAAATACAACATTACAATAAAAAATATAAATATTATATATTAATTTTTTTAAAAAAAGTATATATGCTAATAAATTTTAAAAACAAAATACATAAAAAAATATAAATTATTTCAAAATAATTTAATTGAAAATTAATTAAAATTTTTACAAAATAGTATAAAATAATTAATAATATTTTTATATTTTATTTTTACATATAGAAAAAGGATAATATAAATCAATACAAGTAGGTTTTTTAGCTGAAAGTAAAGCTATTTTATCACATTCTTCATTATATATATGACCACTATGTGCTTTTATTAAGTTCCACTTAATTTTTTCTTTTAAAAAAAAAGATAGATTATATAAAATTAACCATAAATCTATATTTTTAATTAATTTATTATTAGAATTTTTCCAATTTTTTTTTTTCCACATATATATCCAATTAGTAATACCATTATATAAATAACAACTATCAGTAAAAATATTTATAGATGAAAAAAACTTGTTAATTTTTAATAAATATTTTAATGAAAATATAACAGCCATTAATTCCATTCTATTATTGGTAGTATAATAAAAACCAGCTTTTAAAATTTTTCTTTTATAACTATTCACTTTAACTATAGAAGCACAACCCCCAGGACCTGGATTATTAATACACGAACCATCAGTATAAATATATATCTTTTCAAACATAAACTTTATAATAAATTAAATAAATAAAATATATTATAATGCATAAATATAAAATTAGATAATATGAAAAAACAAATAGTATTAGATATAGAAACAACAGGGATAAATAAAATAAGTAAACACTATTTAGGACATAAAATTATAGAAATAGGAGGAGTGGAAATTATAAATCAAAAAATAACAAATAACATATTACATTTCTATCTTAATCCCAATAGGAAAATAGATTATTATGCATATAAAATACATGGAATAAATGATAAATTTTTATTAAATAAACCTACATTTTCTGAAATTTCAAAAAAACTAATAAATTATATAAACAACTCTGAATTAATTATACACAACGCATATTTCGATATAAAATTTATAGAATATGAATTAAAATTAATAAATCATAAAATTACATCTATTAAAAATATATGTAAAATAACAGATACATTATCAATAGCAAGAAAATTATTTCCAGGTAAAAAAAATGATTTAAATTCATTAATACAAAGATATAATATCAATTGCATAAATAGAAAAAAACATGGTGCATTAATAGATGCTAAACTTTTAGCATTAATATTTTTAAATATGAATAAAAAACAAATAAATATAAAATTTAAAAAAAAAAAAAAAAAAAAAAAAAAAAAAAAAAAAAACAAAAAAATATAAAAAATTAATAATAAAAACTAATAAAAAAAAAATAAAAAAAAATAAAAAATATTTAAATTTTATTAAAAAACTAAAAATATAATCTTATTATATAAAAATATGTGTAAAAATATACTAGAAATAATTAAAATTAATAATTTATCTTTATATAAAAAAAAAAAAATTAAAATACAAGGGTGGGTTAAAAATAAAAGAATCTCTAATATTGGTATATTATTTGTAGATATTAATGATGGTTCTACTCATAAAGATATTCAAATTGTTATAAAATATAAAAAATTTAAAAAAAAAATACCATTAATTAATATAGGATGTTCTATAAAAATCATTGGAACTATTAATTTTAATGAAAAAATAAAAACAAATGAAATTAATGCATATAAAATTAAAATTTTAGGAAAAATTGATAACCCTAAAAGTTACCCAATTAGCCCTAAATATCATACTTTGAAATATTTGCGCACTATATCTCATCTAAAACCAAGAACAAAATTAATAAGTTCCATTTCTAGAGTAAGAAATTCATTAGTTGTTAACATACATAACTTCCTACAAAAGAAAAATTTCCTTTGGATCCCTACCCCTATATTAACTCCTTTCGATACAGAAGGAACAAGTAAAATGTTTCAAATAAAAAATAATTTTTTTAATAAAGAAACATTTTTAACTGTTTCTGGTCAATTAAATTTAGAAGCATATGCTTGCTCTTTATCAAAAGTATATAATTTTAGTCCAGTATTTAGAGCTGAAAACTCTAATACTAATAAACATCTAGCTGAATTTTGGATGTTAGAAGTTGAAATAGCATTTTATCATCTTAAAAATATTATAAAATTCTGTAAAAAAATATTATCATACATAATAAATAAAACAATAAATAAAAATTACGAAGATATTATACACATATTAAAATATAATAAAAAAAACGAATCTATAATTAAATACATACTAAATAATAAATTTATTGAATTAGAATATTCAGAAATTATAAATATAATAAATAAAAAAGAAAAATTTATAGATTCAATAAAATGGGGATCAGATATATCATCTAAACAAGAAAAATATCTAACAGAAAAATACTTCAAATCACCCATAATAATTAAAAATTATCCTAAAAATATAAAAGCTTTTTATATGAAAACTAATGAAGATAATAAAACAGTATCTTCGATGGATATTATATATCCTTATATAGGTGAAATAATAGGAGGTTCAGAAAGAGAATGTAACATTAAAAAATTAGATTTAAACATAAAACAAAAAAAATTAAATAAAACAAAATATTGGTGGTATAGAGATTTAAGGAAATTTGGAACAATACCTCATTCAGGTTTTGGATTAGGTTTAGAAAGATTATTAATGTACATAACACACATCAAAAACATTAAAGATATTATTCCATTCCCTAGATATCCAAAATATTTAGAATTTTAAAAATAAATTTTTTAAAAAATTAATTAGTTATTATTTTACTATTTTTTAAAATTAAATTTTTATTTTTTAAAATAACAATTTTTTTACTTAAAATTTTTTTAGCTATTTCTTTAGCCTCAGATAAAGAATGTAATAAATATGAACCACACTGATAAATATTAGCAGATGAAATATTATTACCCTTAATATTTAATATATCTAACATTGAGTTTTCCCAAGATCTCATTATTAAATTATAATAATTTTCATTTTCTTTTTTAAAATTAGATATTATAATTAAATAAAATCCAGTACGACAACCCATAGGGGAAATATCTACAATTTTTCTAAAATTATATTTACAATCATTATCAATATAATTTCTCATGAAATTAGAGAATAAATGCTCTAAAGTATGAATTCCTTTTTCTGGCATTTTTTCTAAATTAGGTGTACAAAAACGTAAATCAAATACATATACTTTATCTTCTTTAATAGTTTTTAATACTTTAACTTTACGTACAGATGGTGATTTTATTTTAGTATGGTCTATTAAAAAACTCTCTAAAGTAGGCATAAATTCCTCGGTTTTTAAAAATAATATAGTTTAATAAAATAATTATAATATTTTCTTAATATATTAATATCGCATCCGAGAGGATTCGAACCTCCGACTTCTCGGTTCGTAGCCGAGTACTCTATTCCACTGAGTTACGGATGCTTTAAATTGGTGAGAGAGGGATTTGAACCCTCGATGTAAAATACATACTCCCTTAGCAGAGGAGCGCCTTAAACCACTCGGCCATCTCACCTAATAACAAAATATTAAAAAATTTAATATATAATAAAATTATATTTTAAAAATATGTAAATAAAAATATTTTAATTTAAGAAGATTTATCATTAGAATCACGTTCTTTTTGAATTTTTATATAAATCTCTTTTCTATGAACAGATATTTCTTTAGGGGCATTAATTCCTATACGCACCTGATTACCTTTAACACCCAAAACAGTTACAATTATTTTATCTCCTATTATTAATGTTTCACCAACTCTACGAGTTAGAATAAGCATTATTTACTCCCTATAAATTTATTAAAATTTAATTAAATTTAAACTATTAATAGTATACAAAAAATATTACTAAAAATAAATACCAGAAATACATAATTTAATATATTTTATAAATTCAATTAATTTAAAATTTATAAATTCATTATTTGATAATTTTACATAAAAAAAATTTTTATTTTTATTCGCATTAAAATTAATATTATTCTCTTTATTAAAGAATAAAACAACTTTTTTTACAAAAATATTTATTTTTTCTTTTAAAAATTTTGAATTTAATAAAAAATATAAATTTATTATATAATCTTTTTTTCTTAAAAATAAAATGAATTGCAATTTAAATCTAAAAATAAGTTTTTTTAATAAAATGTATAATATATTTTTACTAATTTTTAAAAAAGTTACATCTTTAACTAAAAAAAATATTTTTTTATATACAAAACATTCTTTTAAAGAAAAAAAATAATTTAAATTTTCTAGATAAATATTTAAAATATCTTTATATTTATTTTTTAATAAATTAAATTTTTTAATAATAGATTTAACTCCATTAAATAAAAAATTATCATTTAAAGATAAAAATTTAGACAAATTATTTAATAATAATCTTTTTTTATAAAAATATTTAAATGCATAATCAGATGAAACTGCCTCTATTCTTCTAATTCCATGTGAAATACTATACTCCTTTATAATAAAAAACAAATTAATAATTCCTGTATTATTAACATGCAAACCACAACATTTTTCTCTAGAAAAATTATCTATACTAATAAATCTCAAATATCTATTAAAATTTTCTTTTAAATAAAATAAATTTAAATTATTATTTTCTACTTTATCATTTATAAAACTTTCATTAATAAATATATTTTTTTTAATTATAGAATTAACTAAATATTCTAATTTAAATATTTTTTTTTCACTTAATGGTTTAAAATAATTAAAATCAAATGTAATTTTTTTCTTCTTAATAGAAGATCCCTTAATTTTAATTTTACTACCCAAAAGTAATTTCAAAGAACTATATAATATATGTAAACAAGTATGATTACATGATAACATTTCTCTGTTATATTCATCATAAATTAAAATTACATTATCATTTAATTTAAACATGCCTTTTAGTATATATCCTATATGAAATATATAATTTCCATTTTTCTTAACATTGTTTACTATAAATACACTTTTTTTATCTTTACTAATAAACTTACCTATATCACTTCTTTGACCACCTAATTCAGGATAAAATATTGTATCTTTAGTAATTAAAATTCCACTTTGATTTATACAAATTTCATTAACATTATCATTGTTTACTATTATACTTATAATTTTAGTATTAAATTTATTAATATTTAAATAACCATAAAAAAATGTTTTATCGCAACAAACTATACTTGTTGCAAAATTAGAAATATTAAATTTACTATAATAACGTGATTTATTTTTTTGTATATTTAAGTTTTTATTAAAACCATGTAAATCTATATTAATATTTCTAGAATTACATACATCTTTAATTAAATCTAATGGAAATCCAAAAGTATCATATAATTTAAATATCAAATCACCATTTAAAATATCACCTGACTTTAATTTTAATAAATAACAATTTAATATCTCTAAACCTTTATTTAAAATAATTAAAAATTTTTTTTCTTCTTTTATAAGAAAATATTTAATTTTGTTCAGTAATTTTTCCTTATTTTTAATATATTCATACTTAATAATATCATCAATTAAAACATTAAATAAATCAAATAATTCAAAATTTTTTTTAATACTCAATAATTTTATATTTAACAAAACTCTTCTAATTAACTTTCTTAATATATAACCTCTATCATTACTAGAAGGAACTATTCCATCAATAATTAAAAAAACTATAGACCTAATATGATCTATAATAATGTATAGTATATTTTTATTTATAATAGAAACATTAATTCCTAAAAAATTATATAATAAATAAATTAAATTTTTAAATATATCTATTTCAAAATTAGATTTCACACCCTGTAATACAGAAGCTATTCTTTCTAACCCCATTCCTGTATCTACAGATTTATTAGGTAAAACCTCTAATTTATTTAAATAATTCAAATTATATTCAATAAAAACTAAATTCCATATTTCTAAATAACTACTATTTTTAGTATTATGAAAATTTTTTAAAGATTTATCATTAAAATTATAAAATATTTCTGTACTTGTACCACACAAACCAAAATAAGATATTTTCCAAAAATTATCGCTATCTATAATATTATTATTATTACCTACTAAAAATATATTTTCTTTAGGTATATTAATATCTTTCACCCATATATTATATGTTTCATAATCTAAAGAATTAACCGTTATTACTAGTTTATTCTGTGGTATATTAAACCATTTTTTAGAAGTTAATAATTCCCAAGAATACATAATAGCTTCTTTTTTAAAATATGAAGAAAAACTGAAATTACCCATCATTTCAAAAAATGTATTGTGTCTAGAAGTATAACCAATATTATTTATATCATTATGTTTACCACTAATTCTCAGGCATTTTTGTATAGACACTACTTCATTATATTTAGGTTTTTTAAATCCATAAAAAAAATCCTTAAATTGATTCATTCCAGAATTCACAAATAATAAAGAACTATCATTTAATGTAGGTATTAATGAACTACTTTTAATAACATGATGTCCTTTAGATTTAAAAAAATCTAAAAACATGAAACGTATTTCTTCGGAACTTTTAAATATCATAATAAAATTATTTAATAAATTTTCTTTTAAATTAATATTACAATTATACTATAATTATAACTAATAAAAAATTCAATATTTTACTAAAAAATTATACATAAAAAATGAAAGAGAAAAATATAGAATTAACTCTAAAAAAAATAGAAAAAAAATTTGGAAAAGGATCTTTAATAAGATTAAATTCTAATAAAATTATAAAAACTAATTTTATACCTACCGGATCAATATCTTTAGATTACGCATTAGGTATAGGTGGTCTACCTACTGGACGAATTATAGAAATATATGGACCAGAATCATCAGGAAAAACAACTTTAACATTAGAAATAATATCTTCTGCACAAAAAAGAGGAAAAACTTGTGTTTTTATAGATGCAGAACATGCTCTAGATATTTCATATGCAAAAAATATAGGAGTTAATATAAATAAACTATTATGTTCTCAACCTGATAATGGAGAACAAGCTCTAGAAATATGCAATACATTAGCAAAATATAAAGGTGCTGATGTAATAGTAATAGATTCAGTAGCAGCTTTAACACCTAAAGCTGAAATAGAAGGTAAAATAGGAGATACCCATTTAGGATTAACCGCTAGAATGATGAGTCAAGCTATGAGAAAGCTAGCTAAAAACATAAGTAATTCAAATATATTATTAATATTTATAAATCAAATAAGAATAAAAATAGGAGTTATATTTGGTAATCCTGAAACTACTACTGGAGGTAATGCTTTAAAATTCTATTCCTCAATAAGAATGGAAGTAAGAAAAATAAATAATATTAAAGATAAAGAAGAAATAATAGGTAATAAAATAAAAATTAAAATTGTAAAAAATAAAGTTTCATCGCCATTTAAACAAGTAAAACTTTATATAATATATAAAATAGGATTAGATAAATATAGAGAAATACTACATTTAAGTATCAAGAATAACATAATTCAAAAAAATGGAGCATGGTATAGTTTTGATAAAAAAAAAATAGGCCACGGAAAAAACAAGGCTTTATATTTTTTGCAAAATAACATAAATATATATAAAAACATTAAAAAACAAATTAAAAAAATACTTTATAAAAAATAAAATTATATCTTGCAATAAAAAAAATACTAAAAAAATTTTACATTCCATATAAAAAATTATTTATAAAATACTTTAAAAATAAAAAATTAAATTTATAAAAAATTAATTTAAAAATTTAAAATATAAATATTAAATAATTTATTTAATGGAATATAATCTTTAAAACATAAAAATCTTTATTTATAATATTAATAAAATAATTGCATTAATTTATTTTATAATATAAATCGCACAAAACACTTCAAATAATAAAGTAAGCTAAAATTATTAAAAACTTTAAATAACATTAACTTTAAATAAAATTTATAAAAAAATTTTTATAATTAAATTAATATAAATATTTATTTAATAACTAAATTTAACATTAAATCATTTACTAAATTAATAAAGTCAACTGGATTTTCTAAAGAATTATTTTCTATTAAATATGATTGATAAAATAAAAAAGTAATCCATTCTTTAAATTTTAAATTATCAGATAAATTTAAAATATATTTTACTAATAAATGTTCTGAATTTATCTCAAATAAATATTTTACCTTAGGCACTTCCTTGCCGGCGGCTATTAATAATTTAACCATTTGAGTACTCATATCATTAGATTCTACTGTTAATATAGATGGAAATTTTTCTAAACGATTAGTTAATTTAACATCTTTTACTAAATCACCTAAAACATCCTTAACTCTACTTATAAAATTTAAAGAAATATCATTCTTTAAATTAACATTTAATATTTTATTGCTATTATTTAATATAGTATTATTATTACAATTAATATTTGACTTACTAATACAAACAAATTTTATATCTTTAAATTCAGTTAAATATATTAACATCCACTCATCTATTTTATCACATAATAATAACACTTCTATTTTTTGTTTTTTATAATATTCTAAATGAGGACTACTTTTAGCAATATTAAAATTATCCGCAGTAATATAATATATACTACTTTGACCAACACTCATTCTATCTAAATATTCTTGTAAAGAAATATAATCATTACAATCTTTACTATTAGTAGAATGAAATCTTAATAAAGTACTTATAATATATTTATTAGAAACATCTTCAGCTACACCTTCTTTTAATATAAAACCAAAATTTTTCCAAAAACAAGTATATTTATCTTTATTTAAAGATAATTTATCTAACATTTGCAATATTTTCTTAGTTAAATTAACACTTACTTTACTAATATAAGTATCATTTTGAATAACTTCTCTTGAAACATTTAAAGATAAATCATTAAAATCTACAATTCCTTGAATAAATCTTAAATAAATAGGTATAATTTTTTTCATATCATCCATAATATAAACTTTACGAACATATATTTTAATTCCACTTTTATAATCTTCTCTATTCCATATTTCCCATGGTGAAGTATCAGGAACATATAATATACTAATATATTCTTTTTCACCCTCTACTTTATTATGTATCCATGTTAATGGAAACCCTAAACTATTATTAGTTAAAGAACGATAAAAATTTTTATATTCTTCATTTGAAATACTAGATTTATTCTTACTCCAAAAAACCTCTGTACTATTAATTCTTTTCCAATTAAATTTATTAGATTTCTTATCAAAAAATTTATATTCTATAGGAATATTAATATAATTAGAATATTTTTTTATAATATTTATTATATTATCTTCATTTAAGTAATCTTTGCATTCATCTTTTATATATAATTCTATATCAGTTCCATATTTACTTTTTAATATTTCTTCTACATAATATGTTCCTTTACCATTAGATTGCCATAATATACCATTATTACTTAATTCATAAATTGATTTTGTTTTAACCTTAACTTTATTGGAAACCATAAATACAGAATAAAAACCAACACCAAATTGTCCAATAATATTATTATTGTAATTAATTTTATTATTAAAAGTTTTTTTTAAAAATTTTTTAGCACCAGATTGAGCTATAATTCCTAAATTTTTAATAACTTCACTTTTTTTCATCCCTATTCCATTATCACTTACCACTAAAGTATTATTTTCTTTATTAACATAAATTTTTATTCTAAAATTTATTTCTTTATCTGAAAAAGGATGTTTATTTGTTAATAAATAAAATTTTAATTTATCTATAGCATCATATGCATTAGAAATTAACTCCCTTAAGAATATTTCTTTATTAGAATAAAGAGAATTAATCATTAAATGCAATAATTGCTTAATTTCTGACTGAAAATTATATTTTTCTTTAATATTCATATTATTACTCTTTTAAAATTATTTAAAATTTAAATATTTAATATTATTATCTTTATAAACTAAAAGATAAAATATATAAAACTCAAATATTATTCTTTTGTTATCAGGAAAAAACGATATTTTCTTTTTACAAGATAAAAATTTTTTATAAAAAAATTTTACATCACGTAAAGTTATTATATTAACCAAACCTAGTAATTTTTTGTAAGCATAAAAAGAAATATCCAAATCTTTAAAAGATATTTTTTTATATATACATATCAAAAATATGTTATGTATTTTTTTTAAAAGATCATTTAATAAATATAAATAATCTATATCATTTATATGAAAAAATTTTAAAAATTTTAATATTTTAATTTTATTTCTTATCAAAATATTCTTTAAGAAAGAAATAACAATTTTTTCATCTAAAATATTTAAAAAACTATTAATATCCTTAATAGATATATATTCATTATTATTTAATAATAACAATTGATCTATAAATATTAATGCATCCCTAATACTTCCTTTAACATAAGAAGCAATAAATTTCAAAGCCTCTAAATCATAACTAATTTTTTCTTTAATTAAAATATAAGTAATGCGATCTAATATATCAAAAAAACTTAAAGATTTTAAATAAAAAGACATACACCTAGATAATATTGTATCTGGTATTTTTTGTAATTCTGTGGTAGCTAGAATAAATTTAACATGATCTGGTGTTTCCTCTAAAGTTTTTAATAAAGCATTAAAACTATGTTTAGATAACATATGTATTTCATCAATAATATATACTTTATAACGCATATATATAGGTAAATAATATATTCTATCCAAAAGATCCCTAGTATCTTCAACTTTAGTTCTAGAAGCTGCATCTATTTCTATAACATCAGTAGCCTTTCCTAAAGCAATATTTATACAATTAATACATTTACCACAAGGATTAGAAGTAACACCAATTAAACAATTTAATCCCTTTGATAATAATCTTGATAAAGTTGTTTTACCTACCCCCCTGGGACCATAAAATAAAAATGTACTATGAATTTTCTTTTTTTTTAACATATTCACTATTATTTTAATAACATTATTATGACCTTGAAAATCCTCTAAAGTATTAGGTCTCCATTTTAAAGATAAATTTTTATAAATATTCATATTTTATAATTTTATATAATTTATAAAAAAATTCAAGAAAATAATAAAAATAAACTAAAATAAGTAAAATTAAAAAACATAAAATATTACTTAATATTTCTAAATAAAAAATTATAATAATTTCGTTAAACTTATTATTTTTTTTATTTAAACATATAAAAAAATTTTCTCTCTTTATAAAATAATTATAAAATAATATTATTATAATATAATTTAATTTTAATAAAATTTAAATGATAGGAATAATAATAGCTTTAAAAGATGAAAAAAAATATCTTATAAAAAAAATAAAAAACAAAAAATATATATTCAAAAAAAAAAATATAAAAATTATTTCTGGAAAATTAAGCAATAAACAAATAATAATTGTAGAATCAGGAATTGGAAAAACTCTGTCATCTATATCATCATTAATATTAATTAATAAATATAAACCTAAATTAATAATTAACATAGGCGCAGCTGGTTCCTTAAAAAAAAATATTAATAACTTAGATATTGTTTTAGCTCAAAAAACTCAATATCATGATATTGATTTAAGATGTTTTAAATACAAACTAGGTGAATTACCTAATACACCTAGATATTTTATAATTAATAAAAATAAATATAAAAAAATAAAAAATATATTTAATGAAAAAAATATAAAATATAAAGAAGGTTTAATAATCACAGGAGATCAATTTATAAATAATAAGAAAAAAATAATAAAAGAATTTCCAAAAGCTATATCTTTAGATATGGAATGTGCATCTATTGCGCATGTATGTAATATATATAAAAATCCATTTATAAGTATTAAAATAATTTCAGATGAATTAAATAATAATGCTAAAATAGACTTTAAAAAAAATATAAATAAAATTTCTAAAAAAATATATTTTTTACTAAAAAATATAATATTTAATTTATAGCATCAAAATACATATCCACTGCAATAGAAATACTTTCATAAAAAGTAGGATGAGAATGTATAACTAAAGATAAATCCTCAGCATTACAACCCATTTCAATAGCTAATGATAATTCACCTAATAATTCACCACTATTAAAGCCTAAAATAACTCCACCAATAATTTTATTATTATTTCTATTAAAAATTAATTTTGTTAAACCATATTTATAATCAAATAAATAAGATCTACCAATAAATCTCCAAGGTACAGTTACAGAACAATAATTAATATTTAAATTTTTTGCTTCTAATTCATTTAAACCTACATAAGCAATTTCTGGATTACAATATATTATATTAGGTATAGTTTTCCAATTAATATTACATAATCCATTTAAATATCCAGCTAATATTTTACCCTGATATATTGCTTTATGAGCTAACATAGGTAAACCTATGACATCTCCAATAGCATATATATGGGGAATATTAGTAGAAAAATTTTCATTAATATATATTCCTTTATATTTATTAAATTTTACTTTTATTTTTTTTAAACCTAAATTATTAACATTAGGTCTTCTACCCACAGCTATTAATATAGCATCATAATAATTTTTAAATAAAATACCATTAGATTTATTTACACTAGTAACATACAAATCATCACTTATACTTAAAATCTTATAATTGATCAAATAATTAAATTTGTTTTTAGTTAAATTATAAAAATAATTACTTATATCTTTATCTAAAAAGGGCATAAATAAATCTGATTCATCTAAAATATCTATAGAAGAACCCATTATTTTATAAAAATTAGCAATTTCTAAACCAATAACTCCTATACCAATAATTAAAAATTTTTTAGGAATAAATTTAAATTTTAATGCATCATCAGAATACCAAATATTATTATGTTTAGGTATATTATGTATTTTCTTTGTTACAGATCCTGTTGCAATAATAGCAAATTTAAATTTAATAACTTTTCTTTTTTTTCCTACAATTTCTATTAAATTTTTATTAATAAATTTAGCTTTCCCATATAAAATTAAAATATTTTTATTTTTAAAATTTTTTATCATATCTAAAGATATAGATTTAATAATTTTTTTTTTTAATAAATTTATATTACTTAAATTAAATTTAATTTTATTTAATAAAATATTTTTTTCATAAAGATATTTATTTTTTTCTAATACCTTTGCTATATCTATAAAATATTTAGATGGTATACAACCGTAATTTAAACAAACACCACCAAAATTTTTATTTTTTTCTACTATAATTACTTTATAACCTAACAAAGAACATTTACTAGCTACAGTATATCCCGCTAACCCAGCTCCAATAACTATAATTTGTGTTTCTATAATTTTTCCCATAAATACATAAATTTATAAAATTAAATAACTAAAATTATTTGAATATAAAGAAAATAAATTAAAAAAATTTACAACATCTAAGCCATTTATTACATAATGATTATATGATAAAGATAAAGGTAAAAATAATTTAAGTTTCATCTTTTTCTTTTTATTCCATACTGGTTTATAAAAAAAACCTGAAATTCCCAAAATAGCAATTTGTGGATAATTAATAATTGGAGTAAAATAACCAGAAGATGATTTCCCTAAATTACTAATAGTAAAAGAACTTTGTGTAAAAGAATTTAAAGAAAATTTATTATTATCAATATTTTGTTTTAATAAAATTAAATCATTATTTAATTCTAAAATATTTTTCTTAAAAACATTCTTTAATACAGGAACTAATAAACCATTTTTAGAGGAAAATACTATACCTATATTTATATGTTCTCTGTATATTATTTTTTTTTTATCTTGTGATAAATAAGCATTAAATATAGGTATTTTATTTAATATTATAGAAATAATTTTTACAACTAAAACTAAAAAATTTATTTTAACTTTATTTAATATCATAAATTTTTTTCTATACTTTTCTAAAGAAGAAATATTTATATCTGTAAAATGACTAACATGCGGTATCTTAGACCAACTATTAAATATATTAATTCCTGATTTAACTTTTAAATCACCCAAATTATATTTTTTTTCTTTAAATTCTGAAAATTTACTATTTTTTATAGCATAGGAATTACCTTTATATATAAGATTTTTAATATAATTAATAACATCAATACGTAATATTTTATTTTTTAAACCAGTTCCTTTAATTAAATTTAAATTTATAGAAAATTCACTAGCCAACCTTCTTACAGAAGGTGATACTGGAATATCTATCCCATTATTATTTAAATTTATTATTTTATTTTCTAAATATTTTACATTAACTTTTGAATAATCTAATTTAAATAATAAATCACCATCACTAATAAAATCTCCTAATTTAATATATAAATTCAATATAACCCCAACATGCTCAGACACAAATTCTACAGATACTTTATTACTTTCTAATATAAATAAACAATCACCTTTATTAATAAAAGATTTTTCTTTAATAAAAATTTCTATTATTTCGGATTTATGTAAACCTAAATTAGGTAAATATACTTTACACATAAAAATTATTATCTATAATTTTATTAATATTTTAAAAGATATTTTTTTTTAAAATTTTCAAATATCTCTATATTTATTAAACCCTCTTTATACATAAAATTTAAAACAACTAAAACTATATAAAAATAATGAATCTTAAAATATAAACGAAGATTTTCCCTGCTATCCGACAAACCATATCCATCAGTACCTAAAACATAATATTTACCAAGAATAAACTTTCTTATTTGTTCTGCATATAATCTTGCATAATCAGTACAAGCAATAGTAACGCTATCATCTAAAATCCTCTGTATATAAGGAATACGTTTTTTATTATTAGGATGTAATAAATTCCATTTTACACAGGATTCCCCTTCTCTTGCTAATTCAGTAAAAGAAGTTACACTATATATATCTATATTAATTTTAAATTTTTTATTCAAATAACTTGCTGCTTTTAAAACATTATTTAATATAGAACCACTACCTAATAATTGAATTTTAAACTCGCCATTTAAATAACTTTTAAATTTATAAGCACCTTTACAAATACCATAATCATTCATTTCAAAATTATCTATTGAAGGCATAACATAATTTTCATTGTATAAAGTTAAATAACAGAAAATATCTTCTTGTTTTTTACCATACATTCTCTTTAATAAATGCAAAATTATAACAACTAATTCATAAGAATATGCGGGATCATAAGAAACACAATTAGGTATAACAGAAGAATAAATATGACTATTACCATCTTGGTGTTGCAATCCCTCTCCATTCAAAGTTGTTTTCCCAGAAATAGATCCTATTAAAAAACCTCTTGATCTCTGATCACCTGCAGCCCAAATTAAGTCTATTGATCTTTGAAATAGAAACATAGAATAACTTATATAAAAAGGAATTATAGGTTTATTATTAATACTATAAGAAGTAGATGCCGCTATCCAAGAAGCGCAAGCACCTAATTCATTTACTCCCTCTTGTAATATTTGCCCACATTTATCTTCCCTATAAAAAGAATAACTTTTACATTTTTGAGGAATATATTGTTGTCCTGTTATATTATATATACCTATTTTCTTAAATAAAGATTCTAAACCTAAACTTCTTGCTTCGTCTGTAATAATAGGAACGATATTTTGAGATAATTTTTTATAATTTAACAAAATATTTAAAATATAATTAAATGACATCAAAGAAGATATTTTTCTTTTCTTTTTATATAAAAAACCAAATATGTTCTTAGATGGAAAAATTAAATTTTTACTAGAAATTTTCCTTCTATAAGGTAAATAACCACCTAATGATTTTCTTCTATGATGCAAATAATTATATTCAATACTATTAGTGTTAAATTTTACAAAAGGATAATTTAGTAAATCTATATCTTTAACAGGAATTGAATATTTATCTCTAATTTTTTTTAATTCATTAAAATTAAGAATCTTTACTTGATGTGAATCATTACTAGCTTGAATATTATTACCTAAATTATAACCTTTAATAGTTTTAAAAAATATTACTGTTGGTTTATAATTATTATTATTAACAGCCTTTAAAATAGCATTATATATTTTTATTACATCATGACCACCATATTGTAATTTTCTTAAATAACTATCATTAAAAGATCTTATTAATTTAGAAGTCTCTATATATTTTCCAAAAAAATATTTTTTTAAATATTTAATTCCATAATAATTGCAATTTTGATATTCACCATCTAAAGTTTCATTAACTAATTTCAATAAAATCCCACTATTATCTTTATTAAACAATTTATCCCAATATTTACCCCATATAACTCTTATAATATTCCACCCAGCTCCTAAAAAAAAATTAGATAATTCATTTATAATTTTCCCATTTCCATACACAGGACCATCTAACCTTTGTAAATTACAATTAATTAAAAAAATTAAATTATCTAATCTTTCTCTTACAGCAATATTTAATAAACCCTTAGATTCAGCTTCATCCATTTCACCATCTCCTAAAAAAACATATACTTTTTGTTTAGATGTATCTTTAATACCCCTATACATTAAATATTTTAAAAAACGAGCTTGATAAATAGCACATAATGAACTTAAACCCATAGAAACTGTAGAAAATTGCCAAAATGAAGGCATCAAATAAGGATGAGGGTAAGATGATAGACCATTTGAATAAGCTTCTTTTCTAAAATTATTCATTTGATTTTCAGATATTCTACCCTCCAAATAAGATCTTGAATAAATACCAGGAACACTATGTCCTTGAAAATACACTAAATCTTGACATTCAGATTTACTATAAATTTTAAAAAAATTATTAAAACATGTTTCATAAATACAAGAAAAAGATTGATAAGTAGAAATATGCCCACCTAAATTATTTTTTTTTATATTAGCTCTTAATACCAACATAATAGAATTCCATTGTATATAAGACATTATCTTCTTTTCTACTGATAAATCCCCTGGATAAGGTAAATCATCTTTATAAGAGATAGTATTAATATAATTATTATCAACATAATAATTATTATCTAATATAAAATTATTTTTTTTCTTTTTTAAAATACGAAAAAAAATTTTTTTTAATAAAAAATTAGCTCTTTCAATACCATTTTCAGAAATAACATCATTTATAGAATCTATCCATTCATTAGTTTCAATAGGATTAATATCTGCCATTTTTTATAACCTTAATTTTTAATAAAAACTTAATTATATTAAAGTATAAAAAACACACGCAATCAACTAAACATAAAATTTATATTAAATTTTTAATAATTTAAAATAAATTATTAAGTATATACACAAAACAAATTTATAAAATATAATTTACAAGATATTATTCGAAATATATTTTTTTTTCTTCACTAAAATTTAAAATATTATTCAATTTATATTTATTACTAGATAAATTAATAATTTTTTTTACTACTGAAAATTTATAATTATTTAACATATTAGTAAAAATTTTAAAAGATTCAATTTTATATTTTTGAATAGGATCTTGTTGAGCGTAAGAATATAAATAAATACCTTCTCTTAAATATTCTATAACAGACAGATATTCTCTCCAAAAAAAATCTAATTCTCGCAACATAATATTTCTTTCTAAAATTTTAAATATATTTAAATTAATTTTATTTATTTTATTTTTATATTTTATAACTAATTTAATGAAAATTCTTTCTTTAATAAAAGGAACTTTATCTAAAACATTATAATTTATATTAATAGAAAAAATTTTATAAAAAAAATTTACAATAAATTCTATTTTTTTAAATGAAAAAAAATTAAATATTAAATCAACTACTTCTTTTATTAAATTTAAAAATACACTATTTTTAGAAATTAAAATAATATTTCTTTTATTAAAAATAATTTTTCTCTGAAAATTTATAATATTATCAAAATTTAATAATTTCTTTCTAATATCAAAATTTTTATTTTCTATTTTTTGTTGTATTCTTTCTATAGATTTAGAAACCCAAGGATGTTCTACACATTCACCATATTTAATTCCAAATCTTTTTATATAATTAATAATTTTAGAAGATATAAAAATTTTAATAAAATAGTCTTCTAAAGAAACATAAAACCTAGAAGAACCTGGATCTCCCTGCCTACCAGCTCTACCTCTAAGTTGATTATCTATACGTCTAGATTCATGCTTTTCCGAACCTATAACATGTAATCCACCTCTTTCTACCACAAAATTATGCCTCTTTTCCCATTTTTTTTTTAAAATTTTAATATATCTTTCATCTCTATAACATAAATTATTAATTTCACTAGCTAAATTTCCTCCTAAAACAATATCTGTACCTCTACCTGCCATATTTGTAGCTATAGTTATAGCACCTGGAATACCTGCTTGAGCTATTATATCAGCCTCTAATAAATCATACTTAGCATTTAAAACATTATGTTTAATATTCATTTCTGTTAATTTATTAGAAATTAATTCAGACTTTTCTATAGAAATAGTTCCTACTAAAATAGGTTGACCTTTATTATGTCTATAAACTATATCATCTAAAATAGAATTAATTTTCTCTTCTTCTGTTAAATATATTAAGTCAGGTAAATCTTTTCTAATTACTTTTTTATAAGTAGGCACTGAAATGGTATCTAAATTATATATATGATCAAATTCAGAAGCTTCTGTTAAAGCTGTTCCTGTCATACCTGATAATTTCTTATATAAACTAAAATAATTTTGAAAAGTTATAGAAGATAAAACATTATTTTCATCCTTTACTTCAATATTTTCTTTCGCTTCAATAGCTTGATGTAAACCATCAGACCATCTTCTATTATTTAAAATACGACCGGTATTTTCATCTATAATAATAATTTCATTATTTCTAATAATATAATGAATATTACATTTATATAAATAATGCGCTTTTAAAGCACATATTACATGATGTATAATTTTTATATTTTGAGGATTATAAAAAAATATATTACTCTTAATAAGATTATTATTAATTAATAACTTTTCTATTTTTTTAAAACCATTATCAGTTAAAAAAATATAATGATTTTCTCTATCTATTACAAAATCACCTTTTAATTTATTAGATTTAACATCCTCTACTAAAAAAAAAATTAATTTATTAATTTCACAATACAAATTAAAATTACTTTTCAAAGAACCAGAAATAATTAATGGCGTTCTAGCTTCATCTATTAAAATAGAATCAATTTCATCAATAAGAGCATAATTCAATATTCTTTGAACTTTCTTCTTATAAGAAAAAACCATATTATCACGTAAATAATCAAAAACATATTCACTACTAGTACCATAAGTAATATCAGATAAATATGATTTTTTTTTTTTTTTTATAGACATATTAGGTAAATTTAATCCTACAGAAAGACCTAAAAAATTAAATAATATACTATTTTGCTTTGCATCTCTTTGCGCCAAATAATTATTAACTGTTATAACATGCACTCCCTTTTTCAATAAAGCATTTAAATATATTGGTAATGTAGAAGTTAAAGTTTTACCTTCACCTGTTTTCATTTCAGCTACATAACCTAAATGTAATATAATACCCCCTAAAATTTGAACATCAAAATACCTTATACCAAATACCCTTTTACTAGATTCTCTTACTAAAGCATAAGATTCTGGTAATAAATCTATAATCTTTTTTTTCCCAGAAGATAATAAATTAATAAATTTATCAGTTTCCTGCCTTAGTTTTTTATCGGAATAATTAATAAATTTTTTCTCTAAATCAAGAATATAATTTACTAAATATTGTATTTTTTTGAGATTTCCGCTTTTTTTACGAAAATACAAAAAAGAAAATATTTTTCTAAACATGATATAATAAGCTAAAAAAATTAAAATAAGTATTAATAATATTTTATAAAACTAAAATGTATAATAAAAAACCTCTAATAATAAACCAAATTATAAAAAATAAAAAAAAAAAAATAATATTTAATATATTTAAAAAATATAAAACTTTAAAAAATATTAATAACTTATTAAAAAAAAAAATTTTATTAAAAATTAAAAAAAAATATTATATTAATATAATAAAAAATACCATTTTATTTGAAACATCTAATATACATATTAAAATATATATATATCAAAAAAAAAAAAAATTTTAAATATATTAAAATTAATAAATAAAAAAATAACAAAAATAATAGTTATTATTAATCCTAAAAAATAACATTTTATTTTTTTTAAAAATCTTTATTAAATAAAATTATTTTCAATAATTTATTATAACTAATACCTATATGTTTAGCGGCAATAGGAATTAAACTATTATAACACATACCTGGAATAGTATTAATTTCCAAAAACCAAAAATTTTCATATTTATCTAAAATAAAATCCACTCTAATAAAACCTTTGCATTCCAAAAAAAACCATATATTCATACATATATCTTCCAATTTCCTTGTTAAAAACTTATTTAAATTTCCAAAATTACAGTGATTTTCATTAGATTTATATTTAGAATAATAATCAAAAAAATCATTCTTTTTAATTATTTCTATTACAGGTAATATTATTCCATTTATAATACCAACGCTATACTCCCTGCCTTTAATGTATTTTTCAAACATTATATCTTCATATAATAATATAGATTTATTTAAATTTTTTTTTAAATCTTTAATATTTTTTATTATTTTAATACCTATACTAGATCCTCCTTTATTAGGTTTTAATAACATAGGAAAACCCACCTTTTTTATCAATATTTCATATAAAATATTTTTAATTTCACCTTCAAATAAATAATTAATATAATTAAATTTATTTAATAAAAAACTAGGTAATATATTAATATTAAAACTTTTTAAAAAATTTTTAACTTTAAATTTATCAATAGATATCGCAGAAGTTAATACACCACTACTAGTGTAGGGGATATTATAATAATCCAAAAATCCCTGAATACTACCATCCTCACCTCCTACTCCATGTAACATAATAAATACTTTATCATAAAAATTATTTAATAAATTAACTAAAGATAAATATTTAGTATCAAAAGAAAAGACTCTAATATTATTTATTTTTGATAATTCATTTATAACACATTTACCTGATTTTAAAGAAACATTTCTTTCTGTAGACACGCCCCCTAATAACACAACAACATTAGTTATACTCATAATTTTAAATTTTTAAAATAATTTAATTTAGAAATAAAAATTTTTAAACATATACTTATTAAATCTCCAGCACCTTGAAATAAAATTAAATCATTACTTTTGATAATATTCATAATAAAATATAAAAAATTATTTTTAGTAACTAAAATAGAATTAAAAAAATTAATATTATATAAACCACATAATAAATTATTACTGGTAATATTTTTTATATATGATTCTCCAGCTGAAAATATATCAAATAAAAATAATATATCAACTTTTGTTAATACATTAATAAAATCATTAAAATTATCTTTTGTTCTACTAAAACGATGAGGTTGAAATAACATAATAACTCTTTTTTTATTATATATAATTTTAAGAGTTTGTAAAACATAATTTATAGATGTAGGATGATGACCATAATCATATACAACATTTATATCTTTATACAATATATTATTAATTTCAAAATTAAATTTACCAATAATTTCCATTCTACGATTAACGCCTTTTAAATTGCATAAAGAATTTTTTATTGATAAAAAATTTATATTTTTACTATTAAATAATAAACATAAAACAGATATTATATTCAATAAATTATGTTTACCTAACATAGATGTTGTGAAAGTAAAAAAATACCTTTTAAAAATTAAAATAGAAAAAAAATTTTTATAATTTGAGAAGAAATAATTAATAATCTGATAGTCAGCTTTATTACTAAAACCATAAGTTATTATTCTACATTTAAATTTATTTAATAAAATAATTTTTTCTATATTTTTGTCATCTATATAAACAATTAAATAACCATAAAAAGGTATTTTAAATAAAAATTTAATAAAATATTTAATAAATAAAGAAAAACTATTATTATAATTACTTAAATGATCCTTATCTATACTTGTTAAAATAACAATATTAGGATTTAAATTAATAAAAAATCTATCGCTTTCATCAAGTTCTAAAATAAAATAATTACTTTTATTTAAAGTAATATAAGAATTCACTGACTTTATATTACCACCATTAATACAACAAGTTTTAATATCACAACATTTCAACATATCATGTAAAATAGAAACTGTCGTGGTCTTTCCATGACTACCTGTAACAATAATACTGTATTTAAACTTTATTAATTCCTTCAACATCTCTAATCTTTTAAGTAAAATAACATTATTATTTAAAGAATATACTATTTCTGGATTGCATAAACTAATAGCCTCTGAATACACAACAATTGTGGCATTAAAAACATTTTTTTCAGAATGAAAAAGAAAAATTTTAATTCCTAATTTTAATAAATACTTTACTCTATCATTATTAGATAAATCAGAACCAGTTATTTCATAACCAGATAAAAACAACATTTCAGCAATACCAGACATTCCATTACCACCAATACCAACAAAATGTATTATATCTGTATTTTTTTTAAAAAAAGAAAAAATATTTTTATCTTTAAAAAAAGAAATATCAAAAAACATATTATTTTTACCTTAAAATACTTTTAATTTCATTTAAAAATTTTTTATTAGGATTATTAAATCTCTTTGAATAAGCTAAAGTAGCCATTTTAAGTAAAATCTTATGATTTAATGACATTAAAATATTAGCTAATTTATTTTCATTTATATATTTCTCCTCTAAAATAATAGCAGCCCCAATATTTTCTAAAATTTTAGCATTATAATATTGCTGCCTGTCTTTATGTAAATAAGGTATAAAAATTGCCGCCAAACCAACAGCACAAATTTCACTTACAGTTAACGCACCAGATCTACATATCACTAAATGTGCCCAACTATAAGCTTCTTTAATATTATCTATAAACTCTATAACAGCATAATTACTATATAATAAACTTTTTTTATGCATGTAATTTATATTATCAAACCCGACTTGATGTAAAAATAAAAATTTATTTTTATCTAAAACTTTTAATAATTTAATAATAATATTATTAATAAATAAAGATCCCTGACTCCCCCCTAATATTAAAATATTAATTTTATTAAATTTATTTTTAAATCTTTTATTAGGTTTTTTAAAATTCAACAACTCCTCTCTTATAGGATTACCTACCAAAGATGTATGTTTGTTTTTAAAGGAATTAGGAAAAGCTTGTAATATTTTCGTTGCTATATAGGATAAACATTTATTAGAAAAACCAACAATATAATTTTGTTCATGTATAAAAGTAGAAACATTACATAACCAAGCTGATAATACACCCACAAAAGAAATATAACCACCAAAACCTATAACTAAATTAGGTTTCCATTTTTTAATTTCTAAACAAACTAAAAAAATACTTTTAATTAAAAAATATATATTTTTTAAAAAAAAACTTATTTTAAAATTTGAAAATTTAGGAATATATACTAACTTAATATTAAAATTATATTTAGGAACTAAATGAGACTCCATTCTATTATTAGACCCTACCCATTTTATACTATAACCTAAATTTTTTAAATAACGCGATATTATTATACCAGGAAAAATATGCCCCCCAGTTCCACCTGTAACTATCATAATTCTTTTATTTTTTTTCATAAAATATATTTTTTTTACAAATATTGTTATATTTATTATACAAATTAATAAATACATTACCTCTATCTTCAAAATTTAAAAATTGATCCGTGCTAGAACAACTAGGAGATAATAAAATTATATCTCCATTACCAGCACAATTAGTAATATATTTCACAACACAATATAAAGAAGAAAATTTATATGAAATATTGGGTATTAAATTATAAAGAACATCTTTACTTTTACCAAAACAACATATACGTAATTTTCTCAACTTTAATAAATATGGTTTTAATAAATTTTCAAAATCAGATAACTTTCCATCACCACCTAATATAAGCCATATTTTTGAAATTTTATCAAATAAAGATAAATTTTGCAAAGCTAAAATAGTGCTACTAATATTGGTAGATTTAGAATCATTAATCCATAAAATATTTTTTTTATTACCCAAAATATTAAATCTATGAGGTAAATTTTTAAAATTTAATAATATTTTAAATACCATTTTTCTTGGAATTTTTAAAATATCTGTTATTGAAATTACAAATAAAATATTTAAAAAATTAGTTATACTTTTAAAAAAATAATTTTTAATTCTAAAAAATTTATTATTTAAATAAAATAAATTAATACTTTTATTATTTCTTTTAAAATAATAATCCGAATAATCAGTACCAAAAGACACAACATTCATTTCAAATAAATTATATGGTTTAGAATAAACATCAGAAAAATTGATAATACAATATTTTGATTTACTAAAAATCTTAAACTTACTAAAAATATAATCTCGTATTCCATTTGGATAACGATCCATATGATCTTCTGATATATTTAAAATTCCAGCACAAAAAAAATTCAAAGTAGAAATATATTCTAATTGAAAACTAGATAATTCTAATATATAAAAATCACTTTTATGATTTAATAAATCTAAAACAGGTATACCTATATTACCACCTAAAGAAACATTAAAACCTGATTTTTTCATAATTTTATATAACATTGAAACTACAGTAGTTTTACCATTAGTACCTGTAACTGCAATTATATTAGATTTTACAATTCTACAAAAAATCTCTATATCATTTATAATTTCTATACCTCTTTTTTTAGCCTCTAAAATAACATTACTGTAAGAATTAAAACCAGGACTAATAATAATTAAATCAGCCTCCAAAACCCATTTTTTTTTTAAATAACCAAAACAACATTCAATATTAGTAGGAATAAATATTTTACTATTAAAATTAATATTACAATCAATAACTCTGGGATATATACCTAAAGAAATAAAAAATTTTAAACATGAAAAACCTGTCAGTCCCATACCTAATATAACTATATTTTTTCCATTATAAATAGACATTTTTATTAAATATTAAAATTAATAAAGATATAAAAAAAAAAATTAAAGAAACAAACCAAAAAACTAAAACAATATTAATTTCAGAAAAACCTTTTAATTCATAATGATGATGTATAGGTGCTATTAAAAACACACGCTTTTTAAATAATTTAAAAAAAAAAACTTGTAATAATACAGTAAAAAACTCCCAAAAAAATAAAAATCCCATAAAAAACAAATAAAATTCTTTATGTAATACTATATACATAGCACCTACCAAGGAACCTATAGATAAAGAACCAACATCTCCCATAAAAATTTTAGCTGGATAAAAATTATAAAATAAAAAGGAAATACAAGACCCTAATAATACAGAACATAAAATAATTAAATTCTTAGCATATGATAAATATGAAATTTTAAAATAACTAGATAAATAAAAATTACTACTTAAAAAAGATAACAACATTATAAATAATATATTTAAAATTAATGGTATAATAACTAAGCCATCTAAACCATCGGTTAAATTTACTGCATTAGGTAAACACACCAAAATAAAATATAAAAATAAAAAATTAAAACAACCAAAATTTAAATTTATATTTAAAATTGGTATATTAAATAATATATGATTATTATACTTTAAAAATAAATATATCAAAAAAAAAGAAAAACAAGATTGCAAAATAATTTTTTGTATTATAGATAACCCTTGTTTATTTTTAATAAAAATTTTTAAAAAATCATCAACAAAACCAATTATAAAATTAAATATAAAACATAAAAAAACCCAAAATATATAAAAATTATTTAATTTAATATACAAAAAACAAAATAACAAAAAAACAATAATAATAACTATTCCACCCATCGTAGGTGTTTTTTTTTTATATTCATGATTTAAAGGAATACCTAATCGCACAGGCTGTAATATACTATATTTATTAAATAAATATATAATAAATTTATTTAATATACTAGAAAAAAATAAAGATAAGAAAAATACAAATAATACTTTATATCGAAAATTTAAAATTGACATTTTTTAAAAAAAAATATTATCTTTTAATAAAATATTAATCAAAAAATCCATATTATATACTCGAGAACCTTTTATTAAAATTACTACATTAATAAATTTACATAATATATCTTTAATATAAACAATTAAATTATTTACACAAAAAAAATGCTTATTTTTTTTTTTACTATATTTACTTATATAAATACTATTCACACCAATACTTAATACCTCATCTATAAAAGTATTATACAAAAAAAACCCAACCTTCATATGCCACCTAACAGACAAAAACCCCAATTCAGCCATATCACTTATAACTAAAACTTTATAACAATTATATAAATTTAAAAATTTTATACTATGTAATGCCGATCTAGGATTAGAATTATAAGTATCATCTAACAATAATTGTGTTTTATTTAAATAAATAGGACATAATCTTCCTTTAATTGGCTTAATATTACTTAGATGAAGACAAATATTTTTAAATGAAATTTTATCAACAAACATCAAAAATGATACAGCAGCTAATACATTAGCTATATTTTCTATACCCAATAATTTTATAAAAATTTTTTTTTTACCCAACGGAGTATTTAAAACAAATTTACTACCCTTAGTGGTAATATTAATATTAGTGCTATATATAGAAGCTTCTATTCTTTTTAAAACAGAAAAAAACAATATTTTTTTAACATATATATATTTTCTCCAAATATTTATACAATGACTATTAGCATTAATTATTGCTACACCATTATTAATAAGAAAATTAAATATCTTTCCTTTTTCTATAACTAAATTTAATAAATTTTTAAATCCCTTTATATGAGAAGGAGAAAAATTATTAATTAAAGCAATATTAGGATAAATTATTCTTGAGCTATTAAAAATATCATTAATACAATCACCCCCCACCTCTAAAACAACATAATTATAATTAAATTTTATTAATTTAAATATAGTTAAACAAATATTAATATCAGTATTAAAATTATACTTAGTATACAAAACTTTTGTATATTTTTTTAAAATATTAACTAAAATTTCTTTAACAGTAGTTTTACCACTAGTACCTGTTAAAGCTAAAAATTTAATATTAATAAATTTAAATCTTACCCACTTAGCAATTTTATATAAAGCCTCTTTTGTGTTATTTACTATAATTTGTGGAAATTTAGTAGGGAAAATACAATCAACTAATAATGCTATAGATCCTTTTAATAATGCTTCAATACATAAAGAATACGCATTAATATTATTACCTTTTAAAGCAATAAATAAAGAATTAAAAATATCCTTACTTCTTGTATCTACACATATATTTTTAATACGAATATTATTACCTATTAAAATCCCACTTGTAATACAAGAAATTTTTTTTAAATCTAAATATAAACACATTAACTCCTCTCTAATAACTCAACTACAAATTTCTTATCAGAAAATTCTTTTTTTTTATTTAAAAAAAACTGATATTCTTCATGACCTTTACCTAAAATTAATAAAATATCATCTAATGATGAATTTTGAACACAAAAATTTATAGCATCATCTCTATTTAAAATAATATAAACATTATTAAAATCTTTAATACCTATCTTTATATCATTTATAATATTATTTTCATTTTCACCATAAGGATCATCATTAGTAATTACTACTATATCAGCTAAATCTTTAGAAATTTTACCCATTAAAGATCTTTTACTTTTATCACGATTTCCAGTGCAACCAAAAACGCACCATAATTTATTAATGCAAATTTTTTTAACTTCAATTAAAATATTTTTAAAGGCATCAGGTGTATGAGCGTAATCTATAATAACTAAAGGTTTTTTAGGAAAATTTATTATATCCATTCTACCTAAAGGTAAATTTAAATACTGAGAAGTATTTAATAAATATTTCATTTTATAACCTAAATCTATTAAAGTTATAAAACTCAACAATAAATTCATGACATTATAATTACCTATTAAAGATGTTTTTAGTATTCCACTACCTTTAGAAGAATTAAAATATATTTTTTTTAAAAAACCATAATTTTTAATTTTTCTAATACATATCCATCTATTATAAAAAATATTTAAATTTTGTTTATTCATGCTAACAGCAATAACATATTTATTAGGAATTCTTTTAGACCATTTATATCCCACAGGATCATCTATATTAATAACACAATTATTTATATTAAATTTAGAAAATAATTTCCATTTAGAAATTTCATAATTATACATATTATTATGATAATCTAAATGATCTAAAGTAAGATTTGTAAATATAGCAGTTTTAAAACGCAATGATTTTACTCTATATTGACATAAAGAATGAGAAGAAACCTCCATTGAAGTAAAAACTACACCTTTATTATAATGTAATTTTAATTGACGTTGTATCTCCACAGCAGAACCTGTAGTATTTATTGATTTATCTAAATTACCATATAATCCATTACCTACTGTACCCAATAAAGATGTTCTATAACCTATTAAAAACAACCACTGAGATAAAAAATTAACTACTGTAGTTTTACCATTAGTACCAGTTACCCCTACTCATGTTAATTTATAAGTAGGATTATCATAAAAATTACCTGCAATTTCCGAAATATACTTATTTAAATGCAATAAACAAAATATATATATTGAATTTTTTTTACTAAAAAAAAAATAAGAATATTTTTTTTTTGAAAAAGTTAATACTGATACAGCACCTTTTTTTTTAGCTTCTAATATATAATTACTACCATCTAATTTCTCCCCTTGTATTGCTATAAATAAATCACCTTGTTTAATTAATTTACTATTTAATTGCAAATTACAAACAAAAATATTTGGTAATTTCTTATAATTAAAAAATTTAGATAAAAAAATATTTATAGATTTTTTCAAAATTACACCTCATAATAATTTATATTTTTTGTGCAACTCTAATAATAGCACTTCTAATTCTAGAATTTTTTTTTACATCTTCATTAGATGGTTTAAATTTACCTAAATTAATTAATTTAAATGGATAAAATTTCAAAATTTCTTTATTAGTTAAAGGTAAATCAGGTAATATGAAACAATTAGGATTACTTTTATTTTTTATGAAATTTTTAACTATCCTATCCTCTAAAGAATGAAAACTTATAACTAATAACTTACCACCAGGTATTAAAACATCATAGGCATAATTTAATGCTTTTTTTAAATGAAATAACTCATTATTTATATAAATACGTATAGCCTGAAAAGTACGTGTAGCCTGATGTTTAAATTTTCTTTTATAACCCAATATAGATTTTACTAAATTAGATAACTTAAATGTCGTATCTAATAAATTATATTTTCTATAATTAACAATTCTATTAGCTATTTTTTTAGCATATAATTCTTCTCCGAAATTTTTAATAACTTTGTATATTTCATTTTTAGAGGCTCTATTTAACCAATATTTAGCGGAAAATCCAATATTTCTATTCATACGCATATCTAAAGGACCATCTTTCATAAAAGAAAAACCTCTTGAAGAATTTTTTAATTGTATATTAGAAACACCTAAATCAAATATAATACCATGAATTTTACCAACTAAATTCATACTATTCATATATTGTTTAATAGAAGAAAAATTATCATTTATAATCATAAAACGATGATCCTTAATTTTCGAAGATAACAATATTGCTTCATTATCACAATCAAAAGAAAATAATCTTCCATTATCACCTAACATTTTCAATATAAACATAGTATGTTTTCCTTCCCCATAAGTACAATCAATATAAAATCCATTCCTTTCAATTTTTAATACATTTTTAATTAAATTAACATTCATGTTTTTTAAAAAAATAATAATTATATTGTAAAAATACAAAATTTTATTTTAAAATAATATTTAATTAAAATAAACAATTTTATTAAAATTAAAAACTAAATATGAATAAAAAAATAATTATAGGAAACTGGAAATTAAATGGAAATAAAAAAAAAATAAAAAGGGATATAAAAAAAATAGAAAAAAAAATTAACACAAAAAATTGTATAGTATCTATAGCACCACCTATAGTATATATGTCATATATACATAAAAAAATTAAAAAAATAAAACTTACTTCTCAAAATATTGATATAAAATATTATGGATCTTATACTGGTGATATTTCTAGTTTAATGCTAAAAGATATAGGTGTTAAATATGTTATTATTGGACATTCAGAAAGAAGAATATATCACAAAGAAAATAATGAAATTATATTTAAAAAAATTTTATCAAGTTTAAAATTTAATCTTAAACCTATTTTATGTATAGGTGAAAATATAAAAGAGTATAATAAAAAAAACAGCACAAATGTATGTAAAAAACAAATTAATTACTTAATAAAAAAAAAAAAAAGTTTATTTAAAAAAATAATTATAGCATATGAACCTATATGGGCTATAGGTACTGGAAAAAATGCTAGCATAAAACACATTAGTAAAATACATTTATTTATTAAAAAACAATTAGTCGAAATAAACAAAAAAATAAAAATTTTATATGGAGGATCTGTTAATATAAATAATTATCAGGATATAATAAAACAAAAAAATGTTGATGGATTTTTAATAGGTGCATCTTCATTAAATTCTGATATTTTCATTAAAATAGTTAATAATACCAATAATATTATAAATAATTTAAAATAAATAAATCATGGAAATATTTTCTATAAAAGGCCCAAATAAAATATCAGGAACGGTCAAAATTTCAGGATCTAAAAATTCTGCTTTACCGATTTTAATAAGCTCCTTATTAAGTAAAAAAAAAATAACACTTAAAAATATACCTGATATAGAAGATATTAATATATTATTAAAAATATTTAAACTGATAGGGGTAAAAATAAATAAAAATAAACATTTAAATATAAATGCCAAAAACATAAAAAATATTCCTTATCCATGTAAATTAATAAATAAAATAAGAGCGTCAATATGGTTACCTTGTGTTTTAATAAAAAAATTTAGAAAAATTAAAATCGATTTACCAGGGGGATGTAAAATAGGTGAAAGACCTATAGATTTACATTTAAATGTATATAATCGTTTAGGAATAAAATTCAAAAAAAAAAAAAAATATATTAAAATATTTTTAAAAAAAAAATTACATGGAAATATAATAAAATTTCCCAAAATTAGTGTAGGTGCTACAATTACTGCTATATTAATTTCTATATTAATAGATAAAAATATCACTATTGTTAATAACATATCTATAGAACCCGAGGTAATAGATACAATTAACTTTCTTAATAAAATAGGAGCTAAAATAATAAAAGTAAAAAAAAGAAAAATTAAAATAATAGGAGTAAAAAAACTAAATAAAGGAACTTATAAAATTATATCAGATAGAATAGAAGCTGGTACTTTTTTAATAGCTTCAGTTATATTAAAAAGTAAAATAACTTGCTTAAATATAAACCCTAAAATATTGAAATCAATTTTAAAAAAATTAAAATCATCAGGCGCTAATATAAAAACAGGAAAAAACTATATTACAATTAATATGATTAAAAGAAAAATAAAACCTATCAATATTTCAACTGCACCTTATCCTGGAATACCTACTGATATTCAAGCACAATTCACTGTATTAAATTCTATTGCTAAAGGTAAAAGTACAATAAAAGAAAATATTTTTAAAAATAGATTTAACCATGTACCAGAATTAATACGTATGGGAGCTAAAATAAAAATCAATAAAAATGTATTAATATGTAAAGGAATAAAAAAATTAAAAAACGCTAATATTACAGCAAAAGATTTAAGATCTTCTGCTAGTCTAATATTAGCAGCAACTATTGCTCATGGAAGAACAATTATAAAAAATATTCAATACATACATAGGGGATATGAAAATATCATAAAAAAATTTACAAAATTAGGTATAGAAATTAAAAAAAAAATAAATGAATATTAACATAAAAAATAAAATTTTATGTTAATAATTATTTTTTTCTATTAAAAAATATATTATTCATTTTAGAATAACGTTTTTGAAATCTTTCTAATCTACCTCTAATATTAGATATTTTTTGTTGTCCCGTATAAAAGGGATGACATTTATAGCATACATCAACAAAAAAATCTTTATTTAAAGTTGATAAAATATTCATTTTATTGCCACACGAACAAATAACTGAAAGTAAAAAACTTTTTGGATGTATATTTTTTTTCATAAAAACCTCTCTTATTAAATAATTTATTACTATAAAATTATAAAAAACTACATGTATATTTTAACTATTATACTACCAATAAAAAATTTACAAAAATTATTATATAAAAGTAAATCAATACATAATATTTATGTAGGATGTAGGATTTTAGTTCCAATTAAAAAAAGATATATTACTGGAATAATAATAAAAATACAATTTTTAAATAAAAATACAAGGAAAGTGAATTTTAAAAAAATAAAAAAAATATTAGATTATTATCCTATAATAAATAAAAATCTAATAATTTTATTAAAAAAAATATCCCAATATAATTCATATCCTATATGTAAAATGTTATTAAATATAATACCTAAAAATATACAAAAAAAAAAAATAATTACAAATATTAAAAAAAAACAAAAAAAAAAACATACACCATTAATAATAAATGAAAATAATTTTTTCAAAAGAATTAATATATATATAAAAATTATAAAAAAATTCATTTCTAATAAATGTCAAATATTATTTTTAACTACCAAATTGTATTTAACTAAAGAAATATTTAAAATATTAAATAAAAAAATTAAAATTAAAATAGAAATATTACATTCTAAAATAAAAAATAAAATACAAATATGGAATAATATCTTAAAAAACAAAACATCTATTATAATAGGTACTAGATCTGCTATATTTACACCATTTTATAAATTAGGATTAATTATCATAGATGATGAACATAGTGAATATTATAAAGAAAATAAACAATGGACTTATAATTCTAGAAATATAGGAATATTAAGAGCTAAAATAGAAAAATCATTAATAATATTAGGATCTTGTGCTCCATCTATTAAAAGTTTTTATAATTTCCAGATAGGTAAATATAAACAACTAAATAAAATAAACATAAAAGATAAAAAAAACAAAATTTCAATTATTAAAAAAAAAATAGATATATCTAATACTTTATTAAAAAAAATAAAAGATAATTTAAAAAAAAATAATAAAATTATTTTTATATTAAACAATAATTATATATACTTAATAAAATGCAAAAAGTGTCAATGGAAACCTAAATGTAATATTTGTAATAAATATTATATAAAAAACAAAAAAAATATTATATGTAATATATGTTGTGTAATTAAAAAAAATTATAAATTTTGTATAAAATGCAATTCATTAATGGAAAAAGAAAACCTAAATATGCATTTAATATATAAAAAAATTACTAAAATACTACCAAAAATAAAAATATTTAAGATAAATAATATAATTAAAAAAAATACTGATAAAATAAATATAATAATAATAAGTGATATTAAATTAATTTTATTTAATAAATTTAATAATATCAAATTAATTATTTTACATAATAATGATAACATTTTATCTACAAATAACTACAAAATTATAGAAAACTATATACATAACATGATAAATTATATAGAAGAAATAAAAGGATTGCTAAAAAATAATGAAATAATAATATTAACTAAATATCCTAAAAATAATTTATTAAATAATATATCAAAATATACATATGAAATTTTAATAAAAAAAATCATAAAAGAAAGAAAAATAATAAACTTTCCGCCATTTACTAAAGAAATAATAATAACATACATAAATAAAACAAAAAATAATATAATAATATTTTTAAAAGAAATAAGAAAAATAACTTTACAATGGTTTCAAAAAAAAAAAATAAATTTCCAAATATTAAATTTAATTAAATTCATTAAAAATAAAAATTTATATAGTGGAAAAATTTTCTTACATAATAGATCAAAAAAAAATATATTAAAATTTATAAAATATATAAAATATAAAATTAAAAAAAAATATAATTATAAAATAAATACTGATTTTATTTAAAAACACCTTACAAAATCTGGCACACAAGATATCTTTAATATTTGATTCATCACCCCATTAGGAAATAAATTAAACAAAAAAATACTATTAATTACTTTATTCTTAAATTTTTTATTTAAAAAAGTTAATAAATTCCTTATATTAGGTGTGCTTTTATTTAAATAATAAAATTCTCTAAAATAATAAATAATTACCCAATGCATTTTTGTCATTTTAATATTTTCAATTTTAGCTATTTTATTTGCTAAACCTTTACTCCATAATATTTTTTTCATATTCAATTTTTATTATAAAATAATATATTATAATAAATATATTATTGAAATTTATTTAAAATAAATTTATAAAGGATAACATAAAAATGCCTGAATTGCCAGAAGTAGAAACTATAAAAAGAGATTTATTAAAAAACTGCAAAAATATTAAAATAAAAAAGATATATATATATATAAAGAAATTAAAATTTAAAATTAATAAAAAAATTACTCAAATAAAAAATGAAATTATTTTAAAGATAAAAAGATATTCTAAATATATTTTAATAAAAACTACAAATAAAAATTATATATTAATACATTTAGGTATGTCAGGAAATATATTTATATTTAAAGATAATATTAATAGAAATAAACATGATCATATTGAAATAAAATTAAAAAATAAAATCATCATTAGATACAATGATCCTAGAAAATTCGGTTTTTGGTTATGGACAAAAAAAAAACAAAAAATACAAAAAATATTAAACAATTTAGGTCCTGAACCATTAACAAAAGAATTTAATGAAAAATATTTATATAAAATCACAAAAAAAAAAAAAATCTGTATACATAAATTAATTATGAATAATAATATTGTTTCCGGTATAGGTAATATATATGCAAATGAAATTCTATTTCATGCTAAAATAATACCATACACACCATCAAATAAAATAAATTTCAAAAAAATAAAAAAAATTATCAAATACACAAAAATAATTTTAAAAAAAGCAATCATTTTAAAAGGAACTATAAAAAGAAATATTTGTTTTTTAAATAAAAATAAAGGTTTATTTCAAAAAAAACTAAAAATATATAATAAAAAAAATAAAAAATGTTTTATATGTAATAACATAATATATAGTATTAAAAAATATAATAGAAGTTTATTCTATTGTTTGAAATGTCAAAAATAATGTATTATAAAATATATTTATTAAAATCTTCACTTAAAATTAATTTCTTCAACTTTTTTTTAGCATAATTAGAATTAATAATAATAACTTTACCTTTATGTTTAGATGCATGATAAGATATATCTTCCATTAATTTTTCCAATACTGTATGCAACCTTCTAGCTCCAATATTTTCTGTATTTTCATTAATTTTCCATGAAATATCAGCTATATATTTTATACCATTATCAGTAAATACTATATCCACACCCTCTGTTTTCAATAATTTTTTATATTGAATAGTTATTGAAAAATTAGTTTCTTTCAATATTTTTTCAAAATCTTTAGATGTTAAAGGATCTAGTTCTACCTTAATAGGCAACCTACCTTGTAATTCAGGTATAAGATCTGATGGTCTACAAAATTGAAATGAACCGGAAGCTATAAATAAAATATGATCAGTTTTAACTGAACCATATTTTGTAGAAACAGTACACCCCTCCACTAATGGTAATAAATCTCTTTGTACTCCCTCTCTAGAAATACCATAATCTAAAGTATTATTACCTCTACAAATTTTATCTATTTCATCTATAAAAATTATTCCTTGTTGTTCTACTAAGTTAATAGCTTTACTTTTTAAATCATCAAAATTTGTTAACTTTGATATTTCTTCTTCAATTAAAAAATTAATAGCATCCTTAATTTTTAATTTCCTAATTTTCTTTTTTTGATTATTTAAATTCTGAAATAAAATTTGTAATTGTTTAGACATCTCTTCCATTCCTGGTGGAGACATAATTTCTATACCCATTGGTGAAGATAATAGGCTTATTTCTATTTCCTTATCATCTAACAAACCATTATGTAATTTATTATAAATACTAATTTTATTTTGTTTATAATATTTAATGTTCTTTTTATCTTTTTTATTTTTATTAAGTAAAATATCTACAATGCGTTTTTCCACATTTTTTTTTGCTTTAATTTTATTTTTATTTATAATATCAATTTTTATTATCTTAATTGCATAATCCATTAAATCTCTTATTATAGAATCTACTTCTTTACCAACATAACCAATTTCAGTAAATTTAGTAGCTTCAACTTTAATAAATGGTGAATTACTTAATTTAGCTAAACGACGTGCTATTTCTGTTTTACCCACACCTGTGGGTCCTATCATTAAAATATTTTTAGGAGTTATTTCATAACGAAAACATTTACTTAATTGCATTCTCCTCCACCTATTTCTTAAAGCAATAGCTACTGCTTTCTTAGCTTTATTTTGACCTATTATATATTTATTTAATTCAAATACTATCTCCTGAGGAAGCATTTCAGTATACATAATAATACCTACAAAAATAAAATTTTTATTTTATTAAACATATTTTTTCTATATTGAAAAAATGATTAGTATATAAACATATATCAGCCGCTATAGATAAAGATTTTTCAACAATAGAATAAGCATCTAAATTAGTATTTTCTAGTAAAGCTTTTGCAGAAGATTGAGCATAAGAACCACCACTTCCAATAGAAACTAAACTATTCTCTGGTTGAATTATATCTCCATTACCAGTAATAATTAAAGAATACTTCCTATCAGCTACAGCCAATAAAGCTTCTAATTTACGTAAAACATTATCAGTTCTCCAATCTTTTGCTAATTCTACTGCTGATTTTATTATATGACCTTGATACAATTCTAATTTTTTTTCAAAATGATCAAATAAAGTAAACGCATCAGCTGTACCACCAGCAAAACCAACAATTACATTATTAAAATAAATTTTTCTTACCTTCTTTACATTAGATTTAATTATAGTATTCCCAAATGTTGCTTGTCCATCCCCCCCCATAACAACTAAATTATCTCTTCTAACACTTAATATGGTAGTCACAAAAAACCTTTAAAATTTTAAAACATATTTAAAATTAATTAAATTTCTTATATTTAACAATAAACTTTAACTTTTTAATAGCATTTTTCTCTAATTGCCTTACTCTTTCAGCTGATATACCAAAATAATTTGCTAATTCTCTTAAAGTAGATTTTTTTTCATTATATAACCATCTAGAATATATAATATATTTACTCCTATTATCTAATAATATTAAAGCTTTTTTTAATTTCTTCAAAAAAAACTTTTTCCAATTTAATTTCTCAAAATTATAACTAAAATTAGAATATTTATCCTCTAAAAATAAAAAAATATTTTTTTTATTATTAAATATATCATTATTAGGTAATAAATCAAAAGTCATATCTTGAATAGACATTCTAGATTCCATTTCCCTAACATCTTTACCAGAAACACATAATTTTCCAGAAATAATATTAACCTCTTTATTACTAAACCACCCAATTTTTCTTTTAATCTTTCTTAGATTAAAAAATAACTTTCTTTGAGCTTTTGTAGTTGCTATTTTCACAATTCTCCAATTTTTCAAAATATATTCATGTATCTCCGCTTTAATCCAATGAATAGCAAAAGAAATTAATCTAACTTTAAAAATAGGATTAAATTTTTTAATAGCTTTCATTAAACCAATATTACCTTCTTGTATTAAATCTGCTTGTGGTAATCCATAACCAGAATAATTTTTTGCTACATGTACAACAAAACGCAAATGAGATAAAATTAAATGTTTTATGCTATTTAAATCTTTTAAACAATAAAATTTTTTAGTTAATTCACTTTCTTCCTTAGAAGATAACAAAGGAAAAGCGTTTACTATACATATATAAGATTCTAAATTTTTTAAAGAAGAAACTTTAAAATCTACAATAGTATTTGTCATATTAATTATTTACTATATATTACTATCTTATTGACTACCAATGTTTTTATATATTATCTTTAACAAACTTAACTAATTAAAGAATTAACAAAGTATTTAATATTAAAAATTTGTAAATCACTTAAGTTTTCCCCAAAAGTTGCATATTTTATAGGTATATCATAATTTTTAATTAATTTCAAAACTACTCCACCCTTGGATGTTCCATCAATTTTAGTTAAAATTAATCCTGATAACTTTATATAACTATTAAAAATATTAATTTGATTTAAAATATTTTGACCATTATTTATATCTAAAACTAAAAATATATCATGAGAAAAAGTTGCGTTTATTCTTTTAATATCTTTAATTATTTGTTTTAATTTAATCATTAAATGATCTTTATTACATAATCTTCCTGAAGTATCTATTAAAATATAATCTACATTATGAATAATACCATAATTAATCGAATTTAATATAACTTTACTAGGATTATCTCTTAAATTACCACTTATAACAGGTATATTCATGGTATTACCAAAATCTTTTATTTGTTGTATTGCTGAAAATTTAAAAGTATCTGAAGCAGAAATAATTATTTTTTTTTTATATAAATTTAATAAAAAATATGCTAATTTAGCAATAGTAGTTGTTTTTCCTACTCCATTAATTCCCACAAATAATATTACATGAGGTTTTTTAAAAAATTTAATATCATGATTAAAAACTTCTTTTTTAAATAATATTTTCAAAATATATTCTCTAATAATATTTTTTAAATCATCATTATTTTTGATTTTACATTTATTTAATTTTACATAATTAATTATTTTATCTGCGATATCATGAGATATTTCAGATAATATAAGTTTTTTTTTTAATTCTTTATAAAAATTATCATTAAATTTATTTAAAAAAGAAATATTAGATAAAAAAGAAAAAATTTTTTTTCTAGTTTTTTTTAAACTGTTTTTAAATATATTGAAAATATTAAACTTAAATTTTTTTTTTAAATTATTCATAAAATTTATTTGATAAAAATTAATATTTAAATATTTATAAAACATAATACTAACATTAATATATAAAAAGTTAAAACAAAACTTTATGAAAAATAAAAATTATACTAAAATAAATTCTGGAATATTTAAAGGTTTTAAAATTAAAATATTTAATAAAAAAGTAAAACCAACACTTAATATTATTAGAAAAACTTTATTTGATTGGTTAAGATTTTTTATAAAAAATAAAAAATGTATAGATTGCTTTGGAGGTAGCGGAATATTGAGTTTAGAAGCTTTATCAAATAAAGCATTACACACAACAATAATAGAAAAAAACTATAAAACATATAAAACAATTAAAAATAATTTTAAAATCATTAATAAAAAAAAATATAAAATATACAATACAGATGTATTACGTTGGATAAAAAAAAATAACTCAAAATACGACTTAATATTTATTGATCCCCCATATCACAATAATTATATTAATAAAATTATATATTTAATAGAAAAAAAAATTACCAAAAAAAAAACTTTTATTTATATAGAAACATACAAAAAAAACAATAATCTTATTATACCACATGAATGGATACTTTATAAAAAAAAATATACACAAATCAGTAAACATTTGCTTTATATGAAAAAATAATCTTTTACAAAAAATTAAATATTTATATTTTAATAAAAAATATTATAAAATAATATTTTTATAAAAAATTTTAAAATATCTATTAAAATTCATTCAAATAATATTTTTCAATATATATATTTAATAATATTATAAAAAATAAAATCTTTAAGTTAAATATAATACTTTAATATATTAATATTTTTAAATAAATATTACTAAATTAAAATTTTTTAAAATTTTAATATTCATTAAATTTCAACAAATTATTATAATATGTTTATATAATTTAAATTTAAAATAAAAAATCAAATTTCAATTAACAAAATGAATAAAAGTATTTTTACAAAAAAAATTAAAAATAACTTTAATATACCACCATTTTCACTTGAAGCAGAACAATCTGTATTAGGTGGGTTAATGATAAATAATGATAAATGGGAAATTATTAATGAAATAATAAATTATAGAGATTTTTTTAAAAAATTACATCAAATAATATTTATGGAAATGGAAAAATTAATAAATACATCAAAACCAATAGATTTAATAACTTTATCAGAATCTCTTGAAAAAAATAAAAAATTTAAAAAAATAAATGGATTTAATTACTTAGCTAAGTTATCTCAAAACATACCAAACATAACAAACATAAATTATTATGCTGAAATTATAAAAGAAAAATCTATTATTAGAACATTAATAGAAACAGCTAACGAAATTACCTTATTAAGTTTCAATCCTGAAGGTAAAAATAGTAAAGAACTAGTAGATTTAGCAGAATCTAAAATATTTAAAATATCAGAAGAAAAACTTAATAAAGAAAATTATCCTAAAAATATAAGTTTAATTATTAAAAATACTAAAAAAAATATAAAAAAATTACATAAAAATCCTCATATAAATATAACAGGAATAGATACAGGTTATATAGATTTAAATAAAAAAACATTTGGTTTACAAAAATCAGATCTTATTATAATAGCAGCAAGACCATCTATGGGTAAAACAACATTTGCAATGAATATTTGTGAAAATGTTTCTATGTCTAATACTAAACCTGTATTAATATTTAGTTTAGAAATGCCTTCAGATCAAATAATTATACGTATAATATCTTCTCTATCAAGAGTTGAACAAAGTAAAATAAGAACTGGAAGACTTACTAATGAAGATTGGAAAAAAATTTCTAGTGCTATTAAAATACTAGAAAAAAAAAAAAATATATTTATAGATGATTCATGTACTTTAACACCAATAGATATAAGATCTAGGACAAGAAAAATATATAAAGAAAATAAAGGGTTAAGTTTAATTATGATAGATTATCTACAATTAATGAAAACATCCTCTTATATTGATAATAGAAATCTAGAAATAGCAGAAATATCTAGATCATTAAAATCTTTAGCTAAAGAACTAAAGATACCTATTATTGCATTATCACAGTTAAATAGATCATCTGAACAAAGAGCTGATAAAAGACCAATAAATTCAGATTTAAGAGAATCAGGTTCAATAGAACAAGATGCAGACTTAATTATATTTATTTATAGAGATGAAATATATAATAATAATTCTGAAATGAAAGGAATAGCTGAAATTATAATAAGCAAACAAAGAAATGGACCAACAGGAACTATAAATTTAATATTTAATGGTAAAATATCAAGATTTGATAATTATGCATCAAAAGATTATAATTATAATATTAATTCAATTAAATAAAATATATAACTTATTAAAAAATAATGGTTAGTAAAGGTATTAATAAAGTAATTTTAATTGGTAATCTAGGTCAGAAACCAGAAGTTAGATATATGCCTAACGGTAATACAGTAACTAATTTAAATTTAGCCACCTCAGAAACATGGAAAGATAAAAATACAGGAGAAATTAAAGAAAAAACTGAATGGCATAAAATAGTTTTATTTGGAAAATTAGCAGAAATAGCATCTGAATATTTACAAAAAGGATCGCAAATATATATAGAAGGATCTTTACAAACAAGAAAATGGCAAGATCAAAAGGGATATACTAGATATATAACGGAAATAATAGTTAATATTAACGGAACTATGCAAATGTTAAATTCCAAAAATAAAAACACATCATTAAACGAAAAATATGAAAAAAATAATAATAAAAACAATACTGATAAAAAAAATAAAAAAAATAAAATAGATAAAAATGAGGAACTATCAATAAATTTTGATGAAGAAGATATACCTTTCTAAGGTAAAAAATTTCAAAATTAACACAAATATTTTAAAATTTTAAAAACTTAAAAATAAATTTTTAATAAAATAAAAAATGGAAAAATTATTTAATGAATTGTTACAAAAAAAATTAATAAAAAAAAATATAAAAAATGGAAATATTATCAAAGGAAAAATAATAAAAATTAAAAAACATTACGTTATTATTGATGCTAAATTAAAATCAGAATCTTTTATAAATATAGAAGAATTTAAAAATACTAAAGGAAAACTAAAAATAAAAAAAAAAGATAAAGTAAATGTATTTATTGAATTTATAGAAGGAGGATATGGGGAAACTATACTATCAAGAGAAAAAGCTATTAAATTTAAACTATGGAAAATATTAGAAAAATCATATTTATCTTCTAAATCTATAACGGGAATAATTACTAACAGAGTAAAAGGGGGATTTACTGTAGATTTACAAGGAATAAAATCATTCCTACCGGGATCATTAGTTGATATCAAACCAATTAAAGATCCCTTATTATTAGAAAATAAGGAATTAGAATTTAAAATAATTAAATTAGATAAACAAAAAAATAACATTGTTGTTTCTAGAAAAGCGGTAATTTTAAATGAAAATAATAATGAAAGAAAAGAATTAATTTCTAATATATATGAAGGAATAATCTTAAAAGGAATAGTTAAAAATATCACTGATTATGGTGCATTTATAGATTTAGGTGGATTAGATGGACTATTACATATAACAGATATAGCATGGAGAAGAGTAAAACATCCCGGCGAAATATTAAATATAGGAGATGAAATAAAAGTTAAAATAATAAAATTCGATAAAGAAAAAACAAGAGTATCTTTAGGTTTAAAACAACTTACCCCAGATCCATGGATTTTAATAGAAGAAAAATATCCAATTAATAAAGAAATTAACGGTAAAATAACAAATTTAACTGATTATGGTTGTTTTATAGAAATAGAAGAAGGAATAGAAGGATTAGCTCATATATCAGAAATAGATTGGACAAATAAAAATATTAATCCATTTAAAATTTTTAATATAGGAGATAATATAAAAGCAATTATTTTAAATATAAATAAAGAAAAGAGAAGAATTTCATTAGGTGTAAAACAATGCACACCAAATCCATGGGAAATATTTTCTAAAAAACACCAAATAGGAAATAAAATTTCAGGAAAAATAAAATCCATAACTGATTTTGGAATATTTATAAAATTAAATAAAAATATAGATGGATTAATACATTATTCAGATATATCATGGTCCTCAATAGAAAAAGAATCATTAATGAAAAAATATAAAAAGGGAGATGTAACTTTAACTAAAATATTACAAGTAGATATTAAAAGAGAAAGAATATCTTTAGGTATAAAACAATTAACCCCAGATCCATTAAAAAAATATATTAAAATATACAAAAATAACTCTATTTTAAAAGCTAAAATATCCAAAATAGATAAAAACAATAAAATTATAGAATTCTATTCAAAAAAAGATATTAAACTTAATATTAATAATACTAAACTTTTAAATAAAGAATTATTTAAAGAAATAAAAATAAATAATATTTTAAACACTAAAATATTAAATGTAGATAAAAAAAATCGCATATTAAATTTAATAATAATAAAAAAAGAAAAAATTAAAAACAAAATATTTAAAATTAAAGAAAATAACTGCTTTAATACTATGATAGAAGCATTTAAATCTGCTAAAAAAAATAATTAATTAAATAAAAAATATTCAAAATCAAAGTAATTTTTAAAATTTAAAAAATCCTCTTTTGTTAAAAACATTAATTTTTTTCTCACTAAAGAAGCATTAGAAAAATTTAAAAAAATACACATTAAATGTCTTATAATATTTTTAGGATTTATATTATTTTTAATTTCTAATTTTATATAAAAAAAAATTTTTCTTAAAATATTTTTCATACGTAAATTTATATTATTCCTTTTATTATATAAATATGCAGTTTTATAAATTATATTCTTTTTAAATTTTTTTTTAAAATTACCTTTATAGTTAAATAATTTTTTTTTATAATATAAATCTACATCAAATAAAAAATTTGGATTATGATATATATATCTACCCAACATAACACCATCAACATATTTTAAATGATTTAAAGAATCATAAATTCCCTTAATACCACCATTAATAATAATATTTAAATATGGTAAATCTTTTTTTAATTTATAAATATATTTATATTTATAATTCATATTTTTCATTTTATTCACCAATGATAATCCCTTACATGCATGTATAATAAAATAGTTACATTTAGTATAATGAGAAATATCACCAACAAAATTTAATAAATTTAAATAAGAACTATCTTTATTTAATCCAATACGATGTTTTAATGTTACTGGTAAATTAACTGCATCTTTTATAGAATTTAAACAATCAATAATAACATTCTTATTTAACATTAAATAAGCACCAAAATTACCTTTTTTAGCTTTTAATGATGGACACCCAGTATTAAAATTTATTTCAGAAAAATGTATTTTTTCAGCTATTTTAGAACACTTAGCTAAATTTAAATAATTACATCCACTAAATTGTATAGATACATAATTTTTTCTTAAAAAATTAGGTAAAATTTTATTATTATAATAATTTTTCAAAAAAGAATTTACATGTACCATACCAGTATACATTTTAATATATTTAGTAAATAAACTATAAAAATATCTACAATGTCTATCAGTATAATTAAATAAAGGAGCAATAGAAAATTTACTAAAATTTACATTTAACATTTTATATATTTTTTACCATTCATGTATTTAACTAACACTTTGGGAATTTTTACAATTCCATAGGAAACTTGATGATTCTCTAAAATTAACACTAATATTCTACCAACAGCTAAACCAGAACCATTAATTATATGAGGAAATATCTTTTTTTTATTATTTTTAATATATACATTTATTTTATAAGACTGAAAATTTGTTGTATTAGAACATGAAGAAACTTCAATATAAGAATTATCTATTGGAGACCATACTTCTAAGTCATAAGTTTTAAAAGAACTAAAACTCATAGACCCAGTACATAATAATACCTTCCTATAAGGTAAATTTAATTTTTTTAAAATATATTCAGCATCACTAGTAAGATTTTCTAAAGCTTCCATAGAATAATCAGGATGAACTATCTGTATTAATTCAACTTTATTAAATTGATGCAATCTAATTAAACCTCTATTATTATGACCGTAAGATATAGGTTCAGATCTAAAACAAGGTGTACTGGAAACTAATTTAATAGGTAAATTTTCTAAATTTAAAGATTTATTAATATATAAATTCACTAAAGATACTTCTGCTGTAGGAATTAAAGATAAATCCTCATTGACATTATTAGATTGAGAATCTATAAAAAAAATATCCTCGGAAAATTTAGGTAACTGACCAGTATTATACAACAATTTTTTTTTTATAATATAAGGAACATAAATTTCATAATAATTATTATTTTTAGTATGAATATAAATCATATACTGCTCAATAGCTCTATATAAAGCAGCTATTTCACCTTTCATAACTGCAAAACCAGAACCACTTAACATACTAGATTCACTAAAATTAATTAAACCAGTTTTCTCACCAAATTCAATATGATCTATAACATTAAAATTTTTTTTTTTTATATTTCCATTACTATAAATAACTTTATTATATACATCATTATTACCTATAGGAACATCATCAGAAAAAGAATTAGGAATATAATATAATTTATTACATAATTTTAAATATAAAATATTAATTTTTTTATTTAAATTTTTTATTTTTTTTTTAATTTTAATTACATATTTACATATTTTATAAATTTTTTTATTTTTTTTTTTATAAATAAAAATTTTTTGAGAATATAGATTACGTTTTAATCTTAATAAATCATTTTTTTTTTTAAAAAATTTATATTTACTATATAAATTTAAAATCTTTTTTAAATTTAAATCAGATGAGCGAATTTTAATTTTATCTTTAAATAAAAAAATATTATTTAATATTAATTTAATATTAATCATAATAAATTACACAAGTTAATTTTAAAATAGAAATAAATAAATTTAACATATTTAAATTATATTGTAAAATAATAAATAAAAGGATAAAAGATGAAAATAAATAAATTAATTATTTTAGGTTCTGGACCTGCAGGATATACATCAGCAATATATGCATCAAGATATAATCTAAACCCAACATTAATTACTGGTTTAAATGAAGGAGGGCAATTAATTAATACAAATAATATTTCAAATTGGCCAGGAGAATATAATGATATCACTGGAATTAATTTAATGAAAAAAATGAAAAAACAATCAATACGATTTGGAACAAAAATTATTAATGATAATATTATTAATGTAAATTTTAATCATAAAAACCTCATATTAACTAGTAAAAAAAAAACTTACATAACAAAAACATTAATAATAGCTACCGGATCATTACCTAAAAAAATTAATTTACCCAATGAAAATAAATTATATGGAAGAGGTATATCAACATGTGCTACATGTGATGGATTATTATATAAAAATAAAAAAGTAGCTGTAATTGGTGGTGGTAATAATGCTATAGAAGAAGTATTATTATTAAATGAAATAGCAAAAAAAACATATTTAATTCATAGAAGAGAAAATTTCAAAGCAGAAAATTTTTTACTAAAACAAGTAAATAAATTAATAAAAAAAAAAAAAATAAAATTTTTTAAAAAAAATATAATAAAAAAAATATATAAAAAAAATAATTATCTACATGAAATTAAAATACAATCATTAAAAACAAAAAAACACAAAAATATTAAAATTGATTGTTTATTTTTAGCAATAGGACAAAGACCTAATACTAAAATATTCCAAAAAAAAATTAATTTAGATAAAAACGGTTACATTAAAATTAATTATAATAAAAAATACAAAACAATGACAAATATAAAAGGAATATTTGCTGCTGGAGATGTAATAGATAAAATTTATAAACAAGCTATAACTGCATCAGCTACGGGATGTATGGCTGCATATGATGTTAAAAGATATTTATCGGAAAATAATTAAAATGATTAAAAATAAAATAGAAATGAAAGGGGTAATTATTGAAACATTACCTAACACTACATTTAGAGTGAAATTAGAAAATAATCACAAAATAATTGCTCATATATCTGGTAAAATGAGAAAAAATTATATAAGAATTTTAACTGGAGATAAAGTAACTATTGAATTAACTCCGTATGATTTAAATAAAGGTAGAATAATATTTAGAAACAGGTAATAATTTAATAATGGTTAAATAATTGAATTTTATAAAAAGAATTAAATCAAGAGAAATAGCATTACAAACAATTTATTCATGGAAAATATCAAATAATAAAAATATAAAATATAAAATTAAAGAAATAAAACTTCTAATAAATGATTTCAAAAATATAGATATTAAATATTTTCTAAAATTAGTAACAGGAATAATAAAAAATAAAAAAAATATTAATAAAATCATAAAAACTTATACTTTTAATAAAATTAAATATTTAGGTAAAATAGAAAAAATAATATTAAGTATAGCTATATATGAATTTGAAAAAAATAAATTTATTCCATACAAAGTTATAATTAATGAAAGTGTAAAATTAGCTAAAAAATTTAGCAATCTAAATAGTTATAAATTTATTAATAGTATTATAGATAAAATATATAATTCTAAATATAAAGAAAAAAAATATACTCCTAAATTAACAAATTAATAAAAATATAAAATTTTTTAAATTTACTTCAAAATATGCAAATAAAAAAAAAATTAATTATCCCTATTATAAATGAAAAAACATTCCAGGGAGAAAAATCATATGATATATATTCTAGATTATTACAAGATAGAATAATTTTTTTGGTAGGAGAAATAGAAGATCAAATAGCTAATTTAGTTATTGCTCAAATGTTATACTTAGAATCAAAAAATTCCAAACAAGATATATATTTATATATTAATTCACCAGGTGGATTAATAAGTTCAGGAATGTCAATATATGACACTATGAAATTTATTAAATCAAAAGTTAATACTATATGTATAGGACAAGCATGTTCTATGGCTGCATTTTTATTATCTTCAGGAGAAAAAAAAAAAAGATTTAGTTTACCTAATTCCAGAATAATGTTACATCAACCATTAGGTAATTTTAATGGACAAGCAACAGATATAGAAATACATACACAAGAAATATTAAAAATTAAAAAAAAAATAATTAAAATTCTATCAATTAATACCGGCCAAAATCAAAAAAAAATAAAAAAAGATACAGAAAGAGATAAATTTTTCTCCCCTAAAAAAGCACTACATTATGGAATAATAGATTTTATAATTAAAAAAAAAATTAATTAAAAAAAATAACTTTTTTAAAAATGAAATTTACAAAAAATTTTAAAATAAATGAATATAGAAAACAATTTAAATATATATTGTTCTTTTTGTGGTAAAAAAAAAAACCAAATCAATAAAATTATTACAGGTATTAAAGCTAATATATGCAATAAATGTATATATTTATATAATAAAATAATTAATTTGAATATAAAAAAAAAAAAAAAACACGATACTATAAAATATAAACCACAAAAAATTAAAAAAAAACTAGACAAATATATAATAGGACAAAATAATACAAAAAAAATTATATCTACAATAATATATAATCATTATAAATTAGTAAATTCTGGTGAAAAAAATCATTTATTTAATAAATCAAATATACTATTAGTAGGTCCAACAGGTAGCGGTAAAACACTAATAGCTCAAACAATAGCTAAAATAATAAACATACCCATAGTAATTACTGATGCAACTACTTTAACGGAAGCAGGTTATGTAGGAGAAGATGTAGAAAATATAATATTGAAATTATTACAAAAATGTAATTTTAATATTGAACAAACACAAAAAGGTATAATTTTTATAGATGAAATAGATAAAATAGCTAAAAAATCAGAAAATATTTCTATTACCAGAGATGTTTCAGGAGAAGGAGTGCAACAAGCTCTTTTAAAAATTATAGAAGGAACTACAGCAAATATACCACCACAAGGTGGTAGAAAACACCCTCATCAAGAATTAATACAAATAAATACTAATAACATACTATTTATATGTGGGGGAACATTTAATGGTATAAATAAAATAATAGAAAAAAGATTAAATAAAACAAATAAAATTGGTTATAACATTATAACAAAAAATAAAAAAAAACAAAATAAAAATATTGAACCTAAAGATTTAATAAAATTCGGACTGATACCTGAGTTTATTGGAAGATTAAATGTTATTACTCAATTAAAAAAATTGAATAAATTTGATTTATTTGAAATATTAACTAAACCTAAAAATGCAATTATTAAAAAATATAAATACTTATTTAAACTGGAAAATATCAAATTACACTTTCATGAAAAAGCATTAAAAGAAATAGTTAAAAAAGCAATAAAAAAAAAAACAGGTGCTAGAGGATTAAATAATATTATGGAAAATATACTTATGGATTTAATGTATAAAATACCATCAATAAAGGGAATGAAAAAAATAATAATAGATAAATCCTTTATAAAAACAAAATTAAATTTATGTTAATAAATAAAATTAATATTGAATATAATCAAACAAAACATATATAATCATTTTATATAAGTACAGAATATTAATAAATATAATTTACTTAAAAATAAAGGAGAAAAATATGGATTTCAAAAGATCTCACAATAATGAGATCCCAGTTTTACCGCTTCGTGATATAGTAGTTTACCCACATATGGTTATTCCACTCTTTATAGGACGTAAAAAATCAATATGCTGTTTGGAAAAAGCAATGGAAAAAAATAAAAAAATTATGTTGGTAACTCAAAAAAAATCATCTAAGTATGAACCTGATACTAACGATTTCTTTAAAGTAGGAACAATATCATCAATATTACAAATTCTTAAACTACCAGATGGAACATTTAAAGTTTTAGTAGAAGGCTTATATAGAGCTAAAATAATTAATTTTAAAAATAAAGGAGAATTTTTTATAGCAATAATAAAAAAATTTAATAGTCTTAAAATTAAAGAAAAAAAACAAAAAATACTTAAAAAAACTCTAATAAATCAATTTGAAATATACACAAAATTAAATAAAAAAATACCCACTGAAATATTTTCATCACTTAAAAATATTAAAAATATAGAAAAGTTAACTGATACTATAGCTGCTCATATATCTTTAAAACTATCAAATAAACAACATATTTTAGAATTAGAAGATATAAATGAAAGATTGGAATACTTAATAAATAAATTAGAATCAGAAATAAATATATTACAAATAGAAAAAAATATTAGAAATAGAATTAAAAAACAAATAGAAAAAAACCAAAAAGAATATTATTTAAATGAACAAATAAAAGCTATAAAAAAGGAACTTAATAAAATAGATGAAATTACCAATGAATGTAACATAATAAAAAAAAAAATAAAAAAATTTAATATACCTAAAAAAATAGAAAAAAAAATAAAATTAGAAATAAAAAGATTAAAAATGATGCCATCTATATCAGCAGAAAGTGCGGTGATAAGAAATTATATAGATTGGATAATTCAGATTCCATGGAATAAAAAAACTAAAATTAATAAAAATCTTAATGAAGCTAAAAAAAATTTAGATATAGATCATTATGGACTAAATCATATAAAAGAAAGAATAATAGAATATTTAGCTGTACAAAATAGATCAAATAAAATTAAAGGTCCTATTTTATGTTTTATAGGTCCACCTGGAACTGGAAAAACATCATTAGGAAAATCAATATCATATGTCACAGGAAGAAAATATGTAAAAATATCATTAGGTGGTATAAAAGATGAAGCTGAAATAAGGGGACATAGAAGAACATATGTAGGATCTATGCCGGGTAAAATAATTCAACAAATAATAAAAAGTAAAGTAAAAAACCCATTATTTTTATTAGATGAAATAGATAAAATGTCTAACGATACCCGTGGTGATCCAACATCAGCTTTATTAGAAGTATTAGATCCAGAACAAAATAACACATTTAATGATCATTATATAGAAATAGATTTTGATTTATCTAACGTTATGTTTGTAGCTACCGCTAATTCATTCAATATACCATTACCATTATTAGATAGAATGGAAATAATAAAATTATCTGGATATACAGAAGAAGAAAAAATTCACATAACAAAAAAATATTTAATTCCAAAACAAATTAAAAGAAATGCATTAAGAAACAAAGAAATCAATATTGACATCAAAATAATAAAAAATATAATTAGATACTATACTAAAGAAGCAGGAATAAGAAATTTAGAAAGAGAAATTTCTAAAATATGTAGAAAATCAGTTAAAAACATAACATTAAATCCTAAAATAAAATTTATAAATATAAACAAAAAAAATATCAAAAAATATTTAGGTATTAAAAAGATAAACTTTAAAAAAGCTAAAAAAAAAAATTTAATAGGTCAAGTAACTGGTTTAGCTTGGACAGAAGTAGGTGGGGATTTATTAACAATAGAAGCTATACACATTCCTGGTAAGGGAAAATTAATTTACACAGGATCTTTAGGTAAGGTAATGCAAGAATCAATACAAACATCATTAACAGTTATAAGATCTCTAACTGATAAATTTAAAATAAAAAAAAATTTTTACATTAAAAATGATATACACATACATATTCCTGAAGGTTCAATACCAAAAGATGGTCCTAGTGCTGGAATAACTATCTGTACATCATTAATATCTTCACTTACTAAAAACCCTGTTAAATCACATATTGCTATGACAGGAGAAATAACCTTACACGGAGAAATAATACCTATAGGTGGATTAAAAGAAAAACTATTAGCTGCTCTAAGGGGGGGTATTAAAGAAGTTATAATACCATATGAAAATAAAAACAATTTATTAGAAATACCGCAAAATATTAAAGAAAAATTAAAAATACATACTTTAAAAAATATTAAAGAAGTTTTTAAGATAGCTCTTGAAAAATATCCATTTAATTAACAACTATATAAATAATAATTATAAACTAGCTTAAGTATTAAAAATTTTTGATACGGATGCTTTATAAAAACCTGTCCGAATTCTCATTATCTTTAATACTGTCACTAGTATATATTAATAACACGTTCTACAGGATTTGAACCTGCAACCTACAGCTTAGAAGGCTGTTGCTCTATCCAATTGAGCTAAGAACGTATAAAATAATATTAACATTAATATTTTTCATTAACAATAAAAATTTAATATGAAATATAAAATATTATATGGACATAAAATCTTAGACATAGAGAAAAAAAAAATCAAAAAAAAAATAAATATATACAAAAAAAAACCATTCGTAATAATAATAAACATAGGTAAAAATAAACCATCTAATATATATATAAAAAAAAAATGTATATACTTTAAATATGTTGGTATAAATTATAAAATTTTTTATTTTAAAGAAAAAATATCAAAATTTAAAATAATAAAATTTATAAAAAACATAAACAATGATAAAAATATTCACGGAATATTAATACAACTACCATTACCAAAACATTTAAAAGATTATGAAATAATAAAAAAAATAAATCCTAATAAAGATATTGATGTATTACATCCATATAATATAGGTAAAATAATACAAGGATATAGTTTCATAAAACCACCAATATCATCAGGAATTATAAAATTATTAAAATTTTATAATATAAATATATCAACATTAAATTGTTTAATAATAGGATCTTCTAATTTAGTGGGTAAACCTATATATATAGAATTATTAAACCACGAAATAACTGTAACAATAGTAAACAAAAAAACTCAAAATATAAAAAAATATATAAAAAAAGCTGATTTATTAATTACCGCAATAGGTAAATATAATTATTATCCAGTAAAATGGATTAAAAAAAAATCAATTATTATAGATATAGGTATTAATAAATATAAGAACAAAATAGTTGGAGATATTAATTTTAAATTAGCATTAAAAAAAGTCAAATATATAACACCAGTACCTGGTGGAGTAGGACCTATAACTATAGCTATGTTATTGCGTAATATATATAAATTATACAAAAAAAATAAATATTAATATTTAAAATACCATTCAGTTTTATCTTTACAATCCTTAATTAAAACATTTAATTTATATAATTTATCTCTTATTAAATCAGATAGAACCCAATTTTGACATTTTCTAGCTTTGTTTCTTAAATATATTAAATTTTCAATTTTTCTAATTTTATAATTTCCACTATATAAAAAAAAATTTTTATTATTCAATAAACCTATTATATTTGCTAATAAACACATTTTTATACCCATTTTACTAGCTAATAAAAAATTTCTATTTTTTAAAAAATTTATTTCACGTAGAATTTCAAAAAATAGAGAAAAAACCTTAGGTGTATTAAAATCATCATCCATAAAACAACAAAAATCTTTATCTAAATCTCTAAAAGATAATAAATCTTTATTAGATAAAGATAAATTTAAATTTAAATTTCTTAAAGTAAGATAAAATTTAGTAATAGATAAACGTGAATTTATTAAATTATTGGAATTAAAAGATAAAGTTTTTCTGTAATGTGTAGATAAAAAAAAAAACTTAATAACATCTGGATGATATTTTTTTAATAAATCATTTAATAAAAAAAAATTTTTTTTAGATTTAGACATTTTACTTTTATTTGTTAATACCAAACCGGTATGCATAAAATAATTAATAAAATTTTTTTTATCAAATAAATATTTAGATAAATAAAATTCATTCACATGATGTGGAAATATTAAATCAGTACCTCCTCCATGTATATCTATCATATTATGTAAATATTCATTACTAAGAACAGAACATCCTATATGCCAACCTGGAATACCAAAACCCCATGGTGAATACCAACCAAAATATTTATTAAATCTATTTAATTTCCATAAAACAAAATTATTATTAGATAATTTTTTATTTTTAATAAACCTATTATCTCTAATAATTTTTTTAATATCACAACATACATCACCATTAATATTAATATAAGCAAAACCATCATAAATTAATTTAGAAATAAAAGATATTATTATACTAATATGTTTCATTGTTCTAGGTTCATAATTAGGCTCTATAAAATCTAATATTTTAAAATCATGTGACATTTTAGTAATCATATTAGTTATAAAATCATTAATTTTATATTTCCCTAATAGTTTACTTTTTAAAAAATCATTACTTACATCTGTAATATTACGAATATAATTACATTTATACCCTAAATAATTCAAATATCTAACTAAAATATCAAAAAAACAAAATGTACGACCATGACCAATATGACAATAATTAGATATAGTAACTCCACATACATATATATTAACAGATCTATAATATATAGATTTAAAAACCTCTTTTTTATTACTCAAAGTATTAAAAATTCTTAACATTTCAAAAATATTTAAATTTTAGATTAATATTTATAATATAATAAATTTATAAAGAATACTTTAATAAAAATTATTATAATATATATATAAACTATATTTAAAAATTTAACTATAATAAAATATAAACTTTATAAAAATAATTAATAAAAAAAATTATATTTACATGAAATTTAAAAAAAAAACAAAAAATATATTTAATATAAGTAAAAACATATTATTAAATATTTTTAATATGATAGAAACAAGAATTAAATTATTAAGTTATGAAACACAGGAATTAAAAAAAAATATAATTTTTATATTTATAATAATAGAAATTATATTTATATTAATAAACTTAATAATAAATAATTTAATGAAACTTATTTTTTTTTATTTTAATATAAATAATACAATATTAAAAATAAAAATCAGTACTTTTATATACCTAATATTATTAATATTAACTATAATTCAATCTTATGTATATATTAAAAATATTAAAATTTTTAATATTACATTAAAAGAATTAAAAAAAGATAAAAAATTTTTTAAAAACAAAATTCTAAATTTATTTAAAAAATAAAATGAATAAATATCAAAAAATACATTATAAAATAAATGAACAAAGAAATAGTTTACTATTAGAAAACAATAAATTAAAAAATAAAATAAAAAATATTAATGAAAAATTTAAAAATATTTTAAATAACAAAAAAATAATGTTAACAATAAGTATAGTAACTATATACATGATTATTAAAAAATACAAAAAAATAAATATTTTTTTTAAAAAGGTAATAAAAATCTGGAATTATTGGAAATTAATTAAATTTATATATAAAAGTTTTTAAGCTGGGTTCTGTTTGTTACTTTAAAATAAATATAAATAACAAGACAATCATTTATCTAGATTAATAATCACTTATTAACTCAAGCAGCCCACCCAAAATTAATAAATATATATACGGATAAATATATCATTGCACTAAAATGCAAATATTTACAATTTTTTATTTAGCCTTTCTCTAAATAGAGTTTGCACTACTAACATATTACTATATTAGTAAATATATTCTTAATATATTTTTTCACCCTTACTTTAAATGAATAAAGCGGTTATTTTCTGTTGCACTATTCATAAAAATATAAAATACTTAATATTTTTTCCAGGAATTACCTGGTATTTTATCCTATAGAGCCCAGACTTTCCTCTGTATATAACAGCGATTGTCAAACTTACATATAAACTATTTTCTATATTTAATAATACCTCTAAATTTTATTTTAACATATAAACCAATTAAATCTAATTTTTTTATAAAAATATTTGTTAAATATTTTTTATAAGATGCATTTAATAAATTAACTTTATTTACATATACATTAACAACAAAGGGTAAATAATTACTAATATAAGAATATTTAAATTTCACTGAATTTAAAATATTATTCTTTTTACAAAAATTACTATTAATTTTTCTTAAAACATTTAAAACAACACAAGGTTTTATTTTTTTTATAAAAATACAAAAATAGATTTTTTTAATATAATATAATATTGAAGATATAAAATTATTATCTCTATTTAATGAAGAAATAAAAAAAATTTTCATATTTCTAATAAAACTAAATTTAGATTTTAAAAATTTTTTATAAATAAATATTTTAGTTTTTTTAAACAAATCACATTTATTGAAAATTAATATTATTATTTTGCCTCTTTTTAAAAAAAAATTAATAACACGTAAATCATATTTGCATATACCATCATTAATATCTACTAAATATAAAAAAATATTAAATGAAGAAAAAATATTTAATAAATTTTTTTTTAATAAATCTTGTTTACACTTCAAACCTGGACTATCAGAAAAATAATAATTAATATTAAACTTAATTAAGTTACAAAATAAAAAATCTTTTGTAGTTCCAATAATATTTGAAGTAATAGATCTTTTAACATTGCAAAAATTATTTAATAATGTTGATTTACCTACATTAAATTTACCCAAAATAACTATTCTTATAAATTCAATATCATATTTAATATTATATTTAATTTTTTTAAATAAATCTAAAAATATATTTTCATCAATATTTTTGAATTTATAAAATAAAAAATCTAAATTAACACAAAAGTTAAATATTTTTTTAATAAAAATATTATTATATTTATTTAATCTACATCTTAATAAATATTTATAAAATCTAGAAATACCTGTATTTTTTCTTATAGATATAGGGAAAATATATTTTATATTAAATTTATAAAAATTAAAAAAATTATAATTTAAATTGGCATCAACTAAATCAATTTTATTAACTAATAAAACAAAATTTTTATTTTTTTTTCTTAAAAAACTAAGTATCATTAAATCATTAGATGTTAAACCAATAGTAATATCTATTAATAAACAAACTAAATTAACTTCATTTATTAATGAAATAAATTTATTTTGTACATAATTTATATTATTCACAAATAAATTAATTTTATTAAGAAAATTAAAATTCTCAAAATTACAAGTATCTACACAAATATAAAAATTATCTTTTTTCAAAAAAAAACCATAATTAAAATCTCTAGTATTACTATTATTTATAGAAACTAAAGAATAACTAGTCTTAGTTAGTAAATTAAATAAACTAGTTTTACCTACATTAACACATCCTATAATAGCTAACAAAAACATTTTTATTTTTTTTAATTTTTAAAAATTACAAAAACTATAATTAATTAATTTTTTTATTATGTAAAATATTAATTACTTTTTTAATTAATTTATCTTTAGACACTTTATATAATTTATTTAAATAAATATCTTTTAAAGTAATAAAATTACTATTTATTTCTCTTAAACCTATAATAATTAACAAATGTATTTTTAATTTTAAAACACGCAAAATTTTTCTATTAATATTCTTATATAATGAATAATCATGATAAATTTTAATATTTTTAATATTTAAATTAAGTATATTCTCTGTTATTTCAACACCTAAATTTCTAGATATATCCATATTATAAGATATTATATAAATATCTATAACATCATTAACATTTAAATTAATATATTTATTATAATACTTTAAAATTATTAAAAAACGATCTATACCTAAAGCACAACCTATAGCTGGCAAATGAAAACCACCTAAATAATAAGCTAACTTATCATATCTACCACCGGAACAAATAGCAAAATTAAAATCATTACTATACCATTCAAAAACAAAATCATTGTAATAGTCTAAACCCCTAATAAGATTATAATCAATAGTATATTTAATATTAAAATTTTTTAATTTATTACATAAAAGTTCAAATTTAATTAAAGATTTTTCATTTACATAATTAACTATTTTAGGTGATTCTATTAATATATTTTTTATATATTCATCTTTACTTTCTAATAATCTTAAAGGATTCATTTTATATTTAATAAATTTTCTAAAAATACCCCTTTTTCTTAAAAAAACAATAAAATCTCTAATATACTTTTTTCTATCTAATAAAGTACCAATATTATTTATTTTTAAATTGATAAAATTATTAACACCAAAATTTTCCCAAAATCTTTTTATTACTAAAATTAATTCTAAGTCAATATTTAAATCTTCAACACCTAATATTTCTAATCCTAATTGATAAAATTGACGAAATCTACCTCTTTGTGGTTTCTCACGTCTAAACATAGGACCAAAATACCATAGTTTTTGAAAGAAATTATTTAAAAATAAATTATTTTCAATATATAATCTAACACAACCAGGTGTTCCTTCTGGACGTAAAGAAATATTTAATTTATTTTTATCATAAAAAGAATACATTTCTTTATCCAAATTATCCTTATCATAATTAATAATTTTTTTATAAAGTATAGTTCTTTCCAAAATTGGCAATTTTATTTCATTAAAACCATAGTTATTAACAATATTTATTAAAATAGATTTAACTTTATTTAAAAAAACTACATCATTACCATAAAAATCATGCATTCCTTTTAAAGAACAAACCTTTAAATTCTTCATATTTTAACAGTATAATTAAAATTTTATTAGCTTTATCTAATATAAATATTTACATTATTCTATAAAAATTATATTTAAAAATTTTTATAAATCCCAGATAACTGACCACAAGAAGCATTTATATCTAAACCTCTAGTTTTTCTAATAGAAGAAAAAATTTTATTTTTATTTAAAATATCATTAAATAATAATATATTTCTCTTTGAAGTTCCCTTATATAAACAACCCTTAAATTTATTGAATGGAATTAAATTAACTTTACTAGGTAAATTTGCTAACAAAGATATTAATTCATGAGCATTATCTATTGAATCATTTATACCTTCTAACATAATATATTCTACATGAATTTTACCTTTATTTGCTTTATTATTACTTACATAATAAAAAGCTGCTTTTAATAAAGAATTAATATTATATTGTTTATTTATTAACATAATTTTACTTCTTAGTTTATCATTAGATGCATGTAATGAAATTGCTAATATAATATCAACAACATTTGTTAACTCATATATATAAGGAACAACACCAGAAGTAGATAAAACAATTTTACGTTTAGAAAAAGAAAAAATATTTTTATCTAACATAATTTTAACAGAATTAATTACATTAATAAAATTTAATAAAGGCTCTCCTGTACCCATTATAACAATATTAGTAATACAATCCATATTATTTTTCATTAAATACATGGAAACACATAATATTTGACCTATAATTTCCGAAACACATAAATTACGTTTAAATTTTTGTTTACCTGTATGACAAAAACTACAATTCACGGAACACCCTACTTGTGTTGAAATACATAAAGTTCTCCTTTTTTTTTTCGGTATATATATAGTTTCTATATAATTATTATTAGAGATTAATAATAATTTTATTACACCATCAAAAGAAATTTTAGTTTTAATAATTTTAGGTAAAATAATTTCAAAATTATTATGTAATTTAAATCTTAAACTTAACTTTATATTTTTCATTAAAAAAAAATTAAAACAATAATACTTATATATCCAAATCATTATTTGATCTGCTATAAAAATCTTTTCACCTATATTTATTAAATATTCTTGCAACATCTCTTTATGTAAATTTAATAAATTTATTTTTTTTTCCATTATATTAATATAATATTAAATATTATAATAAACAATTATTTAAATAGATATATGAAACATAATATTTTAGCTATAGAAACATCTACTGAATTATGTTCAGTAACAATTTTATATAAAAAAAAAATGTACACAAAATATATATTTTCAAAACAAAAAAAAAATAAATATATATTAATATTAATAAATTATGTTATATCTAAATATAATATAAATATTAATCATATCAATAAAATTATTATAAATAAAGGCCCCGGTAGTATAATAAGTATTAGAATAACTAAAATTATAGTTTATTTATTTAAAATAAAATTTACTAAAATTAAAATAATAAAAACTACTAGTTTTGATATTATGGCGAGAAATTTTTTTTCAAAAAACCCTCAAAAAAATTTAATTATATTAATAGAAAAAAATTCTAAAAATATATATTTTTGTAAATATAAAAACAAAAAAAAAAAAAATATTAAAATAATAAATTTAATAAATATAAAACAAAAAATACACAAATACACTAAATATTACAATATTATTGTTAATACATATCAATTTAAAAAAAAAATCATTAATTTATTTAAAAAAAAAAAAATAACAAAAAAAATTAAAATTTTTTATCCAAAAGCTAAATATATGTTTAAATCTTAAATTTAAAAATTATTTTTCACAAAATCCCTTAATATTCCAACTTTATCAATATTTTCCCATGGAAATTCTTTACGACCAAAATGCCCATATGAAGCTGTTTTACAATATATTGGTTTTAATAAATCTAATTCTTTTATAATACTACCAGGTCTTAAATCAAAAACATTCATAACTACTTTATATAAATTAGATAATGATATTTTTTCAGTTCCAAAAGTATCTATCATTAAAGAAGTTGGATTTGATATACCTATAGCATAAGATATTTGTATTTCACATCTATCAGCTAAATTAGCTGCAACAATATTTTTTGCAATATATCTAGCCATATATGCACCTGATCTATCTACTTTAGATGGATCTTTACCCGAAAAACATCCACCACCATGTTTTGCTGCACCACCATAAGTATCTACTATAATTTTTCTACCCGTTAACCCACAATCTCCAGTAGGTCCCCCAATAACAAATCTTCCTGTAGGATTAATAAAATATTTAGTATTCTTTCTTAACCATTTTTTAGGTAATACTGGTAATATAATTTCAGACATTACAGCTTCTTTTAAATAATTATAAGAAACACCATCTACATGTTGAGTCGAAAAAACTATTGTATCTATATAATTAATTTTATTATTTAAATAATTAAATGTAATTTGACTTTTAGCATCAGGGCGTAACCAAGATAATATTTTATTCTTTCTTAATTGAGATTGCCTATACACTAAAAGATGAGCATAATTTATAGGAGCTGGCATAAAACATTTAGTTTCATTAGACGCATAACCAAACATTAAACCTTGATCTCCCGCTCCCTGATCTAAATAATATTTCTTTTCTATACCTTTACTAATATCAGATGATTGTTTACTTATAATATTTAAAATTGTACAAGTATAAGCATTAAAATTCATATTAACATCTATATATCCTATATCTTTAATTTTATTTCTAACAATATCTTCTATATCTATAGAAGCAGTAGTGGTAATTTCACCACCAACAATAATTAAATTATTTTTTATATATATTTCACAAGCAACACGTGCTTTTTTATCTTGTTCTATAATGGCATCTAAAATAACATCAGAGATTTGATCTGCAACTTTATCAGGATGCCCTTCAGATACAGATTCTGATGTAAAAAAATATGATTTCATTAATATCACCTATTTAATTTTTAAAAACAACCTGTATTATTTTAACTATTATAATATAATAAAAATTCTTATTTAATTTAATAAAATTATGTTAATATATTTTAAATAAAATTTAAATAAAATTTCAAATTTTAAAAATAAATCTTTTAAAAAAATGCATAATAAAATAAATAACGACCAATCATTAATCTCAAATTTATTTGGGTTTATGAGATTACCATTATATATAAATAAAATACCTAATAACTTTGATATGGCAATTATAGGTATACCATCTGATATGACATGTACAGGAAAACCGGGAAGCAAAATGGCTCCTTCAAGTATAAGAGAATCTTCAATAAATTTATTTTGGGAAAAAATTAAATGGCCATGGAATTTCAAATTAAATAAAAATTTTAAAGTTATTGATTTAGGAGATTTAATATTTAAAAATGGTAATATAGAAGATTTGAATAAACAAATTTATAAAAAAGTTGAAGAATTATTAAAATTAAAAAAAAAAATTTTATTTTTAGGCGGTGATCATTATATAACTTTACCTATATTAAGGATGTATAAAAAATTTTATAAAAAGATATCTGTAATACATTTTGATGCACATACCGATACGCATAATAATAAAAATATTTATGATCATGGATCAGTTTTTTATAATATACATAAAGAAAAAATAATATCTTCTAAAGATATTATTCAAATAGGTATTAGAACATATATAAATAAAAAAAAGAAATTTAAAATAATTAGCTCTAATAAAACTAATAAATATAAAGTTAAGAAAATTATAAATAAGATACTTAAAATAATAAAAAATAAACCTACTTATTTATCTTTTGACATAGATTGCATAGATCCATCTTATGTACCTGGAACAGGCACTCCTGTAATAAATGGGATAAAAATTAATAAAATCATTAAAATAATTAGAAAATTTAAAAAAATTAATTTAATAGGAATTGATATAGTAGAAGTATCACCATTATATGATATAAATAATATATCATCTTTAACAGCAGCTAATATAGCCCTAGAATTAATATATACTCAAGCTTACATAAAAAAGAAAAATGAAAAAAAAACAAAAAGATAAAATATTTAATTATATTAATTTAGAAAAAAAAAGACAAGAAAATACTATAAATTTAATAGCATCAGAAAATTATGCTAGCATAAATGTTATGAAAGCACAGGGATCTGTATTAACCAATAAATATGCCGAAGGATATATTAAAAAAAGATATTATAGCGGTTGTTACTATATAGATAAAATAGAGAAAATAGCTATAAAAAGAGCTAAAAAAATATTTAAAGCAAAATATGTAAATGTACAACCACATTCAGGATCACAAGCAAACTTTGCTGTATTTAATGCATTATTGAAACCTAAAGATATAATATTAGGTATGAAATTAAATCATGGAGGACATTTAACACATGGATCTAAAGTTAACATATCAGGAAAAATATACAATGCTAAATTATATGGTTTAAATAATAATGAAATTATAAATTATAAAGAAATTTCATATATTTCTAAAAAATACAAACCTAAAATTATTATAGCTGGATTTTCCTCATACTCAAGATTTTGTAATTGGAAAAAATTACGCAAAATAGCTGATATTAATAATTCATTATTAATGGTAGATATCTCACATATAGCAGGACTAATAGTAACAAAACTATATCCTAATCCTATAAAATACGCACATATAGTAACTTCTACAACACATAAAACATTATCAGGACCAAGAGGAGGTATAATTTTAGTTAATAAATATAACAAATATATATTTAAAAAAATAAACAAATCTATCTTTCCTCAAACTCAAGGAGGACCCTTAATGCATATTATAGCAGCTAAAGCTATATGTTTTAAAGAAGCAGCTACAAAAAAATTCAAAAAATACCAAAAACAAATATTAAAAAATTCTAAAGCCATGGCAAAAGAATTCATTAAACAAAAATTTAAAATAATATCTCATGGAACAGATACACATATGTTTTTAATAAATTTAAGAAACAAAAATATTTCAGGAAAAAAAGCTGAAAATAAATTATTATTAGCTAATATAAATGTAAACAAAAACTTTACTCTTTATGATAAAACACACAAACCAACTGGTTTAAGAATAGGTACTGCAGCTATCTCTAAAAGAGGTATTAAAGAAAAAACTATAACTAAAATAACAAAATATATATGTAATATATTAAATAATATAAATAATAAAAAATTAATATTAAAAATAAAAGAAAAAATAAAAAAAATATGTAAATATTTTCCTATTTATAAAAAAAAAAATTACAAAAATTAAAAAACAATTTTTTTAAATAAATTAAATAAAATTTTTTCCCCAAAAAATAACATTTCCTTGATTTTATTAGAAAATAATTTTCTAGAAATCACATTAGTTTCTTGCATTAAAAAATTAACAATATCTATTAAAAAATTATTTTTATTTTTATTAATACATAAAATATAACCCTCTATTTTATTAGAAGGTAAATATAAAATATCCAAAAATATAGATCCCGTATAAAAAGAATATACTTTATTATTCATTAATTTATATTTAATCTGTGGTAATAAATATTTATTAACAATCAAGTTATCTATATTAGAGGAAAAAAAAATTTTTTTTAAATAAAAATAATAAAATATTTTTTTTTTACATAACTTATAAGAATTATATTTAGCTCCCATACCCCTTATAAAGGTATATAAATCATTACTTATAGGAGTATATATTAAAGCAATATTTAATATACCTTTAATATATATAAATATAGAAACTGTAAATAAAGGTATATTTCTTATAAAATTATTTAAACCATCTATTTCATAGATAAGCCATCTTACATTATTTTTCTGTTTATCACTACATCCCACACCATGATGTGGGTAATATTTTTTTACATAATTTCTAATTATTAGAAAAACATTATTTTTAAAATTTATAATAATTTTTTTAATTTTACTTTTTTTTACCTCTATAAAAGAATAATCAAAATTTTTTGATAAAAAAATACCTGCCTTTAAAATAGCTTCAGTAGCTATATTTAATATAGATATATTATTTGTCATAAAAATATAAATTACTAATATTTTGTTAAATTTTTAAAAAATTCTTTAACTTTATTAAAGAAATTTTTAGATTTAAGGTTATTTCTCTCATTACTATTATATCCCAACAAACTAAAACCTAAATCTCGTAATAATTTTTTTTGATATCTATTTAAATTCACAGGTGTTTCTACAAAAATTTTACATAATAAATCACCATAATTATTACTTTTAACAGATTTTAATCCTTTATTTTTTATGCGAAATAATTTCCCTGTTTGTGTTTCTTTAGGAATTGTAAGATTTACTCTTCCGTATAAAGTAGGAATTTCTATTACCCCTCCTAAAGCAGCCATAGAAAAATTAATAGGTATTTCGCAAAATAAATTATTTTTATCACGGGTAAATATATTATGCTTTTTTATATTTATTTCTATATATAAATCACCTGTAGAAGCACCATAACCACCATAATTTCCCTTACCAACAATACGTATACGATCACCATTACTTACTCCAGTAGGAACTCTAACAGAAATTTTTCTGATATTCCTTTCAACCCCACTACCTCTACAAATATAACATGGATCACTAATAATATAACAAGACCCTTTACATGTAGGACATGTTTGTTGTATATTAAAGAAACCCTGTTGAATATATATATTCCCTTTTCCTTTACAAACCGAACAAATACTTCTATTTTTCCCTATTCTTGAACCACTACCATAACATACACTACATTTTTGTATAACATTAAAACTAATTTTTTTAACAATACCAATAACAGATTCTTCTAAACTTAATTCCATTTTATATAGTAAATCAGATCCTTCTGCTTTACTAGATTTCTTTTTAGAACCAAAAATATCACCAAATACTTCTCCAAAAATATCTCCAAAATCACTGGAACTACTAAATTCTGTAGTATAACTACTACTGGAAGAAGAATAATCATCTTCAAAAACAGAATGTCCATGTTGGTCATACATAGATCTTTTTTCTTTATTGCTTAATATCTCATAAGCATTTTTAATTTCCTTAAATTTTTCTTCATATTGTTTATCACCCTTATTTCTGTCGGGGTGATATTTGATTGCTAAACGTCTATATGCTCTTTTAATATCTTGGTCACTGGAAGTTTTAGAAACACCTAAAATATCATAATAATCTTTTTTTACCATTATTTATCCTTTAGTTTTTTGAAAAATTAAAATTTATTTTTTATCTTTAACCTCTTCATATTCACCATCAACAACTTTGTTGTCTTTATTATTATTATTATTTACAGCACCCTCATTTTGAGATGTATTAAATTTCATTAACTGACTAGATAATTTTATTAATTCTTGAATATTATTATTTATAACATCTTTATCCTCTTCTTTAATTGAACTTTCTAATTTAATTAAAGAATTTTCTATTTCTGTTTTTTCTTTATTAGGTATTTTATCACCTAATTCTTTTATTTGTTTTCGTGTACTATGCAATAAATGATCAGCTTGATTTCGTACTTGAATTAATTCCTCAAATTTTTTATCATTTTCCATATTTAATTCAGCATCTTTAACCATCTTATTAATCTCCTGCTCACTCAAACCAGAAGATGCTTTAATAATTATTTTCTGCTCTTTACCTGTATTTTTATCTTTCGCTGACACATGTAATATACCATCAGCATCTATATCAAAGGTAACTTCTATTTGAGGAACACCTCTAGGAGCTGGTTGTATTCCATCTAAATTAAACTGCCCTAAAGATTTATTATCTGATGCTCTTTTACGTTCACCTTGTAAAACATGAACAGTAACGGCAGATTGATTATCTTCTGCTGTTGAAAAAACCTGACTATGTTTAGTTGGTATAGTAGTATTTTTATTTATTAAAGGAGTCATAATACCCCCCATAGTTTCTATACCTAAAGATAAAGGAGTAACATCTAATAATAAAATATCTTTTACATCACCGGATAACACTCCACCTTGTATACAAGCACCAATAGCAACAGCTTCATCAGGGTTAATATCTTTTTTGGGATTTTTATTAAAAAATTCAGTAACTTTTTTTTGAACCAAAGGCATTCTTGTTTGTCCACCAACAAGAATAACATCTTGAATATCTGAAATATTTAAATTGGCATCTTTTAAAGCAATTGTTAATGGATCTATAGATTTTAATATTAAATCTTCTACTAAAGATTCTAATTTAGCTCTAGTTAATTTAATATTTAAATGTTTTGGACCATTATTATCTGCTGTTATATAAGGTAAATTAATTTCTGTATGTTTAGCTGAAGATAATTCTATTTTAGCTTTTTCAGAAGCATCTTTTAATCTTTGCATTGCTAAAGAATCATTACGTAAATCAACGTTATGATCTTTTTTAAATTCTTCAATTAAATAATTAATTATTCTAATATCAAAATCTTCTCCACCTAAATGGGTATCACCATTTGTTGATAATACTTCAAAAGTTTTTTCACCATCAACATTATCAATTTCTATAATAGAAATATCAAATGTACCACCGCCTAAATCATATACAGCAATAATATTAGTCCCCTTAGATTTATCCAATCCATAAGCTAAAGCTGCTGCTGTTGGTTCATTAATTATTCTTTTAACATCTAAACCAGCTATACGTCCAGCATCTTTAGTAGCCTGTCTTTGAGTATCATTAAAATAAGCAGGAACAGTTATAACTGCCTGTGATACTATTTCTCCTAAATAATCTTCTGCTGTTTTCTTCATTTTTTTTAAAATTTCAGCAGAAACCTGTGGAGGTGATACTTTTTTATTTTTTATTTCAACCCAAGCATCACCATTATTAGAACTAATAATTTTGTATGGAGCTATTTTAACATCTCTCTGAACTTCATCATCATTAAATTTACGACCCATCAACCTTTTAATTGCAAAAAGAGTATTTTGGGGATTTGTAATAGACTGTCTTTTAGCGGGTTGTCCTACTAAAATATCATTATCTTGAGTATAAGCGACAACCGAAGGAGTAGTACGATCACCTTCAGAATTTTCCAAAACTTTAGCTTTATTATTATCCATAACCGCTACACAAGAATTTGTTGTTCCAAGATCAATTCCAATAATTCTACTCATTTTAATATTCACCCTTTTTATAAAAATAAAAAACTAATAAACATATATAGTGATATGTGGATATAATCAATAATATCAACTAAATAACAAAAAAATAATTAATAAATATTTAAAAAATTTTAAAACTTTTTAAAAAACATAATTTCAATTAAAATATAATTTATATAAAAACATTTAAATAAAAAAATGATAATAAAAAAATATAATAATACTATAAATTTACCAAAAATAAATTTTCCTATGAAGGCAAATTTAAAATTTAAGGAACTTAAAATAATAAAAAAATGGTATAAATATAAACTATATGATTTAATAAATAAAAACAATAAAAATAAAAAAAAATTTACTATTCATGATGGACCACCATATGCAAATGGAAATATACATATTGGTCACGCATTAAATAAAATTCTAAAAGATATTATTTTAAAATTTAAAAATTTTGAAAACTTTAATATTAATTTTACACCAGGATGGGATTGCCATGGATTACCAATAGAATTAAAAATTAAAAAAAAAATAAAATATTTTAATAAAGATAAATTTAAAATAGAATGTAAAAATTATGTAAAAACACAAATAAACAATCAAAAAAATGATTTTCTAAGATTAGGAATAATAGCTAATTGGAAAAACCATTATGAAACAATGAATTATAATGTTATATCTAAAACATTAAAAACTTTAACATATTTCCTTAAATTAAATATATTAAAAAGGAAAAAAAAACCAATAAACTGGTGCTTAAAATGTAATTCATCTTTAGCTGAAGCTGAAATAGAATATTTCAATAAAAAAACATCATCAATATATGTATATTTTATACTAAAAAATACAATAAAATTTTTTAAAAAAAATAATATAAAAATAAAAAAAAAATACAAAATAAAATTATTAATTTGGACTACCACAATATGGAGTATTCCTGGTAATTGTGCAATTGCTATACATCCTAATTTATTATATACAGCATTCGAAACCAAAAAAAAAAATATTATAATATTATTAAAAAATAAAAAATATTTAATAAATAAAAAATATAATAAATTAAAAAAGATTAAAACCTTTTTAGGAAAAAAAATCAAAAATTTTTTTGTTTACCATCCTATTACAAATAAAACAATACCAATAATATTTGATAAAAATATAAATAAAAAAACAGGAACAGGTATAGTCCATATAGCATCAGAACATGGACAAAATGATTATATTTTATCAAAAAAATATAATTTAAAGGGAATTAATGTATTAAATAATAATAGTAAATATATAAATTATACTTATATACCTAAAATTAAAGGATGTAATTTAAAAAAAGCAAAAAAATTAATTCTTTCTTTTCTTATAAAGAAAAAAAAAATTTGTTTTATAAAAAAAATAAAACATAAATATCCATATTGTTGGAGACATAAAATACCCATTGTAATAAGTTCCACTTATCAATGGTTTATTAATTTAAAAAAAATAAAAAAAAAATTATTAAAATATATAAAAAAGATTAATTGGATACCAAAATGGGGATATAAAAAAATTAAAAGAATGATTATCACTCGTGATGAATGGTGTATATCAAGACAAAGATATTGGGGTACACCAATGACATTACTAATACATAAAAAAACCCAAAAAACTCATCCTAATATGATTAAAATAATTAATAAAATACATTTAAAAATAAAAAAATTAGGTCCAGGTTATTGGGATAATGTTAAAATATCAAAATTAACTAAAAAATATAAGGAATATACAAAAGTAACAGATGTATTAGATGTATGGTATGATTCAGGAGCTACTAATATAACTACAATAAAAAATAAAAATTATGATATTAATTTATTAATTGAAGGATCAGATCAATATAGAGGATGGTTTTTATCTTCATTAATAATTAATGTAGTTATAAATAACAAAAAACCTTTATGTAAAAAAATATTAACACATGGATTTGTAGTGGATGGCAAAGGAATGAAAATGTCTAAATCCATGAAAAATAATATAAGTCCAAATTATATAATTAATAATTTTGGTGCCGATATATTAAGGTTATGGGTAGCATCAACTAAATATCAAAATGAAATTAATATATCAAAAGAAATTTTAAATCGTGTTACAGATTCTTATAGAAAAATAAGAAATACAATTAAATTTATGATATCTAATTTAGATAATTATAATTATAAAGAAAATTTTATAAAATTTAAAAATATGATATTAATAGATCAATGGATAATATTTAAAGCACATAAAACCCAAAAAAAAATAATAAAATTATATAAAAAATTTAATTTTTGTAGAGTTACAAAAAGTATAATAAATTTTTGTAATAATAAATTAAGTTCTTTATATCTAAACATTATAAAAGATAGAAAATATATTATTAAAAAAAATACATTACCATATTTAAGTGTGCAAAGTACACTATGGATTTTATCAAATATTATTGTAAAATGGATAGCCCCTATATTATCATTTACAGCAGAAGAAGTTTGGAAATATATTTATAATAATAAAAAATCTATTTTTATAGAAAAATGGTGGAATAAGTTTCCTAAAAAATATAATAATATTATCAAAAATAATAAAATATGGAAAAATTTAATAAAAATTAAAAATAAATTAAATAAAATAATAGAGAAAAAAAAAAACAAAAAAGAAATATTTTCTTCATTAGAAATTAAAGCTAAAATATATATTAATATTGATATATTCAAAAAAATAAAAAAATTTCAAAAAGAATTAAAATTTTTTTTTATAGTTTCTAAATTAATTTTAAAAAAAAATAAAAATAATAAAAAAATTCTCATAAAATGCTCCAAATATAAAGGAACTAAATGTACAAGATGTTGGAACTATACAAAAAACATAATAAATAATAAATATTATTATAATATATGCCAACGATGCTTGGAAAATTTAAATTATAAAGGTGAAAAAAGATATTATTTTTAGAATAATACTATTATAGAATTCCAAAATGTCTTAATTAAAGAATCATTAATTAAAATATTAAAAATATAAATAATAATTATTATTATAACAATAATTATATAATAATATATATTGTTTTTTAATTTTAAATTACTAAATTTATTTAATATAAGACTATTATTTAAATAAAAATCATATGTTATATATATATACATTACTAACATAAAAAATAAAAATAACAAATATAAACTAAAAAATATACTATTAGGTATATTAATAATAACATTTGTTAATATACCTATGGTTGGATAAATAAATAACCATAAAAATATACTTAATATGGAAGGTAAAAATATTTTATTAATAGAAATATTTAACATTCCAGATATAAACAAAATAAAAGATCTTAATGGACCTATAAATCTACCTATTAAAATAGCTAAAAATATATATTTATCAAAAAGATAAAAAATATTCTTACCATATTTTGTATAAAATATAATTTTTTTTTTTATATCATATAAATATTTATTAAAAATAAATCTTCCTAAAAAATAGGAAGTTATATCTCCCAAAAAACAACCACAAAAACCCATAAAAAAAATTAAATAAATATTTATATTCTTTTTCCCTATTAAAAAACCTAAAAAATACATTAACAAACTACCAGGTAGAAATAAACCAATTAAAACTAATGATTCTAAAAAAGTAATCAAAAATATCAATATATATATATGTTTCATATAAATTATAAAAAAGTTGCAACTTAATTAATATAATTCAAATAAATTTTATTATTAAATTAATTAAATATATATAATAACAAAATATAATTCAAATTACTTATTTTATTTTAAAATTTCCAATAATTATTTATAAAAATGACAAAAAAAATAACAAAAACAATTATGTTGATAATGTTAATAATTTTAATTAACATTAAATATTCTTATTCAAATAGTATTTTAATAGATAAAATAAAAGCTATTATAAATAACAATATTATTTTAAAAAGTGAAATAGATAATGAATATAAAATAATAAAATTTTTAAACAAAAAACAAAATATATCTAAAAAAAAAATCTTAGAAGAATTAATTGATAAAGAAATTTTATTTCAAATAATATTTAAAAATCCACTAAATATTCCTTATATATCAGATGAAGAAATATTAAATATATTTTTAAAAATTAATTCTTTAAAAAAAAATGAATTATTAAAATTATTTAAAATATATAAAATTAACATAACACAATTTTTACAATCAATAAAAAAAAACCTATTAATTAACAGTTTTATACAAAACCAACGTAATAATATTACTAAAAAATATTGTTTTAAAATAAAAAAAAAACTCAAAAAATATATTAATGATAAAATAAAATTAAAAATTATTTTAAATAATAAAATAAATATAATTAAATATTTATTAACAAATTATAATAGTAAAAAAAGAAAAAATATAAAAAAACATATATTTAACATAAATATAAAATTACACAAATATCCTATATATAAAATATATAGCAATATTTTAAATAAAAAAATTATTATCTATTTAATAAAAAAAAATACAGATATTAAATTTAAAATAAATAAACAAAATACTATTAATATATTACACAAAAAAAAAAACAAAACAACATATATTTATTTTAATAAACCGCAAAAAATAAAATTATTATATTTAAAATATAAAAATCCCCAAAATATATTAAAAAAATATTTTAATTGGCTTGAATGGAATTTAACGAAAAAAAAAATTAAACATATCATAATTCAATCTTATATTACAAAAAATTATTTATTTATAAATAAAAATTATATTTATAAATGTAAAATATATAAAATTAAAAAATATTCTAATAAAGAAATACAGTACTTTAAAAAACTATTTATTAATAAAATTATAAGAAATAAATTAAATAAATATATACTAAAATTAACAAACAGAAAAAATGAATTTTATATAAAAAAAATAAATTAATTAATATGATTATATTAAACAAAACATTAGGTCAATATTTATTAATAAATAAAAAAATAATTAAAAAAATTGTATTTTTAATAAAACCACAAAAAACACAAAATATTTTAGAAATAGGAAGCGGTACGGGATTATTAACTGAAGAATTATGTAAATATGTTAACTATTTAAATACAATAGAAATTGATGCTAATTTAATAAAAATTTTTAAAAAAAAAAAAATAAAAAATGTAAAAACAATAAATTATGATATTTTAAAATTTAATTTTTTAAAATTATTTAAAAAAAAAAAAATACAAATTGTAGGTAATATTCCATATTATATATCAAATGAAATTATATATAAATTTATAAAATACAGAAATATAATTAAAAATATATATATAACTGTGCAAAAGGAATTTGCTATTTCATTAATTTATAATAAAAAAAAAAATACTAAACTAAGTTTATTAACAAAAATATTTTTTGATGTCAAAATATTATTAAAAATAAAAAAAAATAATTTTTTACCCCAACCTAAAATTAATTCTGTGTTAATAAAAATAAAACCAAATGAAAATATTCAAAAAATAAATATTAAAAATTATCAAAAAATAAAACATATTACTAATAATATTTTTTTTAAAAAAAATAGAAAATTAAAAAATAATTTAAAAAGATTAATAAATAAAAACAATATTTTAAAAACTAACATTAATATTAATAAAAGACCTAATAAACTTAATTTAAATGAATATACTAATTTAATTAATTTTATATTCAAAAGTAATAATATAAAATAAATATATTATATAATTAATTACTTAATATAAATATTATTTTTTTAAAAAAATCACTTAATATAATACATAATTAAATAAAAATAATTTCATAAAAAAATTAAAATAATCATTATAAAAAAACAAATTATATAATTTAAATTTTATTTATTAATTTCATCAAATTAGATTTTAAACGAGCAGATTTATTTTTATGAATTATTTTTTTACATGAAAATTTATCAATAATAGATTGTAATATTATATAATTTTTAAAAGCTAAATTTTTATTTTTTAAATTTACATAAAACTTAATTTTTTTCATAAATGTTTTTATCATATTTTTTTTACTTATATTAATTTTATTTCTTTTTCTACTTATTAAAATTCTTTTTTTTGATGATTTATTATTAGCCATATAATTATAATCACTTTTTTTTAAAATTAAAATTATTAAAAATTTTTATTAAATTCATTGTAGATTTATCAAAAATATTTTTATTCAATACATTACTATTATTTAAATAATAATAAATATTATTAGATATTTTTTTACCTAATTCTACCCCCCATTGATCAAAACTAAAAATATTTAAAATAAATCCTTGTATAAAAACCTTATGTTCGTATAAAGAAATAATAGAACCTAAGGAATATGGAGTAATATTTTTTATCAATAAAATATTATTAGGTCTGTTACCTTTAAAATACTTATACTTATTTAAAATATCATATTCACAACTATCATGTCTAAAGTAATTACAATATTCATCTCCAAAAGCTAAAGCATGAGATTGCGCAAAAAGATTAGAGATTAATTTATAATGTGATTTATTAATATTATTTTTAATATTTACAATTTCTCCTATAAAATCACAAGGTATAATTTGCGTACCTTGATGTAATAACTGAAAAAACGAATGTTGACAATCAGTACCAACACCCCCAAATAATACTGAAGAAGTATTATATTCTTTAATTAAATTACCTCCTCTATCTATATATTTACCATTAGATTCCATAACTAATTGCTGTAAATATAACGGAAATAATGACATATATTTATTATATACCAACACTAATTCATTATTATAGTTAAAAAAATTATTATACCATATACTAATTATTGCTAAAATAATAGGTATATTATTATAAATATTATTATTTAAAAAATGTTTATCCATATCATGAGCACCCTTTAATAAAAGGGAAAAATTTTTATAACCTATTGACAAAGATAAGGATAAACCTACTGAAGAAAATAAAGAATAACGACCACCAATCCATTCGGGAATAAAAAATATATTATTTTTATCTATTCCAAATAAATATACTTTTTTAAAATTATTAGATACAGCTATAAAATGTTTCTTTAAAGACATTAAATTATTTTTATAATAATTCAATACCCAATCGCGAGCTATATCAGCATTTGACATAGTTTCTAGTGTAGTAAATGTTTTTGAACATATAATAAATAAAGTATTTTTGGGGGATATTTTAGATAAAATATTCTTAATATCAATAACATCAACATTAGAAACATAATAAATATTTAAATGATTTTTATAATCTGATAAAAACTTTACTGACATTTTAGGGCCTAAATTAGAACCTCCTATTCCAATATTAACAATATTTTTAATTTTACAATTAGAATATCCCAACCAAATACCATTTATAATTTCTTTAGTAAATTTTTTTATTTTCTTTAAATTTAAAGTCACTTCATTTAAAACATATACTAAATTATTATTATTTTTATAATATTTTTTTAAAATACCCCCCTTAACATCTCTGGAATAAATATGTAAAACAGACCTTTTTTCTGTTACATTAATTTTCTCCCCTGATAACATTAAAAAAATAAATTTATCAAATTCCATTTCTTTTAATAAATTATTAAATAATTTTATTACCTTTATATCAATTAAATTTTTTGAAAAATCTAAAAATATTTTATTTTTAAAATTAATAAAAAATTTTTCAAATCTATTTTTATCTTTTTTAAAAAAATCAATAATTTTAAAATTTTTTATATTTAAATAATAATCTTGTAATTTTTTCCAACAACACATTTGAATGGGATTTTTATCTAACATATATTTTATATATTTTTTAATAATAAAAATTAATAAATTAAAAATAATTAATGTATATATTTATTATATAAATAATTTTAATAAATATAAATAAATATTATGAGTTACAATTATAAAAAAAAAATAACAAATTTTAACAAAAAAAAAAAAATTTTTAAAAGTAGAATAATCAACTTTATAATATTTATAATAATAATGATAATTATTATTATGATTAATACATATTATCTACAAATAAAAAATTTTAATAAATATAGTTTCCTAGCAAGAAAAAATTTTACTAAATTCGTTACTATAACACCTTTAAGGGGATATATATATGATAGAAATAAAAACTTAGTAAGTTATAACATTAAAAAATATGATTTATACATCAATACATTAAATATTCAAAATATTAATAATACTATTAAAAAAATTAAAAAAATTTTTTTTATTTCTAAAATAAAATTAAATAAAATTAAAAATAAAACCAAAAAGAAAAAAATTTTTTGTTTTATTAAAAATGCAAATAAAAAAGATATAAATAAATATTTAATTAACAAAAATATTCTGCCGGAAATATTCATAAAAAAAAATACATTAAGATATTATCCATATAAAAAAATTATATCTTCAATATTAGGATACACAATAAATACAGAAAAAGTAGGAGAAAAAAACAAAATTAAATTTATAAATAAAGGAAATTATATAGGAAAAAGTGGAATAGAAGAATATTATGAAAATATATTACATGGTAAAGAAGGATTTTATAAAATAATAGTAAATAGCAAAAATAAAATAATAGATATATATAAATTCTATAAACCTATTAATGGAAAAAATATTTTTTTAACTATAGATATAAAACTACAAAAATATATTTATAATTTAATAAATAAAGAAAAAATCTCTATTATAGTATCAAATATAAAAAACGGAGAAATATTATCACTAATAACAAACCCAACATACAATAATAATATATTTAACAAAAAAATATCTAAACTAAAATTTAAAAAAATAATTAACAATAAAAATAACTTTTTTATAAATAAAGTTATACAAGGAATATACCCTCCGGCATCTACCATAAAACCCTATATAAGTATAGGAGCATTAAATGATAAAATAATAAAAAAAAACTCTACAATTTTTGATAAAGGATGGTGGAAAATACCTAATACAAATAATAAATTCTACGATTGGAAGAAATGGGGACATGGATATTTAAATATAATAAATTCCATAGAAGAATCTTCTGACACTTTTTATTACAAAATTGCATATAATATGGGTATTGATAAAATATATTATTGGATGAAATATTTTGGATATGGAGAAAAAACTAACATAGATCTTCCAGGTGAAATAACAGGGATATTACCTAATAAAATATGGAAAAAAAACAAATATAATAAAATGTGGTATACCGGTGATACTATATCGGTTGGTATAGGACAAGGTTATTGGTCGGCTACACCTATACAAATGCATAAAGCTTTATTAATTTTTGTAAATAATGGTATATATGTTAGACCTCATATATTAAAAAAAATTGATCATAATAGTATTTTAATTAAAAGAAAAATAATCAATAAATTAAATAAAATTAATATAAAATATTGGAATATTATAAAAAAGGGAATGTATGGGGTAGCATGCAAAAAAAATGGAACAGCATATAAAAATTTCTTAGGAATTAAATATAAACTAGCTGTAAAATCTGGCACAGCTCAAATTTTTTCTTTAAATAAAAATAGAAATTATAATAAAATTACTAAAATTAATAGCAAACTTAAAGATCATACATTAATGAATGCATATTTGCCATATAAAAACCCAATATTTGCTATAACTATAGTTTTAGAGAATGGAGGGGAAAAATATAAAATAGGAGATTTAATGCGTAAAATAACAGATTATTTAATAATACAAAATAAATTAAATTAAATTATTTTTTATAATGAACAAAAAAAAAAATTTTTTAAAATTAGATTATATTATTTTGTTATGTATCTCGATATTATTATTATATAGCATAATATTTATATATAAAGAAAATAAACAAAATAAATATTTAATTATTAAAAAAATAATACAAATCATAATTAGTATCATAACTATGATAGTTGTATCAAATATAAATCCTGTTTTTTATAAAAAAAATGCAAATATTATTTATATAATATGTAACATATTATTAATAATAGTTCTATTAACCAGTAAAATTAATAAAGGAGCTAAAAGATGGATAAATTTACATTTTTTTAAATTCCAACCTTCAGAATTATTTAAAATAATTATACCTATAATGATATCTAAAATTATCAATGAAAATTCTTATCCAATAGAAAATAAAAAAATAATTTTATCTCTTATTATAATATTCATACCAGCTATAATGATTGTCATTCAACCAGATTTAGGTACAGCTATATTAATAATAATTTCTGGTTTTATAACTCTATATTTTGGAGGTATAAAAAAAAAAAAAATTTTTTTTTTTTTATTAATATTACCAATAATATTACCAATAATTTGGATTTTTTTTTTAAAAAATTATCAAAAAAATAGAATATTAACATTATTTAATTACAATAAAAAAAATAATTCCACTAATTATCACATTAATCAATCTAAAATTGCTATAGGATCCGGTGGTTTATGGGGTAAAGGAATTTTAAATGGCACACAATCAAAATTTGAATTTATTCCTGAACAAACAACTGATTTTATATTTGCTGTTATCGCGGAAGAAACTGGTTATATAGGTATAATAATATTATTATTAATATATATTATATTAATTACTAAAAGTCTTTTTATTACATATAAAACTAAAAATAATTTTAATAAATTACTATCTTCTAGCTTAATAGCAATTTTCAGTATTTGTATATTTATAAATATATCTATGGTGATAGGAATATTACCTATAGTAGGTATACCATTACCATTAATAAGTTATGGTGGATCATCAACATTATGTATGACTATTATTTTTGGCATTATAATAGCAATAAAAAATCACAAAAAATAAAATGAATTTCAAAAATATTTTATATATTTTAATAATAACTTTAATATTAAGTCAAAATACTAAAATATATGCATATAAAAATCTAAAAAAAATTAAAGCTAAATCTTATATTCTCATAGAACATAATTCTGGAATGAAACTTATTGAAGAAAAAATAAAAAAAAAATGCAGCCCAGCTAGTTTAACAAAAATAATGACTAGTTATATAATTGGAGATTTAATAAAAAAAAATAAAATAAAAAACTCAAATCTTGTAAAAATCAAAAATTCTTCATGGACCAAAATAAATCCAATTTTTAAAAACTCATCTCTTATGTTTATTAATAAAAATGATATAGTAAAAATATCAGATCTGAAAAAAGGTATCATAATACAATCAGGTAACGATGCATGTGTAGCTATAGCTAATTATATATCACAAAACCAAGAAAATTTCATTAAATTAATGAATAAATATGTAAAAAAAAATAATTTAAAAAATACAAATTTTACCACAACACATGGATTAGATAATTTTAATCAATATACTTCTGCTGAAGATATTTCTATATTAAGTAGTTATTTAATTAAAACTTTACCTGAAGAATACAAAATATATAAAGAAAAATATTTTACTTTTAATAAAGTAAAACAAAAAAATAGAAATAATTTATTATGGGATAAAACATTAAATGTTGATGGAATAAAAACAGGACATACAGAAAATGCTGGTTATAATTTAGCAGCTTCTTCTTTTAATAAAAATATGAGATTAATATCTGTAATTTTAGGAACTAAATCTATTGGGGAAAGAGAAAAATATAATAAAATATTAATAAATTTGGGATTAAAAAATTTTAAAACAAAAAAAATATTAATATCTAAAAAAAAATTATTAAAATATAAAAATAATATTTATATTGGTACTTATCAAAATATATATATAACATTTCCTAAAAACATTAAAAAAGAATTTATTAAAATTAATTTTATTTTTTATAAAAATAAAAAACTTTTTAAAAAAATTAATCAATTTCAAATAATAGGGAAAATATCAATTAAAACAAAATATAAAAAAAAAACAAAAAATTATCCTTTAATTATTTTAAATAAAATAAAACAAAAAAATATATTAAAAAATATTAAAAAATATATAATACATATAATTAAAAAATATTTTATATTAAATTATGTTAATTAAAAATTTCGGAATTCAACATTGGAATACCATAAATAATAAAATGCTTCTTTTTAATAAAAAAAGAAACTCAAAAACTAAAGATGAAATATGGCTTGTAGAACATTATCCTATCTATGTTTATGGTAGAAAAGAAAACAAAAATAGAAAAAAAATAATAAATAACATACCAGTTAAATACAGTAATAGAGGAGGTAAAATAACTTACCATGGTCCTGGTCAGAAAATAATTTATTTTTTAATAGATATTAAGAAAAAAAAAATAAAAATTAAAAAATTTATTAAAATTATTATTAAATCAACTATAAATACATTAAAAATATTTAATATAAATAATATAAATACAAAAAAATATTCAGGTATATTTATTAATCAAAAAAAAATATGCTCTATAGGATTAAATATTAAAAACAACTATTCTATGCATGGATTAGCATTAAATGTATCTATGAATTTAAAACCATTTAAAAAAATCACCCCATGTGGTGAAAAAAAAATAAAAATGATTAATTTAAATACATTTAATACATTTAATAAAAATAAAAAAAACAAAAAAATACACTATCTCTTAGCTAAAAAATTTATTTACTATTTTAATAAAAAATAAAACATGAAAATTTTAAACAAACCTAAATGGATTAAAATTAAACTACCATTAAATTACAAAAAAAATAAAAAATTTGAAAAATATATAAAGAAATATTCATTAAATACAATATGTAAAAAATCATTATGTCCCAATATATATAAATGTTTTAACAAAAATAAAGCTGCATTTTTAATTTTAGGTAAAATATGTACAAGAAGATGTTCTTTTTGTAATATAAAATATGGTAATCCATGTAAAAAAATTAATAAAGAAGAACCTGAAAAAATAAATAAAATAATAAAAAAACAAAATATCAAACATATAATTATTACATCTGTAACAAGAGATGATTTAAAAGATGAAGGAATAAATCAATACAAAAAATGCATTAAAATAATAAGAAAGAATTTCCCTAAAATAACAATAGAAATTTTAACGCCAGATTTTAAAAGAAATCTTAAAAAAGCAATAAAAATATTTTCTAAATACCCACCTGATATATTTAACCATAATATTGAAACAACAAAAAAAATCTTTCAAATTATTAAATCAAATTCAAATTACAATTCATCTATAAAACTATTAAAAAAAATAAAAAAATCTAATAATAACATAAAAACAAAAACAGGTATAATGGTAGGATTAGGAGAAAACACTAAAGAATTAATAAAATTATTCAAAAAATTACATAATATAAAAGTTGATATTTTATCAATAGGTCAATATTTACAGCCAAGTAAAAAACATACTAAAGTAATAAAATATTTATCACCATATGAATTTAATAAATTAAAAAAAATAGCACATAAAATTGGTTTTAAATATGTAAAATCCGGCCCATTAATAAGATCTTCTTACTATATTTAACACTATTATATAATAAACATGAAATTTAATATTATTAAAATAAATAAAGTTAGTTTAGCATTATCTGGTGGAGTTGATTCCTCAGTTGCTGCATGGATATTAAAAAAATTAGGTTATAAAGTTACATGTGTTTTTATAACTGCTTGGGATGAAAATGACAAACTTAAGAATTGCAATTCCTATAAAGATTTTAAAGATACACAAAAAGTATGTAAATTATTAAATTTAAAACTATATAACATAAATTTTTCTTATGAATATTGGAATAAAGTATTTATGCCATTTATAAAAGAATTAAAAAAGGGAAACACACCTAATCCGGATATTTTATGTAATAAAGAAATAAAATTAAAACTTTTTTTAAAATTTTCTAATAAAGTTTTAAAAAATAATTTCATCTCTACTGGTCATTATGTTAATAAAAAAAGAGTTACAAAAAATTACGACCTTATACAAGGTAATGATAAAAAAAAAGATCAAAGTTATTTTTTATATAAAATCAAACAAAATCAAATAAAAAAATGTTTATTTCCATTAGGGAAATATAAAAAAAAAAATATCAGAGAAATAGCAAAAAATATAAATTTAATAAATGCAAATAAAAAAGATTCTACAGGTATATGTTTTATAGGTAAAAAAAAATATCATAAATTTATAAGTAAATATATTAAAAATAAACCTGGTAATATAATAGATTATGAAACAAAAAAAAATATAGGATTACATAAAGGATTATTTTATTATACTATAGGTCAAAGAAAACATTTAAACTTAAATTTAGGAAATCACAAACCTTACTATGTAACAAAAAAAAAAATAAAACAAAATTTACTTATAGTAAGTAAAAATAAAAAAAATAAATTTTTATATATGAAAATATTTTTTATTAAAAAAATATATTTTATAAATCCTAAAAGAAAAATTAAAAAACATTTAAAATGCAAATTAAAAATTAGATCTCAACAAAATAAAAAAAAATGCACTATATATAAATTAAAAAAAAAATTTAAAATAAAATTAAAAAAGTATATTTTTGCTATTACTTCTGGGCAATCAGTTGTTTTTTATAAAAAAAAAATATGTTTAGGTGGAGGAATAATTATTTAATTTAAAAACTTATAAAATTCATAATAAATTTATTTAATTTACATAAAAATAATAATCTATTATATTTAATTTTTTTATTCAAAATATTTACTTTAACATTATTAAAAAAAACATCAATAAATTTAGAAAAATAAAATAAATAGTTCGAAAATTTCTTATAATCACATTTTTTTACACTAATTATAAATTGTTTTTTTAATTTTTTATATTTTTTATACAAAATTAATTCTTCTTTTTCCATTAATAAAAATTTATTAAATTTAAAATTTTTAAAATTTAAATTACTTTTTAATAAAATATTTTTAACTCTTATTATTCTTGTTAAAAAAATATCTAACTCACAATCAGTATAAAATGAAAAAGAATAAATTCTATTATATAAATCTAAAAAATTAAAATTATTAAATACAATAAATAAATTAATTAATTTTAAAGAAAAATTTTTTTTTAAAAAAATACTTAAAGATCTTTTAAAAATAAATTTATTAATATTTAAAATATAATCTTCAATATAAGATTTATTTTTACAATACAAAAAACAACTTCTTTTAATTAAATCATAAATATTAATATAAATTTCATTATTTAAAATAATCTCTAAAATTGATGTTGCTAATTTTCTTAATCCATAAGGATCATTACTTTTTTTTATTAAATGAATATTATTAAAAGATAAAAATATAATATCATCTAATTTATCTCCTATAGATAAAATAATACCGTAAAAAGATTTAAATTTATAATTTTTTCCAATAAAATTAGGATAATAATATTCTTTAATGGCATTATATATGGATTTATCTTCACCATCTAACAATGAATAATACATACCAATAATTCCCTTTAATTTCGAATATTTTCTACATAAATTAGTAGCTAAATCACATTTACATAATAAAACACAACGAAATAAAATTTTTTTATTAATACGTACATAAATAGATAAAATATCCGCAATAAATCTTGTTAAATAAGCTATTCTCTTAACTTTATCATAAATAGTACTTAATTTTTTATAAAAAGTTATTTTTTTTAAATCTAACAAATAATCAATTAATTTTTTTTTTCTGTCATTTTCATACAAATAATTTATATATATAAATTCATTATTTATTAAATATTTGTATCTTAATTTTAATAAAGAAAAATTAACTAAATTTTTATTACATATAAGAATATAAAAATTTGTAATACATGAAAATTTATTAAATAAAGAAAAACATTTAAATTTTTTTTCTATTACATACAAAATAATGTCTTTCGAAAAAAATAAAAAACTCTTATTAAATTTCAATTTAATTAAGGTAGGATATTCAAAATAAAAACTTGCATATTTTAAAAATTTTTTTTTTCTTATTAAATAATTATAATCTAATATCTTTTTTAATTTTTTTTTAATCTTACTTATACGGTCTTTTAAAGATATTAAAACTTTTCTATATTTAAATAATAATTTAATATAATTTTTAGCTGTATTAATTTTTAACGGCAAATAATTTATATACTTATAACCAAAAGTAATATTATTAGTTTTTACCCCAAATATTTTAGCATCTAAAATATTATTATTATACATTAATAAAATATTTCTAATAGGTTTAATAAAAAAATTTTTTTTATTATCATCCCACCTCATATTTTTATTAGTTATGGATAATTTAAATAAAATTTTTTTTAAAATTAAAGGTACTAAATAATTAATATTTTTACTTATTCTTTTTAAGAAAAAATATCTTTTTTTATTATTTTCATATTTATATTTAATTTTATTAAAATTTAATCTATTTCTTTTACACCATTTTTTAACTTTTAATATAAAATATTTACTTTTAATATTATTTGTAATTTCCGGACCATATAATAAATTATATTTAATTTTTGAAAAAAAATATAAATCATATATTAATAATGTTATTCTTCTTAAAGTAATAAAATATTTCATTTTTATAAAATTTAGATAATAATTTTTAAATTCTATATCTAAATTTTTTAAAAAAAAAACACCTAATTTTTTAAAATTTAATAAAGGCAATTCCTCTATAGCTATCTCAATAAGTAAAACGCCCCTCCTATTAATTTTCATAAAATTAAAACCATTAATTTTTTAAAAATATTAAATAAAAATAAGCTATTTTTTTAAACAACCTTCTTATTCTTAAGATGAAGTTTTGTTTACTAATAACGGAAAAATAATTTCTAGAATTCAATAAATTAAAATAATGTATCATTTTTAATGCAAAATCATATGATTGGAAAAATAAAGGATTTTTAATTTTTAATAATCTATAAGATTCTTTTTCATATAATTTCAAACATGAATATAAAAATTTTATATCAGAAATATAGTAATTATATAATGATTTTTCTTTTTCAATATTTTCATTAATCATACTATACTTTAATGTTCCATATTTATTTTTATTCCATAATATATCATTAAAATTATATATATTTTGCAAATGCAAACATAATCTCTCTAAACCATAAGCAATCTCTATTACTACTGGAAAACATTCATAACTACCCATTTGTTGAAAATAAGTAAATTGAGTAACTTCTACACCATTTATCCATACTTCAGACCCAATACCATAAGCACCTAAAGTAGGATTCTCCCAATTACTTTCTATAAAATTAATTTCATTAGAACAAAAATCTATTCCTACATATTTTAAAGAATTTAAATACAATTCTTGAATATTATTAAATGGTGGTTTTATAATTACCTGAAATTGATAATATTCTTGTAATTTATTTAAAGTATAATTTTTGCTAATATCTCCATCATTAGGTCTTTTACACAATTGCGTATATGCATAAAAAAAATTTTTTACATTTAAAGTAGAAAAAAAAGTTATAGGATGTAAAGTAGCGGCCCCAATTTCTAAATTATACGATTGTAAAATATTACAACCTAATTTAGACCAATATTTTGTTAATTTTAAAATTAAATCTTGAAATAACAACATATTATATAATATTTGAAAAATTTATGTAATTAATATATTTCATTAAATTAAATCCCATTATAACATTACATGTTATATGATAAATAATAACTATCATTAAAATTAATAATAAAACCAATATTAAAGATTTTATAACAACTATAATTTAATATTAATTTAATATTAAAATTAACCTATATATTCAACACATATATAAAAATATACTTATTATCAATAAATGTAAAATCAAGAATCATTATCAATTAAAATTACAATTATATAAAATAATTTTTTATATATATATCAATATATATATAAATTATATTTATCATTAATTTATCTATAATATATATAATATTATATCTATAAATAAAATAATTATATTAATATATTTTATAAATAATATTAATTTTGAAATTAATAATAAATTTTAAAATATTACATTTTAATCAATAAAAAAGAAAATTTTTTATAAAATTTAAATTTTAATTATTTTAAAAATCTTTAATATAATACTTAAAAATAAATAAATATATACATATATAAAATAAATTATATTCTATCATTTATTTATATTAAACAATATAATAATTTTTATAATTATTTAAATTGAATTTAACCAAATAAATTACCAAATACACTAATTATACATAAATAATTATTTAAAATATAAAAATTTCATGTAAAAATACAAATTAAAATAAAATTATTATAATAATTTAATATATTATTTATAGTTAACAAAAAAAATTATATTAAATTTTTAAAATAACAATATTAACATTAAAAATATATTCTTATAAAATAATAAATTTTAATTTTTTAATAAAATTCTATAATTAAAATTTAATAAAAAAAAAATTTTTTTGATTTTTTAAAAATACAAAGTAAATAATTGTTATATAATAACATTAAATATACTTATTTATTTAAATCTAGCAATAACAAAAAAATCCTTTAATTTTTTAGAACATTCTTTTTCTAATAAAGAAGGATATATATTTAATTTTACTTTTTTTTTAAAATTATCCCTTAAAAAGGATAATGTAGAGAAATTTTTATTTTTAGCTCCATAATATAAATTAGTTATTCTACTATTCAAAATAGCACCAAAACACATTAAACAAGGCTCTAATGTTACATATAAAGAACAATTTACCAAACGATAATCCTTAATTAAAAAACTTGCTTTTCTAATAGCAATAATTTCTGCGTGTGAAGTAACATCATATTTTGTAATATATTGATTCCAACCTTCAGAAATTAAATAATTATTTAAAATAATAACTGAACCAACGGGAACTTCATTTAATAACTTGGATTTTTCAGACAAAAACAAACAATAACGCATCCAAAAAATTTCACTTTTTTTAAACATTTATAAAATAAAAATATTATTTATTTTTACTTAAAATTTGTATATAAGCCATTAAAGCATTATCACCCTTACGGAAACCACATCTTATAACTCTTGTATAACCACCACTACAAGTAATAAATCTAGGACCAATATCGCTAAACAACTTTAGTAAATTTTCTCTATTTCTAATATAAGAAAATATTAACCTCTTATTATTTAAATTATTAACTTTAGATAAATTTATAATAGAATCTAAATATCTACTTAATTCTTTAGCTTTAGGAAAAGTTGTCCTTATAATTTCATATTTTATAATAGAATTTAACATATTTTTAAACATAGATAACCTATGACTACTACTACGATTTAATTTACGGTAAAACCTACCATAACGCATAATTTACCTCATTTAATAAATTATTCTCAATTTAATTTAAATTAATCTTTTACTAAATCTACAGGAGGCCAATCATTTAATTTCATCCCTAAAGTTAATCCTTTAGATGCTAAAATATCCTTTATTTCTGTTAAAGACTTTTTACCTAAATTAGGTGTTTTTAATAATTCAATTTCAGTTTTTTGTACTAAATCACCAATATATTGTATTGCTTCAGCCTTTAAACAATTCGCTGATCTAACTGTTAATTCTAAATCATCTACAGAACATAATAAAACAGGATTTAAATTAGGTTTAACATCTTTTTTAATTTTTTTAAATTCTTCTACATCTTGTACATCAACAAAAGAATTTAATTGTCCAACTAAAATAGATACCGCTTTATATAAAGCCTTTTTAGCATTTAATAAACCATTAGTTTTAATTTCCATAATTAACTTATCCAAATCAGTTCTCTGTTTTATACGAGTAGATTTAACTTTATAAGAAATACACTTCACAGGATTGAACATAGAATCTAAAAATATTTTACCTACAGGTAATAAATTATTATTTCTCTTAATACTATTAATTCTTGATAAAGCTGTAACATAACCTCTACCTAATTCAACTTTAATCTTCATATTAATAAAAGCTTTCTTATCTACTAAATTACAAATAACATGATTAGGATTAATTATTTTAAAATCAGATTGACTGATAAAATCAGAAGCTAAAACAGGACCTATACCTTTTTTATATAAAGTAAATATTTCTTCATTTTTGTTATCCTTGAGTTTTATATATAACTTTTTTAAATTTAAAATTACCTCTATAATATCCTCTAACAAACCCTCCTTAACACTATACTCATGCTGCACACCCTCAATTTCCACCTCGGTAACAGCATACCCAGATATAGAAGATAATAAAATTCTCCTTAAAGCATTACCTATAGTATAACCGAAACCCCTTTCTAAAGGTTTTAATACTATTAAAGATCTGGTATTAGATATGCATTTAATTTTTGTTAATTTAGGTAATACAAAATTCAACATAAACCTCTCCTTAAATAAAACATACAATAATATTTATTTAGAATAAAATTCTAAAATAAGATGTTCATTAATATCTTGTGAAAATTCTGAACGTTTTGGTAAATACTTTAACAAACCACTCATATCTTTATAATCTACTTTTAACCAATTTACAGATTCACGTTGTTTAGAATATTCTATTGAACATTTAATGCGATCATAATTTCTAGCTTTAGAACAAATTTGTATCTTATCATTAGGTGATAATAAAAAAGAAGAAATATTAACAATGTTATTATTAACCATAATTAATTTATGATTAATTAATTGTCTAGCATCTAAACGAGTAAGACTAAAACCTATTCTATAAATAATATTATCTAATCTACTTTCTAACAATTGTAATAATATTTCCCCTGTATTTCCCCTTAAACAAACAGCTTTTTTATAATAATTAAAAAACTGTTTTTCTAAAATACAATACATACGCTTTACTTTTTGTTTTTCTCTTAATTGTAATCCATAATCAGATAATCTATGTTTTTTATAACCATGTTGCCCAGGTAATCTATTAATTTTACATTTCGTATCAATATTACGAATATTAGATTTTAAAAAAAGATCAGTTTTCTCTCTGCGACTTAATTTTAATTTAGAACCTAAATATTTAGCCATTTAATCCTCGAAATCTATTTATTATTAACTTAAACTCTTCTTTTTTTAGGCGGCCTACAACCATTATGAGGTATAGGTGTAACATCACTAATATCTGTAATATTAAAACCAGCAGTATTTAATGCTCTTATACTAGATTCCCTACCAGGCCCAGGTCCGTTAACCATTACCTTTAAATTTTTAACACCATAATTTTTGACTAAATTAACACATTTTTCAGTAGCTACTTGTGCAGCAAAAGGAGTTGACTTGCGGGAACCTCTAAAACCCGAACCACCAGAAGTAGCCCAACTTAAAACATTACCTTGAATATCAGTTATACTAATAATAGTATTATTAAAAGATGCATATATATATGCAATGCCATCAATAACTTTTCTTTTTTTTTTTTTAATTTTATTTCTATTTTTTTTTAACATATAATTTTATTTTTAAAATATAAATTAAAATTTACGTAATTTTTTAGAAGTTTTAGCATTAGTTTTAGTTCTTTGCCCTCTAACAGGTAATTTCTTTTTATGTCTCGAACCTCTATAACAATTCAAATCTATTAATCTTTTAATATTTAACATATTTTCCCTCCTAAGATTACCTTCTGTTAAAAATTTTGATGTATTAATTCTAATTAATTCTAATTGATTTATACTTAATTTTTTAACTTTCACATAATAATTAACTTTACTTAAATCACAAATCAATTTAGACCTAAAAATACCTATTCCATATATATAAGATAAAGAAATAAAAATACATTTATTATCAGGAATATTTACTCCAGCTATTCTAACCACCTTAACACCTCCTTGAAAAAATATAATTAAAAATTTAATCATCCTTGACGTTGTTTATGTTTAGGATCTACAGAACAAATAATACGTATAACTTTTTTTCGCTTTATAACTCTACAATAACGGCATATTTTTTTTACAGAAGCACGTACTTTCATAATAAACTATCTCCAATTAATTTAAAATATTAAAATTATATATTGTATTTTTTAAATAATAATAAATATTTGTTAAACATTATTAAAGATTTAATCTGAGTAATAATTTCTATTGTCACAACAACAACTATTAATAAAGAAGTACCACTAAAATAAAATGAAAAACCTATCAATTCATAAAATAAATTAGGTATTAAACATACAATACATATATATATAGAATTAAATAATGTTAATCTAAAAACAATATTATTTATATATAACCTAGTTTTATTACCTGGTCTTACACCTATAATATAAATACCAGATTTTTGAAAGTCCATAGTGATATTATGGGGATTAAAAACTAAAAAAGTATAAAAAAAACAAAAAAAAATAACTAAAATAAAAAATAAAAATAAATACAAATAATGATCATAATAAAAATAATTACTCAATATAAAAAAAATTTTCTTTTTAAAAAAAATATTCAACCATAAAAATAAAAATAAAGGAAGTATTATGATAGTAGAGGCAAATATAGATGGTATAATTCCGGAAATATTTATTTTAATAGGCAAATAAATATTTTTTTCTAAATTAAAAATATAATTTTTATTATTTTCCCTTTTAGTACCATATTGAACTAATATTTTTCTTTTAGCTTTTTCTATAAAAACAATAAAAAAAACTACAACTAATAATAAAAAAGACAATAATAAAAAATTCAAAAAAACTAACTTAGTAAACTTAATATCTTTTAAAAAAAAATATATATTTTTAGGAATACTTGATAATATACCGGTAAATATAATTAAAGACACTCCATTACCTATACCATATTCAGAAATTTTCTCTCCCAACCACATTAATAACATAGTACCTACTACTAAACTTAAAACAAAAATACAATAAAATAAACTATTTGTATGATAAATTATATTTTCAAAATAATTAAATTTCTCGAAAGTTAATACTATCATTACAGCTTGTATTATAGATAGTAACAATGTTAAAATTCTAGTATATATATTAATTATACTTTTACCATACTCACCCTCTTTATTTAATTGTGTAAAATAATTACATGTAAAAGTTAATAACTGCATTACAATAGATGCAGAAATATAAGGCATTATACCTAACATCAATACAGATACATGTAATAAAGAACCACCAGAAAATATATTAAATATATCAAAAAAAACATTATTTTTATGCTCTAATATATTAGAAAGTAAGTTAATATTGATTCCAGGTATAGGAATAAAACTGCCAATTCTAAATATAAAAATTGACAAAAAAGTAAAAATTATTCTATTTTTTATTTTTTTAAAATCATTTCCAAAAAAGAAAATAACTTCTTTAATATTCATTAAATTAATTTTCAATATTATTTAAAGATTGTATTTTTTTTTTAACACCCATAGAAACATGTATATTTTTATCACAAATATTAACGAATTTATTTAACTTTCCGGAAAGTATTATCCTAACTAATTTAGTTTTTAAAGGAACAATTTTTTTTTCTTTTAACAAAGAAATATCTATTTTAGATGATTTTTTAAATTTATTTAAAATACCCACGGGTAGTTCTACAACATATTTTTTAATATATTTACTCCTTTTAAATCCAAACTTAGGTATTCTTTTATATAAAGGTGTTTGCCCACCCTCAAAAGCTCGATGTATTTTATTTCCTGTTCTAGATTTTTGACCTTTATGACCTCTTCCGCAAGTTTTTCCTAAACCTGAACCAATACCCCTGCCTAATCGTTTTTTTAAAAACTTAGAACCAGAAGCATTAAATAAATTATTAAGTAATATCATTTTTAAACCATAAAATTTATAAATTTTTAAAATATTTTACTTAAGATATATATAAATATAAAATAAAATTTAATCCTAAATTATATATTTAAATAACAAAAAAAATAATCTAATATTTTTAAAAATAAAAATTAAATAATTATTAATTAATATCTTTAATTAACTTACCTCTTTTATAGGCAATATATGAAGGTGATTCCATTAAAGATAAAGTATATATAGTAGCTTTAACTACATTTATAGGATTTGTAGAACCATAAGATTTAGCTAAAATATCTTTAACCCCTGCAACTTCAAAGATAGATCTCATGGAATTACCTGCTATTATTCCTGTACCCTCAAAAGCTGGCTTAATATAAACTATAGAACTGGTATATTTTCCTTTTACTGGATAAATTATAGTACCTCTATTATTTAATAAAATTGTAATCATATTACGACGAGCTTTCTCTAAAGATTTTTGTATTGCAACAGGCACCTCTCTTGCCTTTCCATACCCAAATCCCACCTTACCTTTTTTATTACCAACTACTGTTAATACAGTAAAAGAAAAAACTCTACCACCCTTAACAGTTTTAGAAACTCTATTAACAAAAACTAATTTTTCAAATAAATCAATATTTGATTTTAAATTTTCTATAATATTCATAAAAATATATTAATTTAAAATAATAAACCATATTTACGAGCATAATCGGCTAATATTTTTACACGACCATGATATTTAAAACCCGATCTATCAAATACTACATGATGTATTTTTTTTTTAAAAGATCTTTTAGCTATATTTTTACCGACAATTTTAGCGGCATATTTATTACTAGTACTTTTAATTTTTGATTTTATTTTTTTTTCTAATGTAGAACACGAAACAATACACTTATTACGAAAAACAACTTGAGCATAAATATGCCTAGAAGTTTTATAGACCACTAAACGTTTTTTATCTTTTAAATTCAATAAAAAACGAAACTTTTTAAATCGACGTAAGCGCCTTTCTTTTTTATTAATCATGCTATTAAAATTACTATTTTATTATTATTTACTTAATTTTTTTTTACTCTCCTTAATGCGAACATATTCATTAAAATAACGAATTCCCTTTCCTTTCTTATAAGGCTCGGGTTTTTTGTAAGACCTAATATACGCAGATACTTGCCCCACTAACTCTTTATCATAACCTTTAACTAAAATTTCTGTTTGAGATACACAATTAATAATAATACCATTAGGAATTATATAACGTATAGTATGCGAAAAACCTAAATCCAAAAATAAAATATTTTCTTTTACTAACGCCTTATAACCTACCCCAATAAGAACTAATTTCTTTTCAAATCCATATTTAATACCTAAAATTATATTATTTAATAAAGATCTTGTTGTTCCAGCGTAAGACCAATTTTTTTTTGTATTTGATATAACATTTACTGATATTTTATTCTTTATTATATTAAATAATAAATTTTTATTAAATTTTCTCGTAACTCTAATATTACCTTTAACAAAAATAAATTTATTTTTACTTTCTAACATAACCGAAATATCTTTCGGTATAATAATAGGTTTTTTAGCAATACGTGACATATAAAATTACCATTATTTTACGTAACAAATAATTTCCCCCCCTAAATTATCTTTTCGAGCTTTTTTATCTGACATAACTCCACTAGATGTGGAAACTATAATAATACCAAAACCAGATATCACAAAAGGTATATCCTTACAAGATTTATAAATACGTAAACTAGGTTTACTAACTCGAACAATCTCTGAAATAACAGGTAAACCTTTAAAATATTTTAAATATATTAAAATATTTTTTTTATTATTAGAAATACTAATAATTTCATATTTAGCAATATACCCCTCTTTCCATAAAACTCTTAAAATACACTTTTTAAAATTAGAATAATCAGTATACAAAAATAATTTCTTTGATAACTGCGAATTTTTTATACAAACAATCATATCTCCTATAGGATCTTGCATGCTCATAATTATAATAACTCAAAATAAATATTATACTACCAACTTGATTTTCTTAAACCTGGTATATCCCCTCTTACAGCAAATTCTCTAAATTTTATTCTACTTAAACCAAATTTACGTAAGTAACCTCTAGATCTACCAGTATAATTACATCTATTTCTATGACGACATATACTAGAATTACGAGGTAAATTTTGTAAACTAATAATAGCTTTCCATTTTTTATTTTCAGAACATATTTTACTAGAAATTATTTTTTTTAAAACCATTCTTCTTGAATAAAATTTTTTTATTAAAGAAATTCTTTTTTTTTCACGAACTATAATAGATTTTTTAGCCATAAATAAACCCTAATTTTTAAAAGGAAAAGAAAGAAAAGTTAATAATGCTAAAGATTCTTCTATTTTAAAAGTTGAAGTAACTATAGATATATCTAATCCATGTAATACACTATTTTTTTCATAATTTATCTCAGGAAATATTGTGTGTTCTTTTATACCTATATTTAAATTAGCACTATTATCAAAAGATTTTTTTGAAAAACCCCTAAAATCCCTTATTCTAGGTATAACTACATATATTAATTTTTCCAAAAAAAACCACATTAAATTTTTACGTAAAGTTACCTTGCATCCTATAGGAAAACCTTGACGAATTTTAAAATTAGCAATAGATTTACGTGCTTTAGTAACTAATGGTTTTTGCCCTGATATTGATTTTAAATTTAATAAAATATGATCTAAATTTTTTTTATTACATATACTCCACCCAATACCAATATTAATAACAATCTTGATTATTTTAGGTACTTTCATGACATTATCATACTTAAAAAAATTTATCAATTTAGGAGTAATAACCTTTTTATATATATTTAAAATATTCATAAAATAATTAATATTAATTTATTTAATAAATAAATTATTTTTTCTAAAAATACGTTTTTTTTGATTATTTTCACAAATAAAACCAATTTTAAAATCTTTTTTTAACTTAACACAATAATAACTAATATTAGATATATGAATAGGGGCCTCTACTTTAATTAAAGAACCTTTAATTTTATATAATCTGGATTTTTTATGTTTTACAACATAATTAATACCTTCAATAACAACTTTATTTTTTTTCGTTAAAATTTTTTTAATTTTACCTATTTTACCTCTTTCTTTACCACATATAACTTTTACTACATCATTCATTCTAACCTTTAAAGACATTTTAAAACCTCTATTTTAAAAATATCATAAAACTTCAGGTGCTAAAGATATAATTTTTGTAAATTTACCTGCGCGCAACTCCCTTGTAATAGGTCCAAATATTCTAGTACCTATTAAATGATTATTATCATTTAATAAAACACATGAATTATTATCAAATCTAACTAAAGAACCATCATTTCTTCTAATACCAAATCTAGTACGTACTATTAATGATTTTAAAACCTCCCCCTTTTTTACCTTACTCCTAGGTATAGCCTCTTTTACAGCAACTTTAATAACATCCCCAATATTTGCGTATCTACGTTTAGACCCACCTAAAACCTTGATACAAATAACAAATTTTGCCCCTGAATTATCTGCTACTTTTAATAAAGTTCTTTCTTGTATCATTAAAACCTCTTGCTAATTATATATTGATTTCTTGATTATTTTTGTAAAAACCCAAAATTTAGTCTTAGAGTAAGGTTTTGATTCTTTAATTTCCACTAAATCGTTAATATTACATATATTACTTTTATTTATATGAACATGTACCTTTGTTGTTTTTTTTAAAAATTTATTATAAATTTTATGTTTAACTAATCTAGTAACTGAAACAACTATAGTTTTAATCATTTTATTACTTACAACATATCCTCTTAAAAATTTTTTACTCATGACGCAATACCTTTTCATTAATTACAGTTTTTATAACAGCAATTTTTTTTCTATACAAACGTAACAAATGAGTTTTTTTTAATTTTTTAGATTTTAATTTCATACGTAAATACAAATATTCTTTAGAAATACTATATAATTTCATTCGTAAATCGTATATATTTTTATTTCTCAATAAATTAATATCCATCATAAGAAAAATCCTTTTTTACAAATATAGTTTTTACAGAAAGTTTAGCTCCAGCTAGTTTAAAAGCATTTCTAGCTAAAACCTCATCTACACCATCAATTTCATATAATATTTTTCCTGGTTTAATAACAGCTACCCAATATTCTACATTACCTTTTCCCTTTCCCATACGAACTTCCAATGGTTTTCTTGTAATAGGTTTATCAGGGAAAATTCTAATCCATATACTACACTGTCTTTTAACAGATCTAGATATAACTCTACGAGCTGATTCAATTTGTTTTGATGAAATATTACCACGTGTAATAGCTTTTATTGCAAATAAACCAAAGCGTATTTTATTATCACCAGAATTACCTTTATTACGCCCCTTTTGCATCTTTTTATACTTAGTTCTTTTAGGTTGTAACATAATAACCTTTAATTATCATAAATTAATTTTTAATTTTTGTAAATCTTCTTTTATTTCTAGAAAATTTTTTAAATGTAAAAATATTATTTTTAGGATTAAATAAATTTAATAAATGTAATTTATCTAATATTTCTCCCTTGAAAATCCATACTTTAACACCTATTACTCCATATGTTGTAAAAGCCTGAGAAGAACTATAATCAATATCAGCTCTAAAAGTATGTAATGGAACTCTGCCCTCCTTATACCATTCCGTTCTAGCTATCTCAATACCACTTAACCTACCGTTAACTTCTATCTTTATGCCTTTAGCACCTAAACGTATAGCATTAGAAATAGCTCTTTTCATAACTCTTCTATACATTATTCTTCTTTCTAATTGCAATGCAATATTATCAGCCACCAATTTAGCATCTAATTCAGGACTTAATACTTCAGCGACACTTATTTGTACCGGCACATTAGTAATTTTATTAACCATCAATTTAATTTTTTCTATATCTTCACCCTTTTTACCTATAACTATACCTGGTCTTGCTGTATATATAACTACCTTAATACTTTTAGCGGGTCTCTCTATAACTATTTTAGAAATTAAAGCCCTAGACAATTTACTAAATAACAATTTACGAACTTCAAAATCATTTCTCAAAACATCAGCAAAATTTTTTTTATTTGCAAACCAAGTAGAATTCCATAATTTTATTATACCTAAACGAATAACATTAGGATTAACTTTTTGTCCCATTAAATATCAACCTCTAGCTTATTTAATATTCATTACTTATCACTATTAGACACAAAAATAGTAATATGACTGGTTCTTTTTGTAATATAATTTACTCTACCTTTAGCTCTTGGAAAAACACGTTTAAATGAAGAAGCCTTATCAACATAAATTTTAGAAACTCTTAAAGTTTTAATTTTCAATCCATAATTTGAATAAGCATTTGAAATTGCTGAATTTAAAACTTTTATAATCATAAAAGATGCTTTTTTGTTAGTAAATTTTAAAATTTCTAAAGCTTTATTAACATTTAAACCTCTAATTAAATTCGCTACTAATCTTAATTTTTGAGCAGAAGAACGAGCATAACGATATTTAGCTATAACTTCCACGAATGTTACATATCCCCTTTATTTAGAATGTTCCACATCTGTTTTCTTAACTTTTTTATTAGGAATATTATGCCCCTTATAAGTACGAGTTGGAGAAAATTCACCTAATTTATGCCCCACCATATCATCTGTAATATACACAGGTATATGATATCTACCATTATGTACACCTATAGTCAAACCTATCATATTAGGTAATATAGTAGAACGTCTTGACCAAGTTTTAATGATTTTCTTATCCTTATTTTTAATTGATTTCTCTATTTTTTTATACAAATGATAATCAATGTAAGGACCTTTTTTCAAAGAACGCATTATTTATACACCTCCATTAATAATATTTTACCTTCTCTTAATAATAAATTTATTTGTACGTTTATTTTTACGAGTTTTTTTACCTTTAGTTTGTAAACCATAAGGACTAACTGGGTGTTTACCAAAATTTCTCCCTTCACCACCCCCATGTGGATGATCAACTGGATTCATAGCTGTACCTCTTACAGTTGGCCTAATACCTAACCATCTTTTACATCCAGCTTTACCTAAAACACGTAACATATATTCTGAATTTCCTATTTCCCCTAATGTTGCTTTACACATAGATCTAATTTTACGTATTTCCCCGGAACGTAATTTTATTGTAACATAATTTATATCTCTAGCTGTAATTTGAGCAAAAGACCCCGCAGATCTAGCTATTTGCCCACCTTTACCTGGCGTTAATTCAACATTGTGAACAATACTCCCAATAGGAATATCTTTTATTAATAAACAATTTCCACACTTTATAGGAATATTTTTTATACCAGAAATTATAACATCACCAATCTTCATTCCATTAGGATACAAAATATATCTTCTCTCCCCATCTCTATATAATATTAAAGCTATATATGCATTTCTATTAGGATCATATTCTATTCTTTTTACCAAACCATAGATATTATGTTTATTTCTTTTAAAATCAATTAAACGATATTTTTGTTTATGTCCACCCCCAATATGTCTAACAGTAATACGACCAAAATTATTGCGACCGCCTGTTTTTTTTTTTTTAGAAACCAACTTTTTATAAACTTTACCTTTATACAATACATTATTAATTACTCTTACCTTATGTCTTCTACCAGGAGTAATTGGTTTATATTTTATAATAACCATAAATAACTCTAAATTTAAATTAAATTACTTAAATCTACTTTTTTCTCTAAAAAGACATATACTTTTTTCCATGCTTTGGTAAAATAAAATTTATTCTTTATTTTTTTACGTTTCCTTTTAACTAATAAAACTCTAATTTTTTTTACATCAACATTCAATATTTCCTTAATAGCTCTTAATAATTGAAACTTATTGTATTTAATTTTAGTCTGAAATACTAAAACATTATTTTTTTTAAAAAGATAAGACATTTTTTTTGTTATACGTGGTTTATCCAAAATATCAAAATAACTAGAATTATCAATCATATAATTTATCCTCTAAATATTTTATAGCCTCAAAAGTAGATATAATATTTTTAAAAGAAATTAAATTTAATAAACTAATATTTTTAACATTACATACAAATACATTATGTAAATTACGAGAAGATAAATACAAATTATTACTTATATTTAAAGTAATAATCAAAACATTTACACTATCTAAAAAAAATATCTTTTTTAAAAAACTCTTAGTTTTGGGATACTTAATATCAAAATTATTAAAAATATATAATTTTGACTTTCTAACTATATCAGATAATATACTTCTATAAGCAAATAAATACATTTTTCTATTAACTTTAAAATAATATTTTATTGGTTTAGAAGCAAAAGTAACGCCTCCTTTACGCCAAATAGGACTCTTCGTTGATCCAGCTCTAGCCTTACCAATGCCTTTTTGACTCCATGGTTTTCTATTAGAACCAGAAACATCAGATCTAGATTTCTGCGTAGAATTACCTTTACGCTTATTATTCATATAAGAAGTAATAACTTGGTGTATTAAAGGTATATTTAATTTTTCATTAAAAACTTTATCTGATAAAATAATCTTTTCATTACTATCCATTAAAAAAAAATCCATATATTCCTCTCTATTAAAAAAATACTTTACTAATTAAAAGAACTAATTTTAACAAAGTTATTATTAGGACCAGCTATACAACCCTTAATTAAGATAAAATTATCTTTATTATTAATTTCAACTACACTAAGATTTTTCATTGTTACCCTCACACCACCCATTCTACCTGGCATTTTTTTACCTTTAAAAACTTTACCTGGAGTTTGATTTTGCCCTATAGAACCAGGTACTCTATGAGATAAAGAATTTCCATGACTTTTATCCTGTGATTTAAAATTCCATCTTTTAATAGTTCCAGAAAAACCTTTACCTTTAGTAAAAGAAGTTATATTTACTTTATTACAATTTTTTAATAAATCAATATTTAAACACTGTAATATCTTAAAATGTATATTTTTTATATAAGGAATTTCCCATAATCCTAAACCTACATTAAAATTTAATTTATTAAAAAAACCAAATTCTGCCTTATTAATATTTTTTTTTTTAACTCCAGTAGTTATTTGTACCGCATTATATCCATGTATATCTTTTTTTTTTATACATGTAATTATATTATCTTCTATTTTAATAACTGTAACAGGCATAACTAATCCATTAACATCAAAAATCCTGGTCATACCTATTTTTTTACCAATTAAAGTAACCATTCTATAATATAAAATTTAATATCTTATTGAAAAAAATTAAATATATTAACCTAAACTAATCTGCACATCTACTCCAGCTGCCAAATCTAACCTCATTAAAGCATCTACTGTTTTATCTGTAGGTTCAATAATATCAATTAAACGCTTATGAGTTCTAATTTCATATTGATCTCTTGCATCTTTATCTACATGTGGGGATATTAAAACAGTATAACGCTCTACAGAAGTTGGTAAAGGTATAGGCCCATATACTTGTGCTCCAGTCTTCTTAGCTGTATTTACAATATCAATTGTAGATTTATCAATTAAACGATAATCAAATGATTTTAATCTAATACGAATTCTTTGATTTTCCATTTTATATAATAAATATGTTTAAAATAAAAATTAAATAATTTTATTTATATTTTCTATTAAAAATTAATTTCATGCTATTTAATTATAGAACTTACTATACCAGCACCTACAGTACGTCCACCCTCTCTAATAGCAAATCTAGAACCTTCATCCATAGCAATAGGATAAAATAAATTTATCACTAATTCTACATTATCGCCCGGCATAACCATTTCTATACCTTCTTTTAATTTTATAGTTCCTGTAACATCTGTAGTTCTAAAATAAAACTGCGGTTTATAACCATTAAAAAACGGAGTATGTCTACCACCCTCCTCTTTAGATAAAATATATACTTCAGCATTAAAAAGTTTATGTGGATTAATAGATCCTGGTTTAGCTAATACTTGACCTCTCTCTATATCTTCTCTTTTGATCCCTCTTAACAAAATACCAACATTTTCTCCCGCCCTACCTTCATCTAATAGTTTGCGAAACATCTCCACTCCTGTGCAAATAGATCTTTTAGTTTCCTTTATACCTACTATTTCTACTTCCTCACCTATCTTAATTATCCCTCTTTCTATTCTACCTGTAACTACAGTACCTCTACCAGAAATTGAAAAAACATCTTCTATAGGTAAAAGAAAAGATTTATCTATAGATCTTTTAGGGTTGGGTATATAACTATCCAAAATATCTGATAATTCAATAATTTTATTTTCCCAAATATCAACTCCATCTAACGCTTTCAATGCTGAACCTCTAATTATTGGTGTTTCTTTTCCTGGAAAATTATATTGAATTAAAATATCCCTAATCTCCATTTCTACTAACTCCAATAATTCATCATCATCTACCATGTCACATTTATTTAAAAAAACCAATATATACGGAACTCCTACTTGACGAGCCAATAAAATATGCTCCCTAGTTTGAGGCATAGGACCATCAGTAGCTGATACCACTAAAATAGCACCATCCATTTGTGCTGCACCAGTAATCATATTTTTAATATAATCAGCATGACCAGGACAATCTACATGAGCGTAATGCCTTAATTTAGTATCATACTCAACATGTGATGTATTAATAGTAATACCCCTTTCTTTTTCTTCAGGAGCATTATCTATTTGATCAAATGATTTAGCCTGTCCACCAAATTTTTTAGATAATACAGTAGTGATAGCTGCAGTTAAAGTAGTTTTACCATGATCTACATGACCTATAGTACCTACATTTATATGAACTTTAGAACGTTCAAATTTCTCTTTTGACATAACAAACCTTATAAATTAATAAAAATTATTTCTTTAAAATACTAATTATATCTTCACAAATACCACTAGGAGCTTCTATATATTTATAAAACTCCATAGAATATAAAGCTCTACCTTGAGTTTGCGATCTCAAATCTGTAGCATAACCAAACATCTCAGATAAAGGAACGCGAGATTTAATTATTTTACCTAAATTAATATCACATATCTTCCTTATTATACCTCGACGACGATTTAAATCACCTATAACATCACCCATATATAATTCTGGAGTTTCTACTTCTACATTCATAACTGGTTCTAATAAAATTGGATTTGCTTTTCTAAATGCTTTTTTAAAAGCTATAGAAGCTGCCATTTTAAATGCTATTTCTGAAGAATCTACATCATGGTAAGAACCATCAAATAATCTTACTTTCACATTTACCACTGGATAACCAACTAAAGGTCCAGATTTTAATTGTTCCTTAATACCTTTATCTATGGCAGAAATATATTCATTAGGGATTACACCACCTTTAATATCATTAATAAATAAATAACCATCATTTGATAAAACATATTCATTTAAAGACAAAGGGGATATATCTATTACAACATGTCCATATTGACCTCTCCCCCCAGTTTGTTTGATATATTTACCTTCAATATTATTCGCGGATTTTCTAATAGTCTCTCTATAAGCTACTTCTGGTTTACCAATATTAGAATTAACATTAAACTCCCTTTTCATTCTATCTACAATAATTTCTAAATGCAACTCCCCCATTCCAGATAAAATAGTTTGATTTGATTCAATATCAAAATGACTTTTAAATGAAGGATCTTCTTTTAATAAACGAGATAGAGCAATACCCATTCTTTCCTGATCTAACTTAGATTTAGGCTCTAAAGCAACAGAAATAACTGGATTAGGAAAAAATATTTTTTCCAAAATAATAGGTTTATCTACATCACATAAAGTATCTCCAGTAAAAACATCTTTTAAACCTATAGCAGCTACTATGTCGCCAGCATAAACTTCTTTAACTTCTACTCTTTTATTAGCATGCATCTGAACTATACGACCTATTCGTTCTTGTTTATTTCTAGTACTATTTAAAACTAAATTACCACACTTCATAAATCCAGAATAAATACGTAAAAAGGTTAAATTACCCACAAAAGGATCATTTAACACCTTAAAAGCTAATGCTGAAAAAGGTTCATCATCATTCATTAAACGAAATATTTTATATTCATTACATACTGCTAAACCTCGAATAGAATGTAAATCCTTAGGGGAAGGTAAATAATCTATTATAGCATCTAATAAAGGTTGAATTCCTTTATTTTTAAAAGCAGAACCACATAATACCAATAATACCTTATTTTTTAATACATTATTTCTTAAAATTGATTTAATAGTGTCTTCAGTAAAATCTATACTATTTATATAATCTAACATTAAATCATCTGAATAATCAGCTACCAATTCAATTATCTTATGTCTCCAATATAAAGATGATTTTTTCATATTTCTAGGAATATCTTTAACCTTAAAAGTTATTCCATTATCATCATCATTCCAATATATTGATTTCATCTTTATTAAATCTACAACTCCCAAAAAACCCCTTTCTGATTCAATAGGTAATTGTAGTAATATAGTCTTAATTTTAAGACGATCCTCTATTTGATTTACTACCTTTAAGAAATCAGCTCCCACACGATCCATTTTGTTAACAAAAGCAATTCTAGGAACATTATATTTATTTACTTGTCTCCATACAGTTTCTGATTGAGGTTGTACACCGCCAACGGCACAATATACCATAACAGCTCCATCTAAAACCCTCATTGATCTCTCTACCTCAACTGTAAAATCCACATGACCAGGAGTATCAATAATATTAATACGATAAGAATTTTTAAATTGATTATACATACCAGACCAAAAGGTTGTAGTAGCTGCTGAAGTAATTGTAATACCTCTCTCTTGCTCTTGCTCCATCCAATCCATGGTAGCTGTACCTTCATGTACTTCACCAAGTTTATAATTAACTCCAGTATAAAATAAAATACGCTCAGTAGTTGTAGTTTTACCAGCATCTATATGAGCGCTAATACCAATATTTCTATAATTTAAAATTGACGTTATACGAGACATTTAAACCTCTAATATATATACTCATATAAAATAAATATTTAAATAAAAATTAAATAAATTACCATCTATAATGTGCAAATGCTTTATTAGATTCAGCCATACGATGAACATCATCTTTCATCTTTATAGCTAATCCTTTATTATTTAAAACATCCGAAAATTCATTTACTAAACGTAAAAACATAGTTTTGTCCTTTCTTTTTCTAGCAGCTAAAATAATCCAACGTATCGCTAAAGTATTACTTCTAGTAGGTTTAACTTCTACAGGAATTTGATAAGTTGTACCACCAACTCTTCTTGATTTAACTTCAACAATAGGTTTAACTTGATTAATTACCATTTCTAAAATAAATAATTTATCTTTTTTAATTTTTTTTTCTAAAAAACGTAAGGCAGAATATAAAATATTTTCAGCTACAGTTTTTTTACCATCAATCATCAATAAATTAATAAATTTAGCAACAAGTTGAGAGCCTAAAAGTAAATCAGGTATAATATCGCGAATACTCGATGTATGACGACGTGACATATATATATATTATCCTCTTTAAAAAAAATTACAAAAACTAATTAAATATTTTTCTTTACACCATATTTAGAACGAGATTTTTTTCTATTCTTTACACCGACGCAATCTAATGTCCCTCTAATAACATGATATCGAACACCAGGTAAATCTTTAACCCTGCCACCTCTAATTAATACTACAGAATGTTCTTGTAAATTATGCCCTTCACCTGGAATATATGCTGTAACTTCTAAACCATTAGTTAATTTAACTCTACATACTTTACGTAAAGCAGAATTAGGTTTTTTAGGTGTAGTTGTATAAACTTTTATACATACACCTCTTTTTTGAGGACTACCACATAAAGCTGGTACACTATTTTTAAAACTTTTTTTAATTCTAGGTTTACGTACTAATTGATTTATAGTAGACATTTTATTTACCAATTTATTATTTACAAATAAATTTATAATTATATAATAATATTACTATATTGTATAATATATGATATATATAAGTTAATATTAATTTTTAAATATATTTATACTTTACAAAATTTATAAAATATTTTTAAAAGACGTGTTGGCAGAACGGTTATGCAGTGGATTGCAAATCCATATAACTCGGTTCAATTCCGAGACACGTCTTAAAATTTACCCAGATGGTGAAATGGTAGACACAAGGGACTTAAAATCCCTCGATATTAAAAAATCATGCGGGTTCGAATCCCGCTCTGGGTAATATAAATATCTCAAAATATATGTCAATACTTAAAATATTACAATATCCAGATAAAAAACTTAGAATAAAAACTAAACCAATAAAAATTTTTAATCAAAAACTAAAAAACCAAATTTCAAATATGTTTGAAACCATGTATTATAATAATGGTATTGGGTTAGCAGCTATACAAGTAAATATTAAAAAATCTATCATAGTTATAAATATAACAAAAAAAATAATTTTAATTAATCCTAAAATAATAAACAGAAAAGGATCTATTAGAATTGAAGAAAAATGTCTTTCTATACCTAATTATAAATTAAAAATTAAAAGATCAAATATCTTAAAAATAAGTAATTTTAATATAAAAGGGGAAAAATATTTTATTTACACTAAAGGTATATTATCTATATGTATTCAACATGAAATTGATCACTTAAAAGGTAAATTATTAATAGATTATGATATTAAATATAAAAAAAAAAATTAAAATTTTATTTATAGGAACATGTAATTTTTCTTCGTTTTTTTTAGAAAAATTAATAAAAAAAAAAAATAATATTATTGGAATAATCACTAAAAAAGAAAAATCAAATATCAAAAATATAATTAAAAATACAGCTATTAAAAATAAAATAAAATATATATATCAACCTCAAAATATAAAAGAATTAAAAAATTTAGAAAAAAATATAAAAAAATTAAATATTAATTTAATTATACTAATATCATATGGATTTATCATTCCAGAAAATATTATTAATATTCCTAAATATGGTTGTATAAATATTCATGCCTCACTATTACCAAAACTACGAGGTGCTTCTCCTATACAACAATCAATATTAAATGGAGATAAAAAAACAGGAATTACATTAATTAAAATTAACAAACTTTTAGATCAAGGAAATATAATATATCAAAAACATTATAATATAAAAAAAAAAGATAATTATATTAAATTAAAAAAAAAACTCCAAAAAATAGGAATTAAAGGTTTATTAAAAATAATTAAAAAAATTAAATATAATATTTTTATTAAAAATATCAAACAAGATGAAAAAAAAACTACTTATGCTAAAAAAATAAAAAAAATAGATGGAAAAATAAATTGGAAAAAAGATAAAGCTATAAATATAATAAGAAAAATAAAAGCATATATTGTATGGCCAAAAACATTTTTTTTTTATAAAAATTATAGAATTATTTTATGGAAAGCTAAAATAAAAAAAAAAATAAAAAACAATAAACCTGGAAGAATTATTAAATTTAATAAAAAAGAATTGTTAGTTACCACTAAAGATGCAATCTTAAAAATAAAAAAAATACAATTTAGTAATAAAAAAAAAATGTATATATCGGAAATTATAAATTCAAAACCTAATTTATTCAAAATAAATGATTTTCTGAAATAAAACTATTTATTTAAAAATTGACGTAATATCTCAAAAATTAAAATACTGTTAGCTATTGATATATTTAAAGAATTAATATTTTTGATAGGTATTCTAAATAAAAAATCACATTTTTTCTTTATACTTTCCTTAATGCCATTTTTTTCAGAACCTAATATAAGACCTATAGGCTTTTTAAAATCTTTAAAATTAAATGAAAAAATAGAATTTTTAGATTTTAAACAAGTACCTATAATAAAAAAATTATATTTTTTTAAAAAAATTATTAAATTATTAATATTATTAATCTCAAAAATATTTATTTTATATAAAGCACCACTTGTAATTTTATGTACTACACTATTTAATATTGAAACCGAATTATGTTTTGTAACTAAAATAACATTAATAATACCTGAAGCTACTGCAGTTCTAATACAAGAACCTAAATTATAAACATCATTAATCCTATCTAAAATTAAAAATATAGGATACTTAATTTTATTAATTATATTTAATATTTTTTTTTTATAAAATAAAAAAAAATTTTTTTTTATTAAAACACATATATCTTGATGATTTCTATTTTTAGTTAAAGAATTTAAATATCCTTTATTAACAAGAGTAATTTTAATTTTTTTAAATAAAAGAAAATTAAATTTTTTATAAAAAAGAACTCTTTTGCTTTTTAATATAAATATTTCTTTAATAAAAGAATTTTTATATTTCAATAAATTTTTTACTACATGCAATCCATAAAATATTATATTACTCATAAAATACAAAAAATTTAAATTATTTAATATATTTTTTTAGAAAAGAAAATTTTTTAATTATATTTAACAATTCTGTATTATTAACACAAATTAATAAAGAATAAAATAAACCATCATTACTAAATTCACTTAAAATATAATTAAATCTATAAAAAAAATTACATACTAACATATATTCCTTAAAAGGAATTAATAATTTATATTTCTTTTTCTTAAGAAATACAATTCTATCTATTATTTTACATAAATTATATATACCATTATGGTATTTAGCGGAAATCCATATTCTATATGGAAAATTATTATTATCAAATTCTACTCTACTAGAACCATCTCTTATACAATCAATTTTATTCATTATTTGAATAATAGGAATATTACTAATATTCATATTACTTAATATTAAATTTACAGAATTTATATGCTCTTGAAAATATATATCAGAAATATCTATGATATGTAAAATTAATTTTGAATTACGTATTTCATCTAACGTAGCTTTAAAAGCTTCCATTATATTATTCGGTAAATTTTTTATAAAACCTATAGTATCAGAAATTAAAATTTTATTCTTCAAATTAAAAATTTTTACTTTTTTAATATAAGTATCTAAAGTAGAAAAAAAAACATTTTTAACTAAAAAATCAGATTTAGTAAATAAATTAAATAAAGTAGATTTACCTGAATTAGTATAACCTATTAAAGATATTAATGGTAAATTATTCTTAATTCTTAATTTATTACTCTTCATTCTTTGTTGAGTTAATTTGAATAATTTAATTTTTAAATTTCTTATTTCTTTTTTTATTAATCTACGGTCTATTTCAATTTGTTTTTCCCCTGGACCGGAAATATATTTCACGCCCCCTCTTTGTCTTTCTAAATGACTCCATTGTTTAACTAATCTAGTACTTAAATATAATAATGTAGCTAATTTAACCTGTAATTTACCGAAAATTGTATTTGCTCTCTTTTTAAATAAATAAAGTAATAAATTAGTTTTATTTAAAATATTACAATTTAAGAAATTTTTTAAATTATTTTCTTGAGAACTTTTTAAAGAAAGATTTATTAATAAAAAAAAATAATTATTTTTATCAATAATAATTTTTAATTCTAATAATTTACCTGAATTAATAAAATATTTTCTATTAGGTTTTTTAATATTAATTTTTATAAAATTATCAATACAAAAATTAAAAGAAAAAATTAATTTTTTAAATTCTTCTATTTCGAATAAAACATCATCTTTGCTAATTTTATAATTAATAAAAATTACTAAAGTTTTTTTAATTAAAGACATAATTTATTTAAAATTTTTTCATTATCAATAAAGATTTTTTTTTATTAAATTAACAATTTTATTTACACAACTTTTATAACTATCTAGATAAATAAAATAAGAATTATTTATTTTATTAATCCAAGTAAATTGTTTTTTCATTAAACATATTGTACTTCCAATGCTTGAATTAATCATATCTAAATATGATATTTTATTTTGAAAATATAACCACATTTGTTTATAACCTATACATTTTATAGATGGCATATTTATATTTAAATCACCTCTAGTATATAAATTATATACTTCTTCTTCTAAACCATTTTTTAACATTCTTATAAATCTATTATTAATTGAATTAATTAATATATTTTTATTTTTAGGTAAAATAACAAACTTAATTATATTAAAATTTAATTTTTTCTTACTCCTTTTTAAAATAGAAATTTTTTTTCCAGAAATTCCAAAAACCTCTAAAGCCCTCATTATACGATACGTATCACTATAATGAAGTAATTTAGCATAATTAAAATCAATTTCATTTAAAATATTATATAAATAACGAGATCCATAAAAATTATTAATCATTTTAATATAAATACGCATTTTATTATTAGATTCAGGTAATTCAAATAAACCATTAAATAATACATTATAATACATCATATTTCCACCAACTAATAAAGGTATATTTCTATTTATATTTAAAATTAAATTTACTTCTCTTTTTACATCTAAAAAAAAATTACTAACAGAATAACATTCTTTAGGATCTAAAATATCTATTAGTTTATGAGGAACTTTATTAAGTTGTTCTTTAGATGGTTTATCTGTACCTATATTCATATATCTATATATTAAACCTGAATCCACACTTATAATTTCTAAAGGAAAAAAATTACTTAATTCCATAGAAATAAAACTCTTACCTATATTAGTAGGGCCTAAAATACAAAAAATTTTAGAAATCTCTTTTTTCATAATTTAATTTAAAAATCAAAAAAATAAACTTTATTTATATCAATAATTTTTATAATCTTTTTATTAATTTTTAAATTATAATACATTATAAACTTATAAAAATTACATAATAAAATTACTAATTGATTAACCGTTAAACCTTTAGTATGATATATAGTATAATAAGATAACCAATATAAAATGTATTTTCTTATAGAAACCCCTTTCTTCTGAGGTAAATTTAATATATTTAAAAAAAAATAATTTACATTATCCATATTAAATAAATATGGAATATTTTTAATAAATAAAAACTTATTAAAATAATAAATCTTAAATCCCAAATTACATAATAAAGAAATGATTTTAAAATTTAATATTTTTCTTTTATAGGAAAAAACTATTTTATTAATATTTCTTTTAATAACTATTAAATCATAATTAAATTTATTTAATAAACAAATCTTGTTGTAAAAATAATATATATAAAATACATCAATATAAAATAAATAATTTTTATTAACAGTATATAAATAACGTTTATTAAAATTATTTATAATTCCAAATTTTTTTAAAAAAAAAAGATAATAATTACCTATATACAAATTTTTTTTAACTAAAAAATTATTTCTATAAATATTATGTATTTTTAATCTACCCAATGAAATAATATCTTTTTTAAAAAAAATATATAGTAAATTATATAATATTTTTAAAAACTCAATAGAATTAAATATTTCTATTCTAAATTTTCTAGGATCTAAATTAACATTAATTAAATTAGGTTTTAAATAGAAATACAATATATAAGAAAAATTATTTTTTTTGCAAATATCTAAAAAAAAATTATTTATAAAATTATACAATATATTTCTATTAGATATAATACGTTTATTAATAAAAATTATTCTCACCAACTTAAATTTCTTTGTAAAAGAATAACAACCCTCTAAATATAAAATTTCATGTTTTATTAATATATTATTTAATATAGAAAAAAATTTTTTACCATATATATCAATAATACGATTCTGAAAATTTTTATTTTTATTTTTAATAAATATATATTTCTTATATAAACAATTATTATTATATATATCAAAATTAATATTTAAATTTGATAACACAAAAAGAGAAATAATTTTTTTTAATAAAAAACCATATTTATAATAAAATTTATTTAAAATCTGCCTTTTAAAATGAAAATTAAAAAATAAATCCTTTACTTCTACTGAAGTGCCACTTTTAAAAAAAAAGGGCATTGGTTTTATTTTTTTAAAATAAGTTGTATCTTTTTTAGTATTATGTAAAAACCAACCATAATTTTTATTCCTCAAAAACTTCGAAGTTATACTAAAATAAGAAATATAACTTATACCAGACAATGCTTTACCACGAAATCCAAAAGTATTAATACAATTTAAATCTTTCAAACGATAAATTTTACTAGTAGTATTTCTTTGTACTGACTTATATAAGTCACTTTTTTTTATTCCTATACCATTATCCACTACATTAATTAAACTTAAACCATTATTTATTATATTTATTTTTATAATATTAGAACTAGCATCTATACTATTTTCTAATAATTCTTTTAAAACTAAAGAAGGACAATTTAAAAATTCACCAACAGATATTTTGCGTATAATTTTTTCAGATAATACTTTAATTAAATTCATAAATAATATTTAAGATATTAGTTTATATTTATTAATAAAAGAAATAATACCTAAATAAATAGATTGAACTACTTTAAATTGATAAAAATCACTACTTAATTTTTTTACCTCACAAGGATTACTTATATAACCAGTTTCTATTAAAACTGAAGGAATATTAGAAGATAAAACAATTAAATTATTAAATTGAGGAATATTTTTTCTTAAATTAATATTTATACATAATTTATTAATTAATTCAACTGCAATACTATAACTAACATAATTTTTTTTATTCAAAAAAAAATTATTTTTGAATCTTGATTTAAATAAAAAATTAAATTTATTATTAAATTTATTTACATAATTGTCTTTATTAAAAATCCAAACAGAAGCACCATAAATTTTATTATTTAAAGTAGAATCAGTATGTATAGATAAAACTATATCAGCATTACTATTATTAATTAAATAAAAACGTCTTTTTAATGAAACAAAACTATCTCTTTTTCTTATTAAGAAAGCATGAATTTTTTTATTTAAATTTAATTTATTTAGTAATTTTATAGAAATAGATAAATTAATATCTTTTTCTTTAATACCATTTCTATAATTTATAGCGCCTGGATCATAACCACCATGACCTGGGTCTATAGCAATATTAATTTTATTATTTTTAACATTTAATATTTTTTTAAATTTATTTCTATTATTAATATTTTTTTTTATATAATTACTTTTATTAATTTTAAAATATTTTATTTTTAATGAAATATACAAAAAATATTTATTTATTTTTTTAATTAACTTAACATAATTAACATTTAATTTATAAGTAGAATAAAAATAAAAAATTTTTTTTCCTTTACGATCTTCAATATTTAAAATAACTGAATTATTTAAATTATTTTTATTTAAAAGAAATACAAAATTAGTATTATTATAAACAATAAATTTTATTTTATTTTTCTTAATATAAAAATAATTATATTTAAATTTATATTTATTATAAAAAGAAAATACATATAAAATTTCATTATTTCTGAAATAAAAAAACTTTTTTTTTTGTAAATTATTAGAAATACTAAAACTAAAAACAAAAAAACATATAAAAAAAAAAAATAAACAATTCAAATAAAACTTCATATTATTCCTTAATAAATTTTTTTTTAAAAATAATTAAATAATTATAAAAAAAATAAAATTTATAATAAATTAATATTTACTTTTAATTTAAAAATTTTACAAAACATAGAAATTGTATATTATAAAAAATATCAAGCGGAAAACGAGACTTGAACTCGCGACCTTAACCTTGGCAAGGTTACGCTCTACCAACTGAGCTATTTCCGCATATAATTTTTTATATTATTTATACACTTATATTTAAAAAATATTTACGATAAAAAATTAACTCATTAACAGATTCTTTAATATCTGATAATGCAGTATGTTTATTTTTTTTTTGAAACAAAAACATAATATTTGGCATCCACCTAATTACTAACTCCCTTAAAGTACTAACATCTAAATATCTATAATGAAAATAATCTTCTAAATCAGGCATATATTCAAATAAAAATCTCCTATCCTGCCCTATAGTATTACCGCATATTGGAGATACTTTTTTAGGTATCCATTTTTTTAGAAAATTTAAAGTTATTAATTCAGCTTCTTTGACATTAATTAAACTTTTCCTTACTTTTTGTATTAATCCAGTACTGCTATGTGTTAAAAAATTCCATTTATTCATCCTATCCAAATACTTTTTTTTTTGATAGATAACTAAATTAGGTCCTTCTGCAAGAATATTTAAATTATTATCAGTAATCAAAGTAGCTATTTCAATAATTTTATTGTTTTTAGGATCCAATCCAGTCATTTCTAAATCAATCCAAATTAAATTTTTATTACTAAAAGACATTATATTTACAAAAAATTATTAATTTTAAAAATTTACTAAATAAAAATAAATACATAAATAATATATATTATTAATAATAAAAATAAATCAATTAACCGGTACGGACGGGACTTGAACCCGTGACCCCCAGCGTGACAGGCTGGTATTCTAACCAACTAAACTACCGCACCTAACTAACATTTTAATATACCTAGCAGCTTCTTACTCTCGCATAAGAAAAACCTACACTACCATCAGCGTAATGACATTTCACTTCTGAGTTCGGAATGGAATCAGGTGGTACTATCACACTATTACTGCTAGGAAAAATATTTTTAGTGTTGTGAAGTTAAGACTCACGGGTTATTAGTATCAGTTAGCTCAACATATTACTATGCTTACACACCTGACCTATCAAAGTTGTAATCTACAACAACCCTTCAGGAAATATTAAAATTTCTGGGAAGCCTAATCTTAGGGTAAGTTTCGCACTTATATGCTTTCAGCGCTTATCTTTTTTATACATAGCTACCGGGCAATGCTATTGGCATAACAACCCGAACACCAGAGGTATACCCATTTCGGTCCTCTCGTACTAGAAACAGATCCCTTCAAGCTTCCAACGCCCACGACAGATAGGGACCGAACTGTCTCACGACGTTCTAAACCCAGCTCGCGTACCACTTTAAATGGCGAACAGCCATACCCTTGGGACCGGCTTCAGCCCCAGGATGTGATGAGCCGACATCGAGGTGCCAAACACCGCCGTCGATATGAACTCTTGGGCGGTATCAGCCTGTTATCCCCGGAGTACCTTTTATTCGTTGAGCGATGGCCCTTCCATACAGCACCATCGGATCACTAAGACCTGCTTTCGCATCTGTTCGCGTTGTAACGCTCACAGTTAAGCTAGCTTATACCTTTGCACTAAAATTACGATTTCCGACCGTAACTAGCTAACCTTTGTGCTCCTCCGTTACTCTTTAGGAGGAGACCGCCCCAGTCAAACTACCCACCAGACACTGTCTCGATCCCGGATAACGGAATTCGGTTAGAACATTAAACATTAAAGGGTGGTATTTCACTAACGGCTCCACAAATACTAGCATATTTGCTTCATTGCCTCCCACCTATGCTACACATTAAAATTCAAAATTCAATATCAAGCTATAGTAAAGGTTCACGGGGTCTTTCCGTCTTGCCGCAGGTACACTGCATCTTCACAGCAATTTCAATTTCACTGAGTCTCGGGTAGAGACAGTCTGGCCATCATTATGCCATTCGTGCAGGTCGGAACTTACCCGACAAGGAATTTCGCTACCTTAGGACCGTTATAGTTACGGCCGCCGTTTACCGGGGCTTCAATCAAAAGCTTCAAATTTTACTTTTAACTTTCTCAATTAACCTTCCGGCACCGAGCAGGCATCACACCGTATACTTCCACTTACGTGTTTGCACAGTGCTGTGTTTTTAATAAACAGTTGCAGCCAGCTATTCTCTTAGGCTGATTTCTGCTTAAAAAAGTTATTTTTTTTCACATAATATCAGCGTGCCTTCTCCCGAAGTTACGGCACTATTTTGCCTAGTTCCTTTACCCGAGTTCTCTCAAGCGCCTTAGTATACTCTACCAAACCACCTGTGTCGGTTTATAGTACGATTTATTATTACCTATCGCTTAGAGAATTTTCCTGGAAGCAAGGTATCAATCACTTAATTTTTATATTAAATATAAAAATCTTGTCATTATGTCTCGAATTAAATACCCGGATTTACCATGATATTCATCTACACACTTAAACTAAGATATCCAATACTTAGCTGACCTAACCTACTTCGTCATCCCATTGCAGTAATAACAAGTACAGGAATATTAACCTGTTATCCATCGATTACGCTTTTCAGCCTCACCTTAGGTATCGACTAACCCTGCCCCGATTAACGTTGGACAGGAAACCTTAGTTTTTCGGCGAATAGGTTTTTCACCTATTTTATCGTTACTTATGTCAGCATTCGCACTTCTGATACCTCCAATATATCTTACAATATATCTTCAACGGCTTACAGAACGCTCCCCTACCCAATATTAATAAAATATTGCCGCAGCTTCGGTACATAATTTAGCCCCGTTACATCTTCCGCGCAAGACGACTAGACTAGTGAGCTATTACGCTTTCTTTAAATGATGGCTGCTTCTAAGCCAACATCCTAGTTGTTTATGCCTTCTCACATCGTTTACCACTTAATTATAATTTAGGGACCTTAGCTAGCGATCTGGGCTGTTTCCCTTTCCACACTGGATCTTATCACCCAATGTGTGTCTCCTGCAATAATATATCCAGTATTCGGAGTTTGCATCGGCTTGAAAGCCTGGTTAGACTCCCTAACCGAAACAGTGCTCTACCCCTGAATATAAATTTACAAGGCACTACCTAAATAGTTTTCGGGGAGAACCAGCTATCTCCCGGTTTGATTGGCCTTTCACCCCTAATCACAAGTCATCCGCTGATTTTTCAACATCAGTCGGTTCGGTCCTCCATTTAGTTTTACCTAAACTTCAACCTGCTCATAATTAGATCACCGGGTTTCGGGTCTATATCCTGCAACTAACGCCCTTTTAAGACTCGGTTTCCCTATGGCTCCCTTTTTAATAAAGTTAACCTTGCTACAAAATATAACTCGCTGACCCATTATACAAAAGGTACGCAGTCACATTAATACTAACAATGCTCCTACTGCTTGTACGTATACGGTTTCAGGTTCTATTTCACTCCCCTAACCGGGGTTCTTTTCACCTTTCCCTCACGGTACTAGTTCACTATCGGTTAATCAGTAGTATTTAGCCTTAGAGGATGGTTCCCCTATATTCAAACAAGATTACACATGTCTCGCCTTACTCTTTAAGTAACAAAAATAAATACTTTCATATACAGGACTATCACCTTGTATCGTTAATTTTTCCAAATTATTCTACTAATATTGATATTTGTTATATACTTTGGGCTACTCCCTTTTCGCTCGCCGCTACTAAGAGAATCTCTATTGATTTATTTTCCTCAGGATACTTAGATGTTTCAGTTCTCCTGGTTCGCTTTATTAGTCTATGTATTCAACTAATAATAATATAGAATTACCTATATTAGGTTACCCCATTCGGATATTGCCGACTATTACGTTTCTTATCAACTCATCGACACTTTTCGCAGATTAGCACGTCCTTCATAGCCTCTGATTACCTAGGCATCCACCATATACGCTTAATTACTTAACTTCACAACCTAAAAATATTTCTATAATTTTTAAAAGAACAACGTCTTCTAGGGGATTTGAACCCCTATTATCGCCGTGAAAGAGCGATGTCCTAACCATTAGACGAAAAAGACAATAATTAAAAAACATATGCGAACACTTGACAGAAAAAATATCTAATTAATAAGGAGGTGATCCAACCGCAGGTTCCCCTACGGTTACCTTGTTACGACTTCACCCCAGTCATGAATCACAAAGTGGTAAACCCCCTCCCTAAAAGGGTTAGGGAAAATTTACTTCTTTTGCAACACACTCCCATGGTGTGACGGGCGGTGTGTACAAGGCCCGGGAACGTATTCACCGTAGCATTCTGATCTACGATTACTAGCGATTCCAACTTCATGAAGTCGAGTTGCAGACTTCAATCCGAATTGAGACGTACTTTGTGAGATTTGCATACTTTTGCAAGTTAGCTGCTCTTTGTATACGTCATTGTAGCACGTGTGTAGCCCTGGTCATAAGGGCCATGATGACTTGACGTCGTCCTCACCTTCCTCCCGTTTATCACTGGCAGTCTCCCTTGAGTTCCCAGCTTAACCTGTTGGTAACAAAGGATAAGGGTTGCGCTCGTTATAGGACTTAACCCAACATTTCACAACACGAGCTGACGACAGCCATGCAGCACCTGTCTCAGCGTTCTCGAAAGCACTTCTATATTTCTACAGAATTCGCTGGATGTCAAGACCAGGTAAGGTTCTTCGCGTTGCATCGAATTAAACCACATGCTCCACCGCTTGTGCGGGCCCCCGTCAATTCATTTGAGTTTTAACCTTGCGGTCGTACTCCCCAGGCGGTCAATTTAACGTGTTAACTACGAAAGCCATAATATAAAACCACAACCTTCAAATTGACATCGTTTACAGCATGGACTACCAGGGTATCTAATCCTGTTTGCTCCCCACGCTTTCGCACCTCAGTGTCAGTTTTCATCCAGGAGGCCGCCTTCGCCACTGATATTCCTCCAGATATCTACGCATTTCACCGCTACACCTGGAATTCCACCTCCCTCTACGAAACTCTAGCTTATCAGTTTCAAATGCAGTTCCTAAGTTAAGCTTAGGGATTTCACATCTGACATAATAAACCACCTACGTGCTCTTTACGCCCAGTAATTCCGATTAACGCTTGCATCCTCCGTATTACCGCGGCTGCTGGCACGGAGTTAGCCGATACTTCTTTTGTAAGTAACGTCAAATATAAATATTATTAGTAAATATATCTTCTTCCTTACTGAAAGTACTTTACAACCCTAAGGCCTTCTTCATACACGCGGCATAGCTGCATCAAGGTTTCCCTCATTGTGCAATATTCCCCACTGCTGCCTCCCGTAGGAGTCTGGACCGTGTCTCAGTTCCAGTGTGGCTGGCTATCCTCTCAGACCAGCTAAAGATCATTGTCTAGGTAAGCCTTTACCTCACCTACTAACTAATCTTATCTAAGCTCATCTTAAGATGTAAGGTTTTAAAAATCCCCTACTTTAATCATTTTTAAAAAATGACATTATGCGGTATTAGCTACCGTTTCCAATAGTTATCCCCCTTCTTAAGGTAGATTCCTAGATATTACTCACCCGTGCGCCACTCGCCATCAAAAGTAAACTTTTATGTTGCCGTTCGACTTGCATGTGTTAAGCTTGCCGCTAGCGTTCAATCTGAGCCATGATCAAACTCTTTAAATTTTAAAACATAAACAACCTAATAAATTAGGTTATAAACCTATATTTAAATTCTTATAAAATATAAGAATTCAATAGATAAATTAATCCGCAAATGTTCGCATAATTTCTTAATTTTTAAAAGAACAAAATATTAAATATATAGTAAGAAATTCTATCAATAAAAAATATATAAATCAATATATTTATTTAAAAAACATCAAAATAAATAAATATTTACAATGAAATTATATTAATTAAAAATTTAACTTTTAAAGATTTATGTAATGAAATTTTAACTTTATATAAACCTAAATTTTTAATAACTCTTTGAGATAAAAAGATATTTTTTGTAGATATTCGAACATTTAAAATTTTTAATAACATTTTAGAAATATTTTTAGGTTTTATAGAACCAAATAATTTACCATTATTTTTGGCATTCATTTTAATAACAAATGGAGATAAACGAGAAATCTTTTTAAAAATTTTTTTAAAATATTTTATCTTATCAATAACACTATCTTTAGATAAATTCTTCTTATTTTGTAAAATTTTTAAATTTAATTTAGTAGCATATAAACATTTTTTATAAGGAATTAAATAATTTCTAGCATAACCAGATTTAACATTTGTAACATCACCTGAAATACCTAAATTTAAAACTTCCTCCAAAAGAATTATTTTAATCATTTCAATCTCATAATATTTATAAATTTAATGTACATCTGTATAAGTTATAAAAGATAAATACCTAGCATATTTAATAGCTAAAGATAATTGTCTTTGATATTTTGAAGAAACACCTGTTACCCTACTAGGCATAATTTTACTACATTCAGTTATATATCCTTTTAAAATATTTAAATCCTTATAATCTATATGTTTATTATTTTTGGATTTTAATTTAGAAAATTTCTTATAAAACTTTAACATCATAAACACCTAATTATATCTTTAAAATTATTTATTAACAGCATTAAATTTTTGCAATAACATTACAGAAACATTTTTTTCTGCATTTTTTTTTCTTAAAATCAAAAATCTTATAATATTATTATTAACTTTCAAATCATCCACAATTTTAATTAAACTATTTTTATATATTTCTATATTCATTAACACATAATAAGCTTTATAAAATTTTTTTATAGCATAAGCTAAATATTTTAAACCCCAATCCTCTAATCTATGTATTATACCCATTTCTCCTTTAATTAAATTTAAATAATGATTAATTATATTTTTTATATAAATATTTTTCGGACTAATCATAAATACTAGTTCATAATGAAACATAAATTTATTTCCTTTTAAAAATATTGTAAAATTATTTTAATACTATATTTTTTAAAAATTTCACTTTTTTAATTAAATTAAATACAGATAAATTCTCTATATCTAATTTTAAAATATTATTAATTAATAACAAATGTTTTTTATTACAACATTTATAATTTTTGTATATTTTTTGCATTTTTTTATAAGAAATTAATTCATTTATCTTTTTTTTAGAAATCGCTAAAACCTTTTGGGGAATACCTGCTTTTTTAGCTACATTAAAGGAATAATTTTTATTACATATACCTAAAACTACTTTATACAATAAAACAAATTTTTTTTTATCTACAAAATCCAAATAAATATTCTCAATACCATCAAAAATATCCTCCATTTTAGTTAATTCTAAATAATGTGTAGAAAATAAAGTAATAGATTTAATATACTTTAAAATATATTCTAAACAAGCCCATGCTAAAGATATACCTTCATTTACAGAAGTACCACGACCTAATTCATCAATTAAAATCAAACTAAATTTAGTAGCATTATTTAATATATATGATGTTTCACTCATTTCAACCATAAAAGTGGATTTATTGCAAATTATATCATCCGAAAAACCTATTCTTGTTAAAATTTTATCTACATACCCTACCACTAATTTCTCTGCAGGAACATAACATCCTATATAAGCCATAATAACTATCAAAGCTATTTGTCTCATATAAGTACTTTTACCACCCATATTAGGACCTGTAATTACTAATAACCTTATATTTTTCTTGAAAGAAAAATCATTAGGAATAAACTTTGATAATAAAATATTTTCTATTATAGGATGTCTACCATTAATAATATTAATATAAGAATTACTTACAAAAAGAGGTTTTTTATAATTCAAAGATAAAGAACGCTCTATAAAATTAGATAAAACATCTAATTCCGCTAAATAATTGCTAATAACCTTTAAAATATCTAAATAATTAATAATTATATTCAATATCTTTTCTAATACAAGTTTCTCGCGAAAAAACAATTTTTGTTTTACTAAAATTGTTTTAGACTCAAATTTTTTAAGATCGGAAAAAATAAATTTAGAACTATATTTTAAATCCCTAAATTTTACATAATATTTTGGGATTAAAGGAAAATCACTTCTATTTATCTGAATATAATAACCATATATTCTATTATACTTTAACTTTAAATTTTTTATTCCTGTTCTTTTTTTTTCTTTCAATAATAATTTATTTAAATATATAATATTTTTATCATTTTTTAATCTTAATCTATCAAGTTTTTCATCATATCCATCCATAATATAATATTCATTAAAATTATCAATAGAATCAAAAATAGAATTACTTAATAAATTAATTAAAAAATCTAATTCTTTGAATTTAGATTTTATATAATTAAAAATATATAAACTTTTCTTTTTAGACAAATTAAATACAACTTTTTTAATTAAAATTAAACAATTTTTAAAACACAATAAATCTTTATAACTAATCCTTTTAAAGGCTATTCTTCCTAGAATTCTTTCTAAATCACATAATTTAATAAGAAAATTTTTTATATCTAAATAAATATCTTTTATTAAATCCATTATATTATGTCTATTATTAATTTCAACAATATCTGTAGTAGGATACATAAGCCATCTTCTTAATAAACGCTTCCCCATTAATGTTACTGTTCCATCTAATACATTAATAAGTGTGTTCTTTTTATTATTAGATAGAGAAGTGAAAATCTCTAAATTTTTAAAACTATAAAAATCTATAAAAATATTATTTTTAGGTTTTAAAAATTCTATTTTATTTATATGAGATGTATTAATAAGACAAATATATTTTAAATAATTAATTAAACAACCTGATGACCTAATGATTTCCTTTTTATTTTCCATTCCAAAAATAACAAGATTAGATAAATTAAAATAATCTAATAATAATTTATAATTATTTAAATAATTAAATTCAAAACTAGAAAAAAATTTAACACAAGAAAATTTTTTAATAAACTTAACATTTTGAAAATTTTTAGAACAAATAATTTCACTAGGATTAACCCTTAACAATTCAATTTTTAACTCTTTTATACTAGAAAATTCAAAAACATTAAAAACACCGGAAATAATATTTAATATAGAATAACCTATTATATTAGAAAAGAAATTTTTTCTCCATATACATACAATTACATTATCCTTATTTTTAATTAAATACTTATCCTCCAATACAGTTCCAGGAGTAATAACGCGTACAACCTTTCTTTTAATTAATTTTCCATCACAATTATTCTTATTAAAATTAATTTGCTCACAAATAGCTATAGATTTTCCTAAATTTAACAACTTATAAATATAATTTTCTGAAACACTAATGGGTATTCCAGACATATATATATCTTCATATTTAGAAAATTTTTTTTTAGTTAATTTTATACCTAATAAAAAAGAAATTTCCTTTGCATCATCATAAAACAATTCATAAAAATCCCCTACTTGAAAAAATAATAATGTATTCAAATATTTACTTTTTATATGTAAATATTGTTGTATTAAAGGAGGTAAATTAATAATCATATTAATAAAATAAAAAAAATTAACGTTTAGAAAACTGCGGTCTACGACGAGCCTTTCTAAAACCAAATTTTTTACGCTCTACTTTTCTAGAATCTCTGGTTAATAAACCATGATTTTTTATTCTTATACATAGATTCTTATCATAATTACACAAACATCTACTAATACCATGTTGAACAGAAAAAGCTTGACTAAATATACCACCACCTTTAACTGTAATATATAAATTTATTTTCTCAAAATAACTATTATCTTCAATAACTGTAAAAGGGTAAAAAACAATTAATTGTAGTTTTTTTATAAAAAAATACTTTCTATAATCTCTATTATTAACTAATAACTTACCATCCCCTCTTTGGATAAATACTCTAGAAGAAGATGTTTTGCGTCTCCCAGTACTATATATATATTTATTCATAATTTAAAAATTAATTTAATCTAAAAAAATAGGTTTTTGTGCTGCATGTTTATGATAATTACCTGAATATATTTTTAATCTCTTAAAAGAATAACGACTAATAATATTTTTAGGTAACATACCTTTTACAGCTAACTTTATAATATTAGCGGGATTTCTAAATAACATTTCTTTAAAACTAATACAACGTAAATTTCCAATATAACCACTATGTCTATAATAAAACTTTTTCGTTTTTTTATTACCACTAACTAATATATCACGAGCATTTATAACTATTACATAATCACCTATATTTAAATATGGTAAATAATTACCTTTATGTTTACCCTGTAAATAATAAACTATTTTAGTAGCCAATCTACCTAAAATTTTATTTCTCGCATCTATTAAATACCAACCTATAATATTTTTTTCCTTTTTCAAAATACTTTTATACATAAAAACCTCGGAAACTTTTAAAAAATTAATTTACCCCCCCTACTATCATAGAGCTAATTTTAACTGTAGGTTGCCCTACACATACAGGAACACCTTGACCATCCTTAAAACAAGTACCTATTCCACTATCAAATTTCAAATCATTACCAATCATAATAATTTTATTCATCACATCAATACTAGAACCAATCAATGTTACCCCTTTTAGTGGATTTGTAATTTTTCCATTTTTAATTAAAAAACTTTCCAAAATAAAAAAAACAAAATTCCCCGAAGTAATATCTACCTGACCACTACCTAAACTAGTAATATATATCCCGTAATCTACACTATTTATAATATCCTCAAAGCTACTTTCCCCTGATAATAAATATGTATTAGTCATTCTAGGTATAGGTAAACATGAATAAGATTCCCTTCTAGCATTTCCAGTAGTTTTTAATTTCATTAAATTAGCATTAAATTTATCTAACATATAAGATACTAAAATTCCATTTTTAATTAAAATATTTTTTTTTACTAAAACACCCTCATCATCAATATTTAAACTACCCCTATATTCATTTAATGATCCATTATCCACAACAGTACATAACTCTGATGCAACTTTTTTATTCATACAATCTTTAAAAAGAGAAATATTTTTGCGATTAAAATCACCCTCTAACCCATGTCCTACAGCTTCATGTAATAAAATACCTGTACATCCAGGACCTAATACTACAGGCATTTCCATGGCTGGAGGATAATTAGCATGTAAATTATTAAAAGCCATATTGAACGCTAAATTTGCATAATATTTTACTAAAGAAAAATTTACATCTAAAGATAAAAATTTATCATAAGAATAACGCCCCCCATAACCACTATATCCAATTCCTGTTTTATTATTATCTTCAATATGAATTTTAATAAATAAACTTATCAAAGGTCTAACATCACCGACAAAAATATTATCAGTAGAAACAACTAAAATATATTCAAAAATACTTAAAAGTTTTAAAGAAATATAATTAATTCGTTTATCTTTTTTTTTAATATAATTATTTAAATAAAATAAAAAATCAATTTTAGATTTACTATTTTTTATATTTATAGGAGATATAAAATTATACACATACTTTCTCTTAATATTATTATCAAAATTATAATTTTTACATATAAAATTATTATTACTATCTAAAATACTCTGTGACTCCTTAATACTATTTATAATAGAATTTAAACTAATATTATTATTATTTGAAAAACCAATTTTATTATCTAATATAGATCTTACACCCACACCACAATTACTACTAAAAAAATTCTCAATAAACTTATTATTTTCTAATGTAAATAATTCCTTATTACAATCTTGTAAAAAAATATCCCCATATTGTACATTTTTAAAAAAATCATTCATAATATTTAATAAGTTAAATTTAGAAATATTATTAGCGCCCAATATATTTCTACAAACTAAATCTGTAACCATAAATATTCCTATAAATATTTTTAAAAAAATAAATTTTTATTTAAATAAATAGTTAATAATTAGATAAAATTAAAACATAATTAATATTATTAAAATTTACAAAAGGTTTAGCTTCTATATCTTTTTTAAAAGAATTTTTTTTTATTAAAATTTTAGTAACTATAGCAACTGGATAACCGCTAGAATAAAAACCATTAATACTTGAAGTTACCAAAATATCTCCTAAAACAATATCTGCATTAACAGGCAAATCATTAGATTTAAGATTATTCAAACAACCATTACCATATAATATAAATCTCAAATTATTTCTTAATACCTGAACTGATATATTACTTTTATAATCACAAATTAATTGCACTCTACTAGTAAATTTATCTATATTTAATATATTACCTATAAAACCATCATTATTAATAACATAATAAATTTTATTATTAACTAAATAATCTTTACCTTTATCTGTTACAATTTGATTATTATAAAAATTATTAAATAAAATTTTAGAAAAAATAAATTTTTGTTTTTTAATATTAGGTATTAATAAAGTTTTACGAAGAATAATATTTTCAATTTTTAAATTATTTAAATTAAACATCTTATTATTCATAAAATATATTTTTTTTTTTAAAAAATTATTTTCTTTTTTTAAATAAGATATATAATTAATCAATTTTATTTTTTTTTGACAAAAAAATAAAATTGTATTTTTAAATTTTAATAAAAACATCAAAGTTAATCTTTTAAAGCCTAATAAATTATATTTGAATATTAATAAACTACTAAAAAACAAAATTAAAAAAAATATAAAAACATTTAAATTATTATTTTTCTTTCTTTCAAACATAAAATTTAAAATAAAAACAAAAACTAATTAAAAATCCTCGCTAAATAAATCACCATTATGTATATCAAACATATCTAAAGCTTTACCTACACCTCTAGCAACACTAGTTAAAGGATCATCAGCTAAAATAACAGAAATACTTGTTTTCTTTGATAAAAGACGATCTAATCCCTTTAATAAAGAACCTCCACCTGTTAAAACAATACCCTTTTCTGAAATATCAGAAGACAATTCTGGTGGACATTGTTCTAATACAGACATTACAATATTAATGATGCCATTTAAAGGATCATATAATGAATCTAATATCTCACTAGAATTTAAAACTAAACTTTTAGGTATACCCTTAGAAAGACTTCTACCTTTAACCTCAATTTCTAAAATTTTATTATCACTATATGCAGATCCTATTTCATATTTTATTTTTTCAGCAGTCATTTCACCTATTAAACAACCATAATTATTTCTAACATAATTAACTATAGCCTCATTAAATTTATCACCCCCCAATCTTACAGAAGAAGAATATACAATGCCATTTAAAGAAATAACAGCCACCTCGGTAGTACCACCACCTATATCAACCACCATAGATCCAGTAGCTTCAGAAACAGGTAAATCAGCGCCAATAGCTGCAGCCATAGGTTCATCTATTAAAAAAACCTCTCTTGCACCAGCACCTAAAGCAGATTCTTTAATAGCTCGTCTCTCTACCTGTGTAGCCCCTATAGGTACACATATTAAAACACGTGGACTAGGTCTAATAAAACTATTATGATGTACTTTTTTAATAAAATATTGAAGCATCTTTTCAGTAATAAAAAAATCAGCTATTACACCATCCTTCATAGGTCTAATAGTAACAATATTATTAGGAGTACGACCTAACATTTTTTTAGCCTTATAACCAATAGCTGTAATACTTTTAGAAACACCCATTTTATCCTTTCTTAAAGCAACAACAGATGGTTCATTTAAAACAATACCCTTATCTTTAACATAAATTAAAGTATTAGCTGTACCTAAATCAACAGAAATATCATTAGAAAAAATACCGCGAATTTTTTTAAATATCATATTTTTAAATGAATTACAAAATAAATTTATATAAATTACATACTTTAAAATACATCATTTTATGATGCATAATTATTAATTATATCTTAATATATAAAAAATAAAAATTAAAAAATAAATTTATAAAATATGTTAAAATTATTACTTATCAAAAAATAAAATTTTCAATTTAGGTAATATCATGTACGCCATAATAAAAGAAGGAGGTAAACAATATAAAATTCAAATAAACAACAGGATAATAATAGAAAAAAAAAAAAAATCTATTGGAAAAATAATAAAAATTAAAAACATTATTATGTTATTTTATGAAAATAAAATTTTTTATAAAAAAAAAGATCTTAAAACATTTAAAATAAATGCACAAATTGTATCACATATAAAACATAAGAAAATAAAAATATTAAAATTTAAAAGAAGAAAACAATACAAAAAAATGTTAGGATATAGACCGATATATACATTAATAAAAATAATATCAATAAATAAAAAAAAAAATGGCACATAAAAAAGCAGGTGGATCAACTAGAAATGGACGTGATTCTCATTCTAAAAGATTAGGAGTAAAACATTTTGGGGGTGAATATGTGAAAGCTGGTAATATAATTATAAAACAAAGAGGTACAAAATTTCATGCCGGTAAAAATACAAAATACGGCAAAGATTATACTATATATGCAATAAAAAATGGTATTGTATATTTCAAAACTCAAAGAAAAAAAAAATATGTAAATATAATATAAAAAAACATACGAAAAAAAAATTAAAAGTACTTTAAAATTAATAATTATTATTCATAGAGGTAAATATGAATCGTGTTTTAATGACTATAAATGGGGAAAAAAAATTACGTAAAAAACTAAATATACTAAAAAATATAAAAAGACCTCAAATAATATCACTAATATGCGAAGCAAGAAAATTCGGTGATTTAAAAGAAAATGCTGAATATCATGCAGCAAAAGAAGAACAAATTTTATGTGAAAAAAAAATAAAAGAAATTGAAGAAAAATTAATCAATGCTCAAATTATAGATATTAATAAAATTAAAAAAAAAAAAAAAATTTTATTTGGATCAAATGTTACCTTAATTAATCTTAACAACAATAAAAAAGTTAAATATTGTATAGTGGGTGATGATGAAGCAAATATAAAAAAAAACCTAATATCTATTAATTCTCCTCTATCAAAAAAAATAATAGGTAAAAAAAAAAATAAAATTATTTCTATAAAAACATTAAATGGAAATATAAAATATAAAATTATAAATGTAAAATAATAAACAAAATGAACAAAAAATCAAAAAAATGGTTAAAAATATATAAAAATGATAAATATGTTCATATAGCTAAAAAAAGGGGAATTAAATCAAGATCTTATTTTAAAATTAAAGAAATAAATAATAACAAAATTATTCAAAAAAATAATAAAATTATAGAATTAGGTTCATTTCCAGGTGGGTGGACTCAATATATTTCAAATAAAATAGGTAATAAAGGATTAATATATAATTGTGATATTAAAAAAATTAAAAAAAATAAAACAACAATATTCACACAAGGTGATATTTGTAAAAATAAAACCATAAAAAAAATAATAAAAAAAACTCAAAAACAAGAAATTAACGGAATCATATCAGATATATCACCTAATTTAACTGGAATAAAAGAAATAGATATACCAAAATACAAAAAAATATTAAAAATTATTATATTTTTATGTAAAAAAAAATTAAAAAAAAATGGTTATTTAATAACAAAAATATTTTTAGGGAAAAATTTTAGTTTTTTCTTAAAAAAAATAAAATTTTTATTTAAAATTATAAAAATAATAAAACCTAATTCATCACGTGCATTATCAAAAGAAATATATATTTTAGCGTTAAAATATAAACAATAAATATACCCTTACTTTACTAAATAATAAAAAACATATTTATATTAAAAGAATTTCAAAAAAATGCTAAAAAAATTAATTTTTTTGTTATTAATAATAACAATATTTACACCAATATTACGTATATTAAGTTATAAAAATAATTTTCACACTTCTAATTATTCTAATTTTATATCAGATGTAAAAAAAAATAAAATTAAAGAAGTAACTATAAAAAACAAAAACTTATATGTAATAAAAAAAAATAATTTTAAATATCAAACATATATACCGGAAAAAAATTCAGACTTATTAAATCGTATTATAAATAAAAAAATTAAAATAAAAATTATACATATAAATAAATATAATTTTTTCAAAATAATATTCTTATTATGGAACCCAATATTTATTATATCATTTTTAATATGGTTTTTTATTATAAGAAAAATCAAAATAGGTAAGGTTAAAGATCCTTTATCTTTCGGTAAATCTAAGGCTAGAAAATATAATAAAAAAAATAACAATATTACATTTAAAAATGTTGCGGGATGTCAAGAAGCAAAAGAAGAAGTACATGAAATAATAGAATTTTTAAAAAATCCTAATAAATTTAAAAAATTAGGAGGTAAAATCCCCAAGGGAATATTAATGATTGGACCACCAGGTACAGGGAAAACTTTGCTAGCAAAAGCTATAGCTGGGGAAGCAAAAGTGGAATTCTTTATTATATCAGGATCAGATTTCGTTGAACTATTTGTAGGTATAGGGGCTTCAAGAGTAAGAAATATGTTTCGTGAAGCTAAAAAAAAATCACCATGTATTATATTTATTGATGAAATAGATGCTGTAGGTAAAAAAAGAAGTATTAATATAAATGGACATGATGAAAGAGAACAAACCTTAAACCAAATGTTAGTAGAAATGGATGGTTTTAACAGCGATCAAGGTATTATAATTATAGCTGCTACTAACAGACCAGATATTTTAGATCCCGCCTTATTAAGACCCGGTAGATTTGATAGACAAGTAATAATTGATTTACCAGATATACAAGGAAGAAAAGAAATTTTTAAAATACACACACAAAATAAACCTTTAAATAAAAATGTAAATATCTCCATTATAGCTCGAGGAACACCAGGATTTTCTGGTGCAGATATAGCTAATCTAATCAATGAAGCTGCTTTACTAGCTGCCCAAAAAAATCTTAAAAATATATCAATGAAAGAATTTGAAAAAGCTAAAGATAAAATAATTATGGGGGCAGAAAGAAAATCATTAATCATAAATAACAAAGAAAAAGAAATTACAGCATACCATGAATCTGGACATGCAATAGTAGGATTACTAATTAAAGAACATGATCCCATACATAAAATTACAATTATACCTAGAGGAAAAGCATTAGGTGTAACATGTTTTATACCAGAAAATGACAACGTACATGTAAGTAAAAAAAAACTAGAAAGTAAAATATCTACATTATATGGTGGTAGATTGGCAGAAGAAATAATATACGGACCAAATAATATATCCATAGGATCTACAAATGATATTAAAGTAGCTACAGAAATAGCTAAAAAAATGGTTACACAATGGGGATTATCTAAAAAATTAGGACCATTATTTTATGAAAATTATGAAGAAAATTCATCTATTAAAGATAATTTAATAATTAAACAATATAAAATATCGGAATATACCGCAAAAATTATAGATCAAGAAATAAAAAAAATTATTAGAAAAAATTATAAAAAAGCAAAAAATATTATATTAAAAAATATAAATTTATTACATAAAATAAAAGAAAAATTAATAAAACATGAAACATTAAGTTCAAAAAAAATAAAAAAAATTATATTTAAAAAAAAATAAATATATATATAAAAATTTTTAAAAAAATTTAATTAAAATGTACGAGTTATTTGTAATTTTATTATTTATATTTTCTATATTATTAATAGGATTTATAATATTTATTCCTAATGAAAATAGTATTAATAATTCCACATTAAATATAAATAACAATTTTCATACAATTATAACATCTAATTTTATAAGAAAAATAATAAATTCTATAATAATAATTTTAATTATTTTATTTTACATAATAACTTTAATATTAAATATTATTATCAATAATAATTTTAAAAAGTTTAAAATAATAAAATAATAAAAAATATTTAATTCATTGCCGGGATGGTGAAATAAGGTAAACACACTACCTTGAGGTGGTAGTTCTATTAAAGATTGCGGGTTCAAGTCCCGCTCCCGGTAAATAAAATAAAAATATTTATATAAAAATAAAAAATACTTAACATTAAAATATTTATTATAATTAATAATATTTTTTATATTAAATATTTAGAAAATAAGTAAGGATTTTTTATAAATTTTATATATTTATAATATAAAATTATTATTTTTATATTTTACTTAGTTCCTTATTTTCTAATAACACACGAATTGAGGTAAACTAGGATGAATAAAAAAATTTTAGCAGTAGCAGAAGCAGTATCAAATGAAAAATGTTTACCTAGAGAACAAATTTTTAAAACACTAGAAAATGCTTTAGAAATAGCAACAAAAAAAAAATATAATCATAAAATAAATGTCAGAGTAAGTATTAATCGTAATAAAGGAACATTTAACACATATCGTAGATGGATGGTGGTAAAAAAAATCAAACAACCCACAAAAGAAATAACATTAGAAGCAGCTATATATAAAAATAAAAAAATTAAAATAGGGGATTTTATAGAATTACAAATAAAATCAATAATTTTTAACAGAATAACAACTCAAATAGCAAAACAAGTTATAACACAAAAAATAAGAGAAGCAAAGAAAAAAAATTTTATAAAATATTTAAAAAAAAGAGGTAAACATATCATTAATGGTACTATTAAAAAAATTAATAGAGATAAAGTAACAATAGATATAGGTCTAAACCTAGAGGCAATATTAAAAAAAAAAGACATGATCTTAAAAGAAAATTTTAGATTAGGAAATAGAATAAAGGGAATAATATACAAAATAGAAAAAAAACATAAAAATTATAAAATTCTTTTAAGTAGAAATAAAAAAGAAATGTTAATAGAATTATTAAAAATAGAAATACCAGAAATAAATAAAAAAATAATAATAATTAAAGGAATTGCTAGAGATCCGGGATTAAGAACTAAAATTGCTGTAAAAAGTAAAAATAAATACATAGACCCCATAGGGGCATGTATTGGAATTAAAGGTACAAGAATACAAGCAATCTCTAATGAACTATCAGGAGAAAGAATAGATATAATTTTATGGAATAAAAATTCTATTAAATTTGTAATAAATGCTCTATCTCCCGCAGAAATATTACATATTTCATCTAATAATAATAAAAAAATTATGAATATAATAGTTAAAAAAAACCAACTTGCTCAAACTATAGGTAAAAATGGTCAAAATGTAAAATTAGCATCTAAATTAACCGGTTGGAATATAAATATATCAATACCAAAAAAAAATAATACTTTAAAAAAAATATAACTAAAATTATATTAAATAAAATATATGAATCATAAAATACAAAACTCTAAAAGAACTCCCATAATTACTATTATGGGACATGTAAATCACGGAAAAACATCTTTAATTAACTGCATTAATAAAAAAAAAAAAAAAGAGAAGGGAAATATAACTCAAAAAATAAATATATATTTTATAAAAACTAAATATGGCAATGTTACATTTTTAGATACTCCTGGTCATGAAGTATTTTTTGATATGAGAAAAAGAGGTATAAATATTACTGATATTATAATATTAGTAATAGCTATAGATGACGGAATAATGCCGCAAACAATAGAAATTATAAAATATTCCCAAAAATATAAAGTTCCACTAATAATAGCAATAAATAAAATAGACAAAAAAAACTACCTTCAAAATATAAAGATAATAAAAAAAAAAATTAGTATATATAATATATATCCAAAGGAATGGGGGGGTAATAACTATTTTATTGAAATATCAACTAAAAATAATACAGGTATAAATAATTTAATAAAAACAATTTTTTTAGAATCAAAAAAAATAAAATTAAATATAAAAAAAAAAAAACCTACATATGGAATAATAATAGAATCTTATATCAAAAATAAACTAGGAATAATAACTAATATCATAATAAAAAATGGAACTATCAAAATAGGAGATATAATATTATCAGGATATAAATATGGGAAAATCAAAACAATATTTGATAATAACAATAATAAAATAAAAAAAACTAAAATCCCTATGCCTGTAAAAATATTAGGTTTTTCTAGTTTACCTAAATCTGGTAAAAAATTTTTAATAATAAAAAACAAAAAAATTGCTAAAAAAATAGCACAAAAAAAAAAAAAAATACACATTAAAAAAAAAAATGAAAAAGAAAATAAAAAAAATATAAAAATAAATTTTTCAAAATTTAATTCAAAAAAAATCAATTTAATTATTAAATGCGACACATATAGCAATATACAAGTTATTAAAAAATTAATAAATAATTATATAAAAAATAATATATATAATATAATATACGCTAAAATAGGTAATATAAATAATACTGATTTATTAATAGCTAATAATTCAAAAGCCACAATAATTGCTTTTAATATAAAATTAGAAAATAATATAAAGAAAAATATTAAAAAATTTAATATAAAAATAAAATTTTATAATTTGATTTATAAACTAATAAAAGATATAAAAAAAATATCAAAAAAATTTAAAAAAAATATATTAAATAAAATCAAAGGAAGAGCTATTATAAAAAATATATTCAAATCAAAAAATAATTCTAACACTATTGCTGGATGTTTAATTATAAAAGGTACAATAAAAAAAAACGATTTTTTAATTATTAAAAGAAAAAATAAAATAATACATAGGGGTAAAATAAAATCAATAAAAATATTCAAAAATAAAGTTAATATAGTTAAAAAGGGAAATAAATGTGGAATAAATATTAAAAATTTTTATAATATCAAAATAGGAGATATAATAGAAGTTAAAAATATATAAAAAATATTATATGATAATTAAAGAAATTATTTTAAATAAATTAAAACAAAAAATTAAAAAAAAAATTTCCGAAATATTTTTATTTAAATTAAATTTTATATTTAAAAAAAAAGAATTAATTCATTTATCACATATATATATTTCTAAAAATTTTAAATTTATTAATATATATATTAATTTTATAAATCAAAAAAACAAAAATATTATAAAACATAACATCAAACAGATACAAAAATATGAAAATTTCATAAAAAAAAAAATAAAAGAAACATCTAAAATTAGATATATTCCTAAAATATATTTTTTATATGATACATTTAATGAAAGAAAAAATAATATTATTAATCTAATTAAAAAAGCTAATAAAAACATATATATATAAAATAATGGATGGATTATTAATATTTAATAAACCTAGTGGAATAACATCAAATAATACCTTACAAAAAATAAAAAAAATACTAAAAATAAAAAAAGCTGGATATGTAGGTACTTTAGATCCTGTAGCATCTGGAATATTACTTATTTGTTTAGGAAAAAGCACAAAATTATTTAATTTTCTAATAAAAAAAAAAAAAACTTATTTAGTAAGTTCAGAATTAGGTAAAACAACAAATACTTTCGATTCATATGGTTATATTAATAAAACATATAATAAACCTAAAAACTTAAATAAAAAAAAAATAAAAAAAATATTATCTACTTTTATAGGAAATAAAATACAAATATCACCCCAATACTCAGCCTTAAAACACAAAGGTATACCTTTATATAAATATGCCATTAAAGGAATATCAATAAAAAAAAAAAAAAAAATATATATACATAATATTAAATTACTTAAATTTAAATTAAATATTTTAAAATTAAAGATAACTTGTTCTAAAGGAACATATATACGTAGATTAATACATGAAATAGGTAAAAAATTAAAATACGGAGCATATATAATAAAATTAATTAGAATAAAAATAGGAAAATATTCTATAAAAAAATCTTATAACTTTATAGATTTATTAAAAAAAAAAAAGAAAAAAATACAAATTATTAAACATAAAAATATTAAAAAATTTTAAAAAATGAAAAAAATAATTTTACTAAGACACGGCGAAAGTATATGGAATAAAAAAAATATATTTACAGGATGGATAGATGTTAACTTATCACAACAAGGAATATTAGAAGCAAAAAAAGTTGGATCAATATTTAAAAAAAAAAATATAAATATTGAATATGCATATACTTCATTTTTAAAAAGAGCAATAAATACCCTATGGTATGTTTTAAATGAATTAGACCTATTATGGATAAATAACTTTAAAAGTTGGAAATTAAATGAAAGACATTATGGTAAATTGCAAGGTAAAAATAAAAAAGAAATAATAAAAATATATGGTGAAAAAAAGGTATTTAAATGGAGAAGAAGTTATATAAAACAACCACCTAAAATAACACAAAATAGCAATAAATATCCAGGTAAAGATATAAAATACAGAAATATAAAAGAAAAATACATACCTACCGGAGAAAGTTTAAAAGATACATTTAATAGAGTAGTGCCATTCTGGAAAAATAATATAATAAAAAATATAAAAAAAAATAAACTTAATACAATATTAATTGTTGCCCATGGAAACTCATTAAGATCCTTAATAAAATATATTGAAAATATATCGGATAAAAAAATAGAAAATATCGAAATACTAACTTGTAAACCTCTAATATATGAATTAGATAAAAATTTTAAATTTATTAAAAAATATTACATTAAATAAAAAAATTTAATAATAAATGGCCCCTATTGGAATCGAACCAATGACCAAGCGATTATGAGTCGCCTGCTCTACCTCTGAGCTAAAGGGCCTGATATATTATAATTTATATAATTTTAAAAATCTATATTTATTAAAAAATAATTAACATCTAAAATTATTTAATTTCTTTAGATACTTTAACCATAGCTGGTCTTAATAAACGACCATTAATAATATAACCATATTGTAATATACCAACAACTATATTATCTTTCAAAGAATTATTTTCTTCTTTTTTAAATTCTTCAACTGACATAGCTTCATGATATTCTGGATTAAAAGGAATATTAGTTTCATTAATAACAGTAATACCAAAATCTTTCATAACAGATAAAAAATTTTTTAAAGTTAACTCTATACCTTCATACACTGAATTTATATTAATTTTTATATCTTTACTTTTAAAAACATTTATAGTATTCTGTAAACTATCTATTATACATAATAAACTTTTAGCAAAGTTTGAAATAGAATATTTACTAATACTAGTAACATCTTTCTGATGACGTTTACATATATTATCTATTTCAGCTTTATTACGTAAATCTATATCCCAAATATTTTTTTTTAAATCAATAATTTTATTTTTTAAATAAGTAATTTTTTTTTTTTTTTTAATAACCTTTTTTTTTAAAAACTTTATTTTTTCTTTAAAATTCCCTAAACAATTCAAATGTAAATTATTATGTAATTCACATGAATCTCTTTCCAAAGTAGATCTTTCTTTAACATCATCAAATGTTTTTTCTACATCATTTTTTTTTGCATTCATATACAAAATACCATAAATTTATTATTATATAAACAAATTTTCAAAATTATATTATATATTAATAATTTATAAATATTAAATATTTTAAAACAATAATTTAATAAAAATATTTTTTATAAAAAAATATATAAAATTACAATATTATATTAAAAATTAAAAATTTAAAAATAATATACTAAAATACATGAAAAAAAATATTATATATAATAAAAAAGCTAAATTTAATTACTTAATAAAAAAAAAAATAATAGCCGGTATATCATTAAAAGGATATGAAATAAAATCTATACGCAAAAAAAATATAAATTTAGAAAAAGGTTTTATACTAATCAATAAAAATAAAATTCCTTATGCTAAAGGTATAAAAATCAAAAAAATAAAAAAAAATTTAAAACTTAAGGAAGAAAGAAAAATTAAAATATTATTAAAAAAAAAGGAAATTAATTATTTAATAAATAAAATAAAACATAAGAAATATACTATAATTATTTTATCGTTAATTATTAAAAATCCTTGGTTTAAAATTAAAATAGCTTTAGCTCAAGGAAAAAAAAAATTCGATAAAAAAAAAAAAATTATGCAAAAAATATGGAATAAAGAAAGAAAAAAAATAAATATTTATTGATTTAATTTATTTTTAATAGTAAAATTTTATAAATAGATTTCATGGGGCTGTATAGGTTTTGACATAATATTTATGTTAATATGTGCATGTCGAGATACGGTAGGTCGCGTTAAAAACCGTTAATAAATGCAAAAATTAGTAAAAGCAGTTACGCTTTAGCAGCATAAGCTGGCTAAAATATTTTTATATAATTTCTCTTTAAAATATAAAAATATTTTTTTTAAAAGAGATACTATTATAAATAGTCTTGTTTTATAATAGGAAAACTATAAAGACAAATTATAAATAATTTATTTTTTTATTTTATAAATTTATAATTAATAAAAAAAAATAAATAAACATGTAGAACAAAAAAATAAAATATTATGGACACGGGTTCGAATCCCGTCAGCTCCAATTTAACTAATTACATAAAGGTGATTAGCTCAGTTGGTAGAGCATCTCTTTTACAAGGAGAAGGTCAATGGTTCAAATCCATTATCACCTATAATAATAAAAATTTTCTTCTATAAAGAAAAATAAAATATAAAATAACTAATTTACATAAAAATATTATTAAAGTAAATAAATATAAAAAAAAATATTTTCTTATATTTTTTTCTATACTATTCCAAAAATTATTCATACTTAATATATGATTAAAATTTATTAAAGTTTCTATTTTTTTCTAAAGAAATAAAAGAAAAAAACCTCTCATAAACTAATGCCAATAAAGATATAGATATTTTATTAATATCCAAATTAAGATGTTTTATTATTTTATTTAAAAATTTATTTAAAAATAAAAAAAATTTAGTATCCTTTCTTAAATTAACATTACTTATTAAATCTGAAATCTTTAAAAAACGCTTTCTTAATAAAACTTTATTACTAGGAATATTAATTTTATTTATATTTTTAATATATTTTTTAACAAAAAATAAAAATCTATTTTCTTTCGAATTACTAACAAACAATATAGTTTTACCTTTTTCATCAACTCTTCCAGTTCTTCCTATCCTATGTACATATGAATCTATATCCATAGGTATATCATAATTTATAACTAAATTAATATTTTTTATATCTAAACCTCTAGAAGCTATATCAGTTGCCACTAATATCAATATTTCACCATTACGTAATTTATTAATAGTTCTTTCTCTTAAATCTTGAGTCATATCACCATTTAAAAATAAACAGGAATAACCTCTACTTTCTATAAAAGAAGATAATTCAGTTGTGTAAATTTTAGTACGTACAAAAATTATAGCTGCTGAATAAAATTCAGATTCTAAAAATTTCATTAAAATATTACGTTTATTTTTATAAGAAACTAAACAATAATATTGTGTAATATTACTAGGAATATTATATTTTTTTTTAGAAACATACACTTCTTTGGGGTTACGCATTAATTCATATACTATTTTCTTAATAACAAAAGGCATAGTTGCTGAAAATAAAATATTTTGTCTTTTTTTATTAGTATAAAATATAATTTTTTTTACATCTTCTATAAAACCCATGCGTAACATTTCATCAGCTTCATCTAAAACTAATATTTTTAACTCAGATAAACTTAAATTATTAGATTTTAAATGATCTAATAATCTACCAGGAGTTGCTACTATAATATGAACACCTTTCTTTAAAGAATTTAATTGAATATTATATTTTTGACCTCCATATAAAGATAATATATTTAATTTAATATATTTATTAAATGTATTAAAAAAATTAGTAGTTTGTATAACTAATTCTCTTGTTGGTAATAAAATCAAGGATTGTATTTTATTTATTTTAGATATTTTATTTAAAATAGGAAGAATATAAGCTGCTGTTTTGCCACTTCCTGTTTTAGCTATTCCTAAAATATCATGACCTTTTAAAAATAAAGGTATACATTTTTTTTGTATATCAGTAGGTTTTCTAAAACCCACTTCATCTAATACACGTAAAATTTCCTTTCTAAAACCAAAAATATTAAAATTACATAATTTATTAACAACAAAACTAATCATATAAGACAGAATCTCTAAATTATCTTAAAAGAATTATAAAAAATATTAAATTCTCATACTTAACTTAATTTTATTATTTATAGAACATATTTCTAAAACTTTTACAGTAATTTTTTGCCCTATTTTAAAAAAATTTAATATATTTTTATTATTTCTTTTTCTATTTTTTAAAATATTTTTATTAATATATATCTGTGAAATATGAATTAAACCCTCCTTATTGCCTAAAAATGAAACAAAAATACCAAAATCAACAATTCTAATTACTTTAGCTAAATATATAACACCAATTTTAACTTGTGACGTAATCTCTTTAATATAATTAATAACATTAATAATATTTTTTTTATTATTAGATGTAATTTGTATTACACCATTATTTTCAACTTCAATTACACAATTATATCTTTCAGTTAAAGATTTTATTACAGAACCTCCTTTACCTATAACATTCCTAATTTGATTTTTATTAATTTTTATAGTATATATTTTAGGAGCAAAGGGAGATAAATTTCTATTAACTTTAGAAATAAATGAATTCATTTTATCTAAAATTAATAATCTACCTTCTTTAGCTTTTAATAAAGATTTTTCTATTATTTCACATGTAATTCCAGCTATCTTCATATCCATTTGTAATGCTGTAATTCCACTACTAGTACCCACTACTTTAAAATCCATATCACCCAATCTATCTTCATCACCTATTATATCTGATAAAATAAAAACTTCATCATTAATATTATTTTTTATTAATCCCATTGCTATGCCAGAAACAGAATCTTTTATTGGCACCCCTGCATCCATTAAAGATAAAGATGCACCACAAACGGAAGCCATAGAAGAAGAACCATTAGATTCTAAAATATCCGATACCACACGCACAGTATAAGGGAAATCCTTAACTTCAGGCATAACAGGAAAAACACCTTTTTTAGCTAAGTATCCATGTCCTATCTCTCTACGCTTAGGAATACCAATATTACCAATTTCACCTACAGCATAGGGAGGAAAATTATAATGAAATATAAATTTATCTAAACGATCTCCTAAAAAAAGATCATTAAAATTTTGTGCATCCTTATATGTACCTAAAGTTACAGTCACTAATGCTTGAGTATCACCTCTAGTAAATAAAGCAGAACCATGTACTCTTTTAGGTAATAAACCTATTTTAATATCAATATCACGTATTTCATCTAATCCACGGTTATCAATTCGTTTATTAAAATTAACTAATTTATTTATTAAAATTTTACGTTCAATTTTACGAATTTCCTCTAGAACTAAAAACTTAGAAAATATTTCTTTTGAATTATTTAATTTAATAAATAAATTATTAATTATTTCTTTTATTTTTTTATTTCTTAAAATTTTATTACTGATATCATAAGCTTTTTTAAAATATCCCTTATATTTATTAATTATATTAAGTATGTCTTTAGATAAAAAATATCTAGGAATATCAGTTTTTTTCAAAACATTAACTTTACTATTAAAATATTTTTCAGAAAATATAGAAATATTCTTTATAACATTTTTAATATTTTTATAACCATAATAAATAGCATTCAATATCTCTTTTTCCTTTAAAAAATTACAAGAAGCATCAATCATTAAAATTCCCTTCCTAGTACCTGATAAAACTAAATCTAACATACTTAAATTTATTTGAGATAAACAAGGATTTAACACAAAATTATTATCTAAATAACCAACCCTAGCTACACCTAAAAAAGAATCGATAGGAATTTTAGATATACTTAAAGCAGCAGAAACACCTATAATTGAAATTATATCAGTATGAATTTCAGAATCTAAAGAAATAACATTCACAACTATTTGTATTTCATTTAAATATTTAGAACTAAATAAAGGTCTAATAGATCTATCAATTAACCTAGATAAAATTACTTCATTATCACTCGGTCTACCTTCCCTCCTGAAAAAACTACCGGGTATTTTTCCACTAGAATAAAATTTCTCTTGATAATAAACACTTAAAGGGAAAAAATCTTGATCTATTTTAACCTCATCATTAAATACAATAGTTACCAATACAACAGTATCATTAATGCTAGCTAAAACAGAAGAACTAGATTGACGAGCCATCAAACCAGTCTCTAATCTAACTTTATTTTTCCCATAATCAAATTCATATATAAAAGATTGTAACAAAATAATTTCCCTTTAAAAAAATTAAAATTTTTAAATTACCCCTTAAATTATTAATGACGTAACTGTAATTCTTTTAAAATTACATTATATTTTAAATAATTTTTAATTTTTAAATAATTTAATAACTTACGACGTTTAGATATTAATTTCAACAAACCTCTTTTGCTATGTTTATCTTTTTTATTTAAAATAAAATGTTTTTGTAATTTCATAATACGATAAGATAATAATATTATTTGTATTCTAGTAGATCCAGTATCATATTTATTATCAGAATAATCTTTAATTATTTGTTTTTTATTTATTAAATTTATTAACATTAAAGTTTCCAATTATTTTAAATACAAATTAATAATAATGAAAAAAATCCTTTCTTCTTTATACACATAAAGAAGAAAGGAATGCATAAATTATTTTACAAAAAAAATTTACTTTATAAAAATATTACATCATACCATTCATTCCACTCATACCATTCATACCACCCATACCACCACTACCTGGGTTATTTATTTCTGGCGTTTTCTCTTCTTTAGGTAAATCTGTAATCATACACTCCGTTGTAACCATTAACCCTGCAACAGAAGCTGCATATTGTAAAGCTGAACGTGTAACTTTAGTAGGATCTAAAATACCCATATCTATCATATCCCCATACTTCTCTATAGCAGCATTATAACCATAATTTCCACTGCCAGCTTTAACATTATTAGCAACTACTGATGGTTCATCACCAGTATTAGAAACTATTTGACGCAAAGGAGACTCCATTGCTCTCAAAGCAACTCTAATACCTACATTTTGATCTTCATTCTGTGCTGTTAAATTAGATAATTTTTCAGCTACTCTAACTAAAGCAACACCACCACCAGCTACAACTCCCTCTTCTACAGCAGCTCTTGTAGCATGCAAAGCATCTTCTACACGTGCTTTTTTTTCTTTCATTTCTACTTCTGTAGCTGCTCCTACTTTTAATACAGCAACACCACCAGCTAATTTAGCTACTCTTTCTTGTAATTTTTCCTTATCATATTCAGATGTAGCTTCATCTATTTGTTGACGTATTTGTGAAATTCTAAGAGATATCTCTTTTTGATTTCCAGATCCATCAATTATAGTTGTGGCATCTTTATTAACAATAACTTTCTTTGAACCCCCCAACTCATTTAAACTTATTTTTTCTAAATCCATACCAATTTCTTCAGAAATAACAGTACCATTAGTTAATACAGCTATATCATGCAACATAGCCTTACGACGATCACCAAATCCTGGAGCTTTAACAGCAACTACTTTTACTATACCTCTAATAGTATTAACAACTAAAGTAGCTAAAGCTTCTCCTTCAATATCTTCAGCTATAACTACCAAAGGTTTACTGGATTTTGCAACAGCCTCTAAAATAGGTAGCATTTCTCTGATATTAGAAATTTTTTTATCTATTAATAAAATAAATGGATTATCTAATTCTACCACACCAGATTCTGTTTTGTTAATAAAGTAAGGAGATAAATAACCTCTATCAAATTGCATTCCTTCAACAACATCCAATTCATCCTGTAATCCCGTTCCTTCCTCTACAGTTATAACACCTTCCTTCCCAACTTTTTTCATAGCCTGAGCTATTAATTTACCAACAGTCTCATCAGCATTTGCAGAAATAGTACCTACTTGTGCAATAGCTTTAGAATCTAAACAAGGAACTGATAACTTCTTTAATTCTATTACTGCAGCATTAACAGCTTTATCAATTCCTCTCTTTAAATCCATTGGATTCATACCAGCTGCTACCGCTTTTAATCCCTCATTAACTATAGATTGCGCCAATACAGTAGCTGTAGTAGTTCCATCACCAGCAACATCATTAGCTTTAGAAGCTACCTCCTTAACCATTTGAGCACCCATATTCTCAAATTTATCTTCTAATTCTATTTCTCGAGCTACCGCAACACCATCTTTAGTAATAGCAGGTGCACCAAAGGATTTATCTAAAACAACATTACGACCCTTAGGTCCTAAAGTTACTCTTACTGCATCTGCTAAAATATTTACACCACGTAAAACTTTAATTCTAGCATCATTACCAAATTTAACATCTTTAGCTGCCATTTTTATTTCCTTTTAAATATTAATTAAAAATAAATAAAATATAAATTATTATTCAATAATAGCTAAAACATCACTTTCTGACATGATTAATACTTCTTTATCATCAATTTTTTCTGATTTTACACTATACCCATCACTAAAAATAATATTATCACCTACCTTAATATCTAAAGGTTTAATTTTACCATTTTCTAATATACGACCTTTACCAACAGCTATCACTTTACCACGAGTAGATTTATTAACTGAAGAACCAGTTAAAACTATTCCTCCAGCTGATTTAGATTCAATATCTTTACGTTTTACAATAATACGATCATGTAATGGACGAATTTTCATTTGTTAATAATTCTCCTTTATATTTAAATATTTTATTAAATAATAATTAACTATAATAATTAATATAGGTTAAAAAGTAAGTTTCAAGGGTAAAACAAAAAAATATAAAAACAGTATAATTTGACAATATAAATAATATATTATACACTAAAACTTAATTTAATATTTAATATTATATAAAATATAATGCGTACATCTAAAGATAAAGTAATAATTATAGTCTGTACTTTACCTAATAAAAATATTTTTAATGATATTAAAAAAATATTTTTCACAAAAAAACTTATCTCTTGTATTAATATAATTAATAAAATTACCTCGTATTATTATTGGAATGGAAAATTAGAAAAAACACAAGAAATAAAAGTTTTATTAAAATCATTTTTATATTTAGAAAAAAAAATATATAAAATTATAAAAAATATTCATCCATATAAAATACCAGAAATATTTTCTTTAAAAGTAAATAACGTAAATAATGAATATTATAAGTGGATGAAGAAAGAAATAATTAATAAATAAATCAGCCCAGATAGCTCAGTTGGTAGAGCAGAGGACTGAAAATCCTCGTGTCGGCGGTTCAATTCCGCCTCTGGGCAAAATTATTAATATTTATTTAATAAAGGTAATATTTTACTATAAGTTGATTTTAATAAAATTTTTTTAGATATTTTTCGAGCATTCTTTAAATAACTATTACGTATTATATTTTTAATCTCTAATACATTAACTAAATCCATACTTAACTCATCCAAACCTAATCCTATTAACAATAATAATGCTTTTTTATCAGAAGATAATTCCCCACACATACCTATTTTTTTACCTTCAGAATGAACAGAATCAACAATAAATTTAATCAATTTTATTACAGAAGGAGATAATGGATTATAAAGATGTGAAATCATAGTATTATTTCGATCTACAGCTAAGGTATATTGAGTTAAATCATTAGTTCCTATACTAAAAAAATCTAATTTTTTAGCTAAATGATTAGAAATAATAGCAGCAGCTGGAGTTTCTATCATAACGCCAATTTTAATTTTTTTATTAAATAATTTTCTTTCTTTATCTAATTTAGATTTAATATATTCAATTTCTTTTTCTAAAAACATAACTTCTTCAATAGAAATAATCATAGGAAACATTATTCTAATATTACCATATATAGATGCTCTTAGAATCGCCTTTAATTGGGTATGTAATATATCTATTCTATCCATATATATACGTATTGATCTCCAACCTAAAAAAGAAGAATCTTCTTTAGGAAAATTCATATAAGGTAAAAATTTATCACCACCTAAATCTACTGTACGAATAGTAACAACGTATTTACCCATAAATCGAGCTACTTTTTTATATGCAATAAATTGTTCTTCTTCTGAAGGAAAAGATTTTCTATCCATAAATAAAAATTCTGTTCGGTATAATCCTATACCTTCAATACCATTTTTTAATATAATATTTAAATTATTAATATTACTTATATTTGCTAATAATTTGATTTTATATCCATCCTTTGTGATAGACTTTAATTTTCTTAATTTTAATAACTTTTTTTTATTTAAAATAAAATTATTATATTTATTTTTTAAAAAATATGTTTTTTTTTTAGAAGGATTAATATAAATTTTATTTTCTACACCATCAAGAATCAAAAAATCTCCGTTTTTAACTAAATCTAATATATTTTTTACACCTATTATAGCAGTTAACTTTAAAGATTTAGATATTATAGAAGTATGCGAAGTAATGCTACCTAACTGTGTTATAAACCCTTTAATTTTCTTTAAATTGAATAACATAACTTGAGCGGGAGATAAATCTTTAGCAACAATTATAATATTATTTTTTTCATTTAAAAAATTAAAATCTACCAAATCAATATTATTAATATTAAAAATTAATCTTTTTTTTATATCTAGTATATCTATAATTCTCTCCTGTAAATAATTATTATCTATTTTTTTAATAGCATTAATTTGTTTTTCTATAATAAAATGAACAGCAGCATCTGCATGTATATATTTTTCTTTTATTAAATTTAAAACTCCATTTTTTAAATTTTTATCTTCTAAAATCATAATATAACCATCAAATAATAATTTTTTATCCTTTAAATATATACTTGATTTTATATCTTTTAGTTGAACAATTGTTTTTCTGTGAGCTTCTAAAAAAAGCTTACATTCACAATCTACTTTATTTATATTTATTTTATTAAAATTAATATTTATTTTCTTTTCACAAAAAATAAAAGCATTTCCAAAAGCATATCCAGAAGATACTACAATACCTTTTGTAACCATAAAAAATTTACCTTAAAATTCTGATAAAACATAAATATGTTAATTAAAATACATAAAGAAAATAATTTTCCATAAATTTAAATAAATTAAAATATTTTAATAAATAACATAATTTTAAAAAACTTATTATTCTAATAAATTAATTAATTTTGATAAATATTTAATTGCATTAAATTCATCTTTTCCATCAGCTATTAAAATTATTTCAGAACCCTTAGAAATACCTAAAGTTTGTAATTCTAATAAACTTTTGGCATTTATAATTTTATCTTTTAACTGTATTTTAATTTTAGAAGAAAATTTTTTAGCTTCTTTAATAAATTTTGTAGCTGGTCTTATGTGAAAACCATTATTTAAATTTATTTTTATATTTTGTTTGAGCATTTACTTACCTAATTATAATAATTTTTATTATTTTAATATATTACTAAATTTTTTTTCAAAAAAAAACAACAAACTTATTACTAATATATTAGTAATAAAATAAGCATATATTTTATCATATTTAAATAAATATTTAGATCTTATACATACTTAAATTTAAATAAAATATTAAATAATAATAATTTTATTTTACATATTATATCATTTAGTTAATTAATATATAATTATATTATTATAATATAAATAAAACTAAGAGAAGATATTTATGAAGAAAATAATTTTATTTATACTTACATTTTTATTAGTAAGTAATTTACATGCTAAAACTAATTTATTAAAAAAAACATTTTGTAATAAAAAATCTAATTTAATTCACAAAAATATAAAATTAAAAAAAAAAAATATAGAAAAGAAAGAAAAATCTTTTAAACAATTTTATATAGGAAATAAAACAGGTTTATCAAGATTTTCTAATTTAATGTTTATAGATCAAGAATTTAAAATAGATACAGGTATTATAAATCCAAATACCATAACTAACGGTATCTTAGCTGGATATAGATTTAATAAAATTTTTAATGTTGAAATAGGATATGATTGGTTTGATAAATCAGTTTTAACTGGAAAATTCATATCAGGTACTCTTGAATCTAAAGCTTTAGGTTTGTTAGCTAAAATAGATCTTCCATTATTTCATAATTTTAAAATATATACTAGAATAGGAGGTATATATTCAACAGTTTTATTTAAAAAGGAAAATAAAATTAACAAAGTTTTTGATGATATATATAATAAAAAATTTTCCCCAACTTTAAGTTTAGGTACAGAATATGATGTAAATGATAATTTAACTTTTAGATTAGATTATCAATGGTTTTATAAAATTGGTAGTGCAAGAGTTTTAGAACAAATACCAAATAACAAATCATTAAGTTTTTATTTAATTTATAGAATACCTAGAAAAGAAAACAAAATTTCTAATGTTACTAAAATTGAATATCCTAAAAATAATATAAGAAATTTTATTGATACAAATACTACTAAAATAAGTAAAATAAAAAATAAATTACATAATGGTTATAAAATTATAAAAACAAGAACTATAGAAGTAAATTAATAAATTAATTTTATTTTCAATATATTTACATTTTATACCTGTATTTAATTTTAAATTTTAATTTTTAAAAATTTTTATTAAACTCAAAATATTTTAAATACAGGTATATTTTTTTAAAATAGGAAGTTGAGATTTTATGTTTTCTTATTTGAAACTTAAAATTTAAATTATTTTTTAAATTAATTAGTTTATTATTTAAATAAATTTTTACTTTATTGTTTTTAAATAAATTTATTATTTTTTTACAATTTTTTAATTTTAATGTTTTAATTTTATTTAAATTTTTATATATTTTTTTTATATTTCCAATATTATTCAAGATATTTATTATGTTTTTTGATCCTATTCCTTTAATACCAGGTATATTATCTGATTTATCGCCTTTTAAAGTTAAAAGGTCTTTTATTAAATATGGTAGAACACCATATTTTTTTTGTACTTCTTTAATATCTAAAATATTATCTTTTTTAATTATTAAAAAAACATTTTTATTTACTAATTGAGTAAAATCTTTATCATTTGATAATATGTATATAGTATAATTTTTTTTAAAAAAATTTTTAATCTTTGATATATAACTGCTGATTAAATCATCAGCTTCAAAATTTTTTAAAGTAATTATATTTAAATTTAATTTTTTAAAAAATTTTTTAACACATATAATATATGTATTTAAATTATCATCGATTAATTTCCTATTTGCTTTATAATTTTTATATATTTTATTTCGAAAATTTTCTTTAGAATAATCTGATATAAAAATAATATAGTTAGGTTTTAAATTTATGTATTTTCTATAAATCATTCCAAAAAATACATACATTGAACTTTTATAGTTTGCTTTATTTTTATTAATATAGTTTATTGCATAATAGGATCTGTATATATAAGGATACAAATCAA